>NZ_JBEZMA010000053.1:0-54318 GCF_040652415.1 Streptomyces sp. NPDC048255
CCACTGAGCATTCGTCAGTTCATGCCGACGCACCATGACCGACTCATGCCCGGAACGGCAGCAGATCCACCACCCGGGCAAGAGCCATCAGACACGGCCTAGTGCTGCCCCGCGCAAGTTCGTGGAGGGGTGTTGGGTCTGATCAGGCGGTCTTGAGTGGGCTGCCGTCATAGGTCCATCTGTACGGCTTCGCGGTCTCGTTGCGGCCGATGACGTAACTCTCCAGCTTGTCGATGAGGTCATTGCGGCTGGAGAAGTCACCGTGTCGCAGCACGCGGCGGGTCAGGACGGAGAAGAACAGCTCGATCTGGTTGAGCCAGGAGGCGTGCGGCGGGGTCCAGTGCATGTGCCAGCGCGAGTGGTCGGCCAGCCATGCCTTGGTGTGTTTGGCGGTGTGGGAGGAGCCGTTGTCCAGCACGACATGGATGTCCTGGTCTGGGGCGATGGCCGTGTCGAGCTGGTCGAGGAAGGCAGTGAACGTCGCTGCGTCGTTGCGGGCAATGATCTCGGTGAGGACCTCGCCGGTGCGCACATCCAGGGCGGCGACCAGCGAGGCGGTGCCGTGGCGGCGGTACTCGAACTCCTCGCGAGCGGGCTCGCCCGGCCTGGCGGGACGACCGGGGTGGCGCCTGGCGCGGGCGGCGATCGCGGTCTTCTCGTCGATGGACAGCACCACCGCCCCTTCAGGCGGGTCGCGGTACAGGTCGCACACGTCCGTGACACGGTCCCAGAAGTCAGGGGTGTCCCGGCGGGTGAGCCAACCGCGGAACCGGTGCGGCTTGAGGTCCAAGTCGGCCAAGTTCCGGCCGACTTGGGAGGCAGAGATGGTGACGAAGACAGTGCCGGCGACCTGGGCGGCGATCGTGCGGTGCGACCAGGTCGCTTCCGGGTGCGGGGGCGCACTGGTGGCGGCGGCCACGATCGCCAACGCCACCTGGGGCCCGTATACCGTGGGCCGGCCCGACCGGGCGGCGTCCTTCAGCCCGTCCCGGCCCAGAGCGGCGAACCGTCCGCGTCACTTACGGACCGTGTTCACGCTGACCGCCAGGTCCGGCGCGATGGCCCCATTGCTCAGGCCCTCAGCCGCCGCCAGCACGATCCGCGCCCGGAGCACCGCCCGCACCTGCGCTTTCAGGGAAACCGCTGTACGGATCAGACGCTCGCGCACCCTCTCGTCCAACTCCACCACGACCGCCTCAACCATCCCGGCCACACCCTCGCCCGCCCCCGACCAAAGTGATGATCACGCGTATGCGGGGGTGCCCCAGCAGGATGGACCCGTGCCGAAGAATCCGCCCGAGTCCATGCAGGATCACCTGCGCCACCGTCTGAACGTCCGCGCCAAGGAACGCTGGCCCCAGCTCGCCCGCGTCCAGGTGCGCTTCCGCTCAGGATTCACCCACGTGGCGGGGGAACTGCCGGGCGAGGAGGAACCGCTGCCGCTATGCCGCCTGCGCTTCACCGGCATCCTGCACACCTGGGGCTTCGCCCTCTACCTCGCCAGCCGAGGCAAGTACGAGGACAACCTCCTGCCCACCGGCCTACCTATCGGCAGCCCCGAAGACTGCATGGACTGTGCCTGCTACCTCTACCTCGGTGACCAGCCGGCCTGACCAACACCCCTTCACGAACTAACGCGAAGGAGGACTACCGCGCATCGAAGGCAACCCATGTGTTCCCCGGCAGCTCGGGCTTCCCAGGCACCGGTCGCCGCTCCTCGGTCCAGGCCTCGCCCGCGACTTCGGAAGCGACGTGACGCCAGAAGCGTGCCGCGCCCGCGTTCTCCTCCTGAAAAGCGATCTCCCATCGGCCAGGGTGCGCGGCCAGGACGGCCTGCACCGCTCGCAACCCCAGGCCCGACCTGCGTGCCCCTCGCACCACGAAGAAGCTGTTCAGCACGCGCGCATCGCTGTCCAGCGCGCGTACGAACGCGAAGCCGACCGGCCGGTCACCAGACCATACGAGATAAGCCGACCAGGTGGGATCGCCGATCGCCGACTCTAGCCACTCGCGGCGGTATGTTCCGTCCGGGTTCGGCAGGACGCCCCAGAACTCCGACAGGTCGTGCAGGAAAAGCGGCCAGAGTCGTTCCAGGACGTCGCGGTCCTCGGCGCCCGCTCTGCGGACAACAAAGTCTGCCATCTGATCCTCCTCAAGAACGCGAGAAGCCTTCCGGCAGACCGGAAGGCTTCGAACTATCGAGCGGACCTTATCGTGTCTACGACCTGGACACACAGCTCGCAGATGCAGGCCGCGCGGACGGTGTCTGCGTCGGCACCGTCACGTTCGGCCAACGTAGCGGACGCACGGAGGTTCACCTGCACCACTCCACGATCTAACGCGGCACAGCACTAGAGCCTGTCCGGCGGATCATGTGACCGTCGTGGCTTCGGGTCCTTGGAGTGACATGGGGGGTGGCGGGCCGGCGCTGGTCGGTGCTCCCGCTCCTCCTCAGTGGCACCAGCGAGGAAGCGGAGGAAGAAGTCCGCTGATTCCACCGGGAGTTCGTCCCGCACCGGCATGTAAGGAACGTAGTACCGGCAACTTCCGAGACACGCAGGGGATCGTTCTTCAGGCAGACCCTAGACCTTCGAGTCCGGCTTCCAGTCCTGGGCGAGGAGCCCGAGCAGCACCTCGTCGAGAAACTTGCCCATCACCCACGCCGAGGAGCGCAGCACGCCCTCGCGGACGAAGCCGTTGCGCTCGGCTGAGCGCAGCATCGCGGCGTTGTCCGACAGCGTCTCGATCTGCAACCGCTGCAAGCCGCGCACGACGAAACCGTAGTGGCACAGCACCGCGACCACGTCGGTGCCGTAGCCCTTGCCGCGGGAGGACGGCAGCAGCCCAAGGCCGATGTGCGCGGACCGGTTGTGGTTGTCGATGTTCGACAGCACCGCGGTGCCGACCAGCGTGCCGCCGCCCAACTCCACCACAGAGAACGGGACGTGCCCTTGCTCCTTGTCGTCCACCACGAGCCGCGCGTCCTTCGAGCCGGGCGTGCTCGGCCGCCACGGCCGGCTCTCGGCCCGCGAGGAGTTGACCACGTCGTCGTAGAGCTCAGCCCGCAGGATCGGGATGTCCTCCTCGTGCCGGGCCCTGAGCCCGACCTTGCTGCCTCTAAGCATGCAAACTTTCTATCCGACCGTGTTCGCCGACAGCAAGGCAGTAAGGCAGTAAGGCAACTGCATCTGCATCTCCCAGGCCCCCAGGCCCCCAGGGCCTGGAGGCATCGTGTGCAAGGCAAGGGATGCTTCGTCTGGGTCATCGGACCGGCGGCAGGGGATCGTGCCGCTCGGGTAAGGCCGGGGCCGGACCTGGGTAGCTATCCTCGCGGCATGGCATCCCGAATCAGCGAAATCGTCATCGACGCGGAAGACGCCGGCCGACTGGCCGCATTTTGGTGCGATGTCCTCGGCTACGTCGAGCTGGACCGAGAGGATGACGGCAGCATCCAAATCGGCCCGCCCGGAGTCGGATTCGGCGGAGCACAGCCCACCCTCGTCTTCAACGCGGGCCGCAACCCCCGGCTCGGGAAGCTCCCTTTGCACATCGATGTCAACGCCACCGACCGCGACCAGGAAGCCGAGCTGAGCAGGTTGCTCGCGCTGGGCGCCGTGCCTGTCGACATCGGCCAGACCGGAGAAGAGAGCTGGCATGTCCTGGCCGACCCCGAGGGCAACGAGTTCTGTCTCTTGCGCACGCAGCTGAAGTCCCTCTGAGGTCCTGCCACTTCGAGCAAGGCATCCGGCCAGAAGGCCCCGGCAGCGTCGGTGCCAGCTCGGATGGGTGCCTGTTTCCCGCGTCTGGCTGGCAGAAAGCGAAGTTACGGGCCCCCTTGCCGCTTCAGCCTGCCAGGAGGCTGCCTGCGGCGTGGTCTTCCCCAGGAGCGAGCGCACAGCGAGGGATGTCACTCGTATCGCCCGGCGCTCCGGGCAGCTCGGCTCCGCTTCCATGAGCATTCCCTGCTGTTCGAGGAAGGTGCCGGCGGCCCTCATCGGTGAGTCTGCCTCCGGGCACGGTGCTCGCCTCCTGTCCGCCGGCATGCGCGGAGCTGGGCGCGCCCGCACACCCCCGCTGCACCGTATGCGTTCACACCGGTTTCCACGTGCCCGCCGACAAGATCGACCGGTTGCCGCCCAGCTACGCCCCCAACCCGCAGACCGGTGAGTTCACCGTGTGGGACGAGGCGGTGGGCGGACGGTACAGCGCGCCTCCGGCGTTCCAGGCCGGCGGCGGCGGGCTGGTCTCCACCGTCGACGACTACCACGCCTACTTCCGGATGCTGCTGAACCAGGGGACGCACGGAACCGAACGGATCCTGTCCCGGCCCGCCGTCCAGCTGATGACCACCAACAGCCTCACGCCCGAGCAGGAGAGCGCCCGATCCGCCCTGGCCCGCAACGCCGTCCATGTGTCGTTCGGCCAAGGACAGCAAGGCGGCTGGGGCTTCGGGATGGCGGTGCGCACCTACCGCGCCGACTACGCGCCCATCGGCCAGTTCGGCTGGGACGGCGGAACGGGCACCTCGACGTACGCCGACCCGGACAACCAGCTCACCGGAATCCTGCTCACCCAGGTCGGCCTGACCACTCCGGACCCGGCGCGGCTCGTCCACGACTTCTGGACCACGCTCTACCAGGCGATCGACGACTGACACGGAGCCCGCGCCCCACTACGCCCGGGGCACAGGGGTGATGGTCCGTTCGACCTCACCGCCCGCGACGCCCTGGGCATCGTCCGCCAGGGGACTCCTCCGCCGGCGGTCGGCGAACCCCGCTCGACCAGGGGCTTTACAAAGCCATTACTCTGACGATGTTCAGAATATTGACGTGGCCCAGGGGGGATGCGCGACGCGCACCTGGGGCCCGTGAGGGGATAGCAGACGTGAAGCTCAAGTTCCAGCGCATGGCCGTCGTGGCCGCCGCCGCGGTGGTCGGACCGACCGTGCTCATGGCAACTCCCGCCATGGCCGAAGAGGTGCAGCACCCGGCCGTCACCACTCCGGACGTCGAGCCGAACGGCGACGCGGCCCCGGAGACCGGTGAACCGGCCGGTCAGCAGGCCCAGCAGCCGAAGGCTCAGGAGCCGAAGGCCCAGGACCCGAAGGCTCAGGACCCGAAGGCGCAGGCGAAGCCCGACGCCGCCGCCAAGAAGGACGAGAAGGCCGCAAAGGCGCCGACGACGACGCTGACCGGGCTTCCCGGTGCGTTCAAGGCGGGCAGCGAGTGGCGGGAGTTCTCCCTCCACGTGGACAACTCGGGCCGGCCGGCGGCCGACGACTACTCGCTTGAGCTCGCCCTCATGGCCCGCGACACGACGGCTTGGGAGTCGGGCGACATCCAGCTCGAGGTGAACGCCCCCAACGCCTCCGGCACCTGGGGCTGGCACAAGGTCGAGGCGTACGGCTCGGAAGAGGCGTACAGCTTCACCCTCGCCGATGTCGACATCGAGGCGAACGAGGTCTTCGACCTCAAGCTCCGCATGAAGTTCGCCAAGGACTCCGCCCCCAGCCGCTTCTCCCTGAGCACGACCGCCGAAGGCGGATCCGCGGACCGGGTCCGGTACGACTCCAAGGTGACCGCCGCCGACCCGCAGTCGGGCCACCGGGGCCCCAAGGTCGTGCTGAAGGGCCTGCCGGACACCGGCCTGAAGGCCGACGGCGAGTGGAAGCCTCTCACCCTGAGCGTCGACAACACCGGCAAGGGCGCGTTCGACCGGTACGGCTTCCGCGTCTTCCTCGCCAACGACGCGAACACCCTCGAGGCGAAGCACCTCCAGGTCGAGGTCTGGGACGGCAAGAACTGGGTCAAGGGCGACAAGGAGCTCTCTTCCTGGGCCGCCGGAATCGTCTTCGACCGCGCTGTCGGCAAGGACGCGAAGGTCGACATCCAGCTGCGGGTCAAGGTCGCGCCGGACGCCCCGCTGGGCAGGGCCTTCGTCGTGGTCGACGCGAGCTACGACGACGACATCATGTCGCCCCTGATCTTCACCTACACCTCCGTTTCCGCCCCGGGCAGCGATGCCGGCAACGGTGGCCAGACCGGCAGTGGCCAGACCGGCGGCAACACCGGCGGCAACGGCAGCGACAACACCGGTGGCGGCAACACCGGGAACCAGCCGAAGCCCGACGGCGGCGGCGCCACGCCCGTCGTCAACCAGGGCGCCGGCTCTCCCACCGGCACCGCCACCGCCACCGCCACCGGCGGCCAGCTCGCCACCACCGGCTCCGACCCGGCCACCAGCTGGGCCCTCGGCGGCGCCGGGGTGGCGCTCGCCATGGGCGCCGCTCTCGTCGCCGGCACGGGTAGGCGCCGACGCACCACCGCGTAAGGCCTGTCGCGGGGAGGTCCCGTACGCCATTTCGTACGGGACCTCCCCGCGCGCGCGTGACCGCGAGGGAAGTACCTGAGGACGAGAGCGGCCAGGGGCATCGCGGCGGCCGAGACCGTACGGCGACCTGTCCCACTACCCGGCGGAAGCCCGATCTCGCGGCGAGCGGCGTTCCACCCGCCGCCAGGCGGTCCCCGAGGCAGTAGAGGATTACGCGTTGTTCTCCGCGCGGTGACGCTCGATCGCCAGGGCGAGGTCGCTGCGCTCCCTGCGGGCCGCGTCCGCCTCCTCACGCACCTTGTCGAGACGCTCCTCGAGCCGGCCGACCCGCTCGCGGTAGCGTTCGAGCTCGGCACGCACGAACTCCGCGTCGGCCACCTGCTGCGCGGTTTCGTTGCGGATCTTCTCCGTCTCCTCCTCGAACATCTGCTTGGCCTCGTCCAGCTGGGCGATGGCCATCTCCGCGGCCTCTTCCGCCAGCGCGGTGCGCTGCTCGGCGGCCAGAGTCCGCTGGGCCGCGGCCTTGGTCACGGTCTCGATGCGCGCCTCGGCGGCAACCGAGTCCGTGATGATGGCCAGCTCTTCGAAGTAGGCGGGCAAGTCTGTGGCCAGCTGGGACATGAGTGCGATGAGATTGTCACGAGCCTCGGCCCCGTCCCGTACGGCTTCCATCACCTCCGCGCCGTGGGGAGAGGCCGGGTCGGGCGCCTGGGCTACGGGCGGCGGCGTGGTGATCTGGGCGGGGAGCCGAGCGTCGGCCGCCGCTTTGGCCGCCTTCTTGGCTTCGGCCGCTTGGCGCTTCTCCTCCTTGCGCTGCTGCCTCGTGGCGCGGAACTTGCGGAAGGCACCCAGCGCATTGTGCTCGGGATGACCGCAGTAGTGAGGGGCCGGGGCGTCGGGCGTCGGCGCTTCGACGTGATTGGTGCATTCCGGGTAGGCGCATATCCGAAGCGTCTCAACAGTCATTTCTCCGCCTGTCCAGTGGTGTTCGGTGTTCGGGTTCTGAAGTCGAAGCGGCGCCCCGGCACAGCTTGCGCCGACCGGTCGCACACGGGGGATGTACCGATCACGCTAGAGGCGGACGGGGCCCTCCGGGCGTCGCACGGGGTTGCCGTCAGGAATCTGTAAGATCGCGCGGCCGCCGCGCCCTCACGGGGCGTGGAGTGCGAGAACGACGTTTTGGCCGCCGAACCCGAAAAGCTGTGGCACGGCCCGTCACCCTGCCGAATGGAGGTCATCCGGGCGTATTACATGGGTAGGGGCCTGGCATGAAGGACCACGAGTTCCAGCGGTCAGGGGCCGAGAAGCTGCTGACGGGGCTGAGCGTGGATGACCGCCGGCCGGAGCAGCCCGTGCTGCTGGACTCCTCCGGCGCTCCGATCCGCACGTGGCAGGAGAACTACCCGTACGACCGCAAGATCAGGCGGAAGGAGTACGAGCGCACCAAGCGCATCTTGCAGATCGAGCTCCTGAAGCTGCAGCGCTGGGTGAAAGACACCAGGGCCCGGCTGGTGGTGATCTGCGAGGGCAGGGACGCGGCGGGCAAGGGCGGCACGATCCAGCGGTTCACCGAGCGGCTCAACCCCCGTGGGGCACGGATCGTCGCCCTGGACAAGCCGACCGAGCGGGAGGCGGGGCAGTGGTACTTCCAGCGGTACGTCGCTCATCTGCCGGCAGCCGGTGAGATCGTCTTCTTCGACCGTTCCTGGTACAACCGCACCGGCGTCGAGAAGGTCATGGGGTTCTGCACCCAGGAACAGTACGAACTGTTCCTGCGGCAGTGCCCGGCCTTCGAGGCGATGCTCGTGGAGGACGGGATCCTGCTGGTGAAGTTCTGGTTCTCGGTCTCCCGCGCCGAGCAGCGCACCCGATTCGCGATCCGCCAGGTCGATCCGGTGCGGCAGTGGAAGCTCTCGCCCACGGACCTGGCCTCCTTGGACCTGTGGGACGCGTACACCACCGCGAAGGTCGCGATGCTCCGCGCGACCGACACCGACCACGCGCCCTGGACGGTGGTCAAGAGCAACGACAAGCGGCGAGGCCGGCTGGAGGCGATCCGCAGCCTTTTGTCGCGCATTGATTACGACCGGAAGGACGAAGCGGCGGTGGGCCGCCCCGATCCCCTCATCGTCGGTTCCGCCGACACGCTCCTGGAGGCGGGCGAGGCCCCCGCCGACCTCTCCCCCACCCCCCTGGGCGGACCACCCCTCGGCCCCGGGCTGCATCCGCACCCGCAGCACCCCGCAGAGCCGCAGTCGTCAAGCCCGCGCCCGCCTGGCTACAGCCGGCCCCGGCGCACCGGAGAGGGGACCGGCAGCGGTCGGTAGACCGCGCGAGTCGGCATCGCCTGTGCCCCGGCCCGGAACCCTCCAGCCCTTTGTCTCACCTGCGCCGGACGAGGGCGCGGCTGCGGGGACGAACTGCACTACCCGCAGCTATCCACCGCTGCGCTTGCCGGGCGGGTCCTGGGGGTCCACACCCGTCGAGGCGGAAGCGTCCTTCGTTCCACTGGGCCGCTGGGATCGGCCTCGGGTGCCGGTGTCGTGCATGCCCTTGTCCCCGGAGCCCTTGCTCTGCTCCTCCCCGCGTTTGCCCCTGCTCTTCACCGGGTTGCCGTGGGGGTTGCCCGCCTCTTCCTTGGACACCGTCCGGCCGGGCCCCTTGTCCGCGGCGTACTTGTCCGGGTGGAAGGAACGGTGGGCGCTCGGGTTCTCCTGCTGACGGGTCTCGTCCACATCCGGCGACCAGCCGTGCTGCTCGGTGCCCTCGTAGCGACTCGGACCCTTGCCGTGCGTGGGCTGGGACGGCTTCGGCTGCTTCGTCATGGCCTGGCCTGCTGTCTGTCTCGGGATAGGCGCACGGGTGCGGCGCCTCTACCGCTGGTCCTGCCATCGTCCCACCATTCGCCCAAGCGGTCGCCTCGGCTCCTGATGGGTGCAAGAACACCCTGGTGGGGTTCCGGTTCCGGTTCCAGGTGATGCCTGCCGGGCCGGTACGTACTCCCCTCGCGCGGGATCGCGGCGGGTCAGCCCGGCCAGGTACCGGTCATACGCCGGGTGGCCACGGCGCCCGAGCGGTCGACAGCGGCCTTGACCACGGCGAAGATCGCGCCCTGGATGGCGGCGGCGACAAGGATCTGCTGCCAGGAGCGGTCTTCGTCCGTGGCGCTGGGAGCGTCGCCTTCGCCTTCGACGAGCTTCCAGGCCTGCTTGAACGCGGCGCCCGCGATCATCCCGCTGACGGCACCCAGCGCCAGACCGACGGGCTTGTAGGCGACCTTTGAGGCTTTCATCGGCGTCCGCGGCTGCGCCGCACCAGCAGGAGGACGACCAGAGCAGCGCCGGCCATGAGCAGCAGCTTCCGGTTGGCGCGTGCCACCGTCGCGGCCTGGCCGGCCTTGTCGAGAACCGGGTCGGGCGTCGTGTCCTGCACCAGCTGCGCGGCGTGCTCGGCCTTCGCGCGGATCTGGTGGGCGACGAGGGCGGTCTTCTCGGCGGCCCCTTCTCTGACAGCGGCTGCCTTCTCCTTCGCCTGGGCCTTGACGTCGGCCTTGCCCGCCAGAGCCTCGACGGTCTGCCCGAGTTCGTCGCGGGTGCGCTCGACCTGCTCACGCAGCTCGTCGGGGGTGGGCGTGCCGATATTGGTCCGGGATTCTTTGGTCATCGGTGCGCCTTCTCCCTGATCTCGGCCAGGTCGGCCTTGACGCTGTCGAGGGTCTGCTCCGGTACGGGCGCGCCGGCCTCGGCGATCTGCTTCTTCCCTGCCAGGGCAATCACTGCGGCAACCACCGCGAGCGCCGCCGTAAGGATCAGGGCCGATGCCCACACCGGCAGTATCAACGCGAGGGCTGCGATGCAGGCTGCGATCAGGGCCTGAGCTGCCAGAATTCCGATCAGGCCCGCCGCGCCGAAAAGGCCGCCGCCCTTCCCGAAGCGTTTACCTTTCTGAGTCATTTCTGCCCGCGCAAGTTGCATCTCCTCGCGGACCAGCTCCGAAATCTGCTGGGAAGCGCGCGAAACCAGCACGCTCACGGATTCATCGGAGCTGTGGGTCTGCCGCTCTATCGTGCTCATGCGGAGTCTCCCCTTACGATGCGCACGCCGTTGTCGTGGCGCGCCTACCCAGTAAACGACCGAGCACCCACGCCACAAGCGGATGCTTCTGTGCGTGGGTCGCTTCCGCCAGCCTTGCGCTCACGAGAGCGGACGGGATGCTCCAGCCGTTCGCCCTTGCCCGCACCGCCACCGCTGCCGTCGCTGCCGCCGCCGAGCGATCCATACGCGCTCACCGCTCCATGCGGCGGCGGTCCTGGTCGCTCCACGCGCGGGTTTCGCGGGGCCGGACATAGGGCTCCGCGTCCTCGGGCAGCCCTCCCGCGATCGCCCGCTGGCGGGCCAGCTCCGCATCGAACTCCAGCCCGAGTAGGATCGCAAGGTTGGTGATCCACAGCCAGACCAGGAAGACGATCACACCCGCGACCGTGCCGTACGTCTTGTTGTACGAAGCGAAGTTCGCGACGTAGAACGCGAAGCCGGCCGAGGCGATCATCCAGATGGCCAGGGCCAGGAAGCTGCCCGGTGTCACCCACCTGAATCCGCGGCCCTTGGCGTTCGGCGCCGCCCAGTACAGGAGCGCGATCATGATCGTGACGAGGAGCACCAGGACCGGCCATTTCGCGATCGACCACACCGTCAGGGCACTGTCGCCGATCCCCAGGGCGGTCCCCACCTGCCGCGCCAGGCCGCCGGTGAAGACGACGATCAGCGCGCTGGCACAAGCGAGGACCATCAGCGAGACGGTCAGCGCCAGGCGCAGCGGCAGCACTTTCCACACCGGGCGGCCCTCGGGCATGTCGTAGACGGCGTTCGCGGAGCGGATGAACGCGGCCACGTAGCCGGAGGCCGACCACAGCGCCACGACGAGACCGACGACCGCCATCAGCGACCCGACCCCGCTGCGGCCCTGCAGCTGCTCCACCGCGTCTCTGATCACGTCGCGGGCGGAACCGGGAGTCAGCTGCTGCAGGTTGTCCAGCACCCGCTCGGTCGTCGAATCACCGGCGAGGCCCAGCAGGGACACGAGAACCAGGAGGGCGGGGAAGAGCGCCAGCACCCCGTAGTAGGTCAGGGCCGCGGCGCGATCGGCCAGCTCGTCGTTCCGGAACTCCTTGACCGTGCCGCGCAGTACCGCCCTCCAGGAGCGCGCGGGCAGGTCCGAAGGCTCATCCGGGGCCCGCTCCTCGACCAGCTCGCCCGGGCCCGCGACGGCATCCCGCTCGGCGTCGGTACGCTCACGGTCGCTGCCTTGGCCTCGGCTCGGTAGGGGTGTCATACCCGCCGGCTTTCCACCCCGGCGCCACTCATGCCGGTTCGCCCTCGGAAACGGATCCCTTCGTGCCCTGCAGCTGATTGAGCGCGGCGCGCGCTGTCAGGCCCATCTCGATCCGCATCCTCACGGACCGAGCCAAAGGGGATGAATCGCAGTGCTTGCGACATCAAAGCCAGGTGCGCGGGTAGCCGGACAGCATGGCCCCCAATAGGAACACCCCGCTGCGCGCTGTCGCGCTCGTCTGCACCCTCTCCCCCTCCCCCGCTCCGTCCAGCTCCCAGTTGCTGGCCGAGCAGACGATGGCAGCCCTCGCCGAGCACGGCGTCACGGGCAAGACCATCCGGATCGCCGACCACGACGTGAAGCCCGGCGTGGAGACCGACATGGGCGACGGCGACGCCTGGCCGGAGATCCGCGACACCATCCTCGGCACCGACATCCTGGTCCTGTCGACCCCGATCTGGCTCGGGCATCCGTCCAGCATTGCCCAGCGGGTCCTGGAGCGTCTGGACGCGGAGATCTCCGAGTCCGACGCCGAGGGCCGCATGCTCACCTACGGCAAGGCCGCCGCGGTCTGTGTCGTCGGCAACGAGGACGGCGCCCACAAGGTCAGCGCCGACCTCTTCCAGGGCCTCAACGACGTCGGTTTCTCCCTCGCCCCGAACGCCGTCACCTACTGGGTAGGCGAAGCGATGCAGGGAACCGACTACCAGGACCTCGACAAGACCCCCGAGAAGACCGCCGCCACCACGGCCACTCTGGCGGCCAACACCGCCCACCTCGCCCGGCAGCTCAAGGCCGCCCCGTTCCCGGCGAGCTGACCTACGGCTTCACTCCTTGCGCACAGCGAACAGCGCACGGCGCACAGCACACGGCGCACCTCGGAGACCGGAGAAGCGAATGTCATCCCAGGAAGCACCCCGCGTGTCCGACCCCGTCACGCGCTACCCCGCCCGCCGTTCCCTGATCAGAAACAGGAACACCGGAGAGGTCCGTCCGCGGGCCTGACATGGAGGCACCGCTGTCATCGACGCCGCCGCGGCGGCGGCCCCAAGGAGAACGATCATGACGAAGCAGCAGACATCGGAAGACGCCGCCAAGAACGAACTGCCGGGTAGGCCGGGCCCCTTGCCGCCGCCCGTGTCCGAACCGACGGAGCCCACGGATCCCCTCCCCCCGAAGCCCGATCAGGATGGCCCCGAGACGGTGAGCCCGACAGGGCAGGCGACGGACGCGGACCAGGCACGCGTGGCGCAGAGCGGCGCGTACCTGACGACGGCCCAAGGGACGCGCCTGCCGGACACCGATCACTCGCTGAAGGCCGGGGCTCGTGGCCCGGTACTGCTCCAGGACCACCATCTGCGCGAGAAGATCACGCATTTCGACCACGAGCGGATCCCCGAACGGGTGGTCCATGCGCGCGGCGCCGCCGCCCACGGCATCTTCCAGGGCTACGGAGCGGCCGGCGAAGTGTGCAAGGCGGCGTTCCTCGCCAAGGACGTGGAGACGCCGGTCTTCGTACGGTTCTCCACCGTCCTCGGCTCGCGCGGTTCGGCCGACACCGTGCGCGACACCCGCGGCTTCGCGACGAAGTTCTACACCGAAGAGGGCACCTTCGACCTGGTCGGCAACAACATCCCGGTCTTCTTCATCCAGGACGCCCTCAAGTTCCCGGACGTCATTCACGCGGGAAAGCCGCATCCGGACCGGGAGATCCCGCAGGCGCAGAGCGCGCACGACACGTTCTGGGACTTCGTGTCCCTGCACACCGAAGCCACCCACCACACCCTCTGGAACATGTCCGACCGCGGGATCCCGCGGTCGTTCAGGATGATGGAGGGCTTCGGGGTCCACACCTTCCGTCTGGTCAACGCGGTCGACGAGAGCGCGCTGGTGAAGTTCCACTGGAAGCCGAAGCTGGGCGTGCACTCCCTGGTCTGGGAGGAAGCACAGATGATCAGCGGCATGGATCCGGATTTCCACCGCCGCGACCTCTTCGACGCCATCGAGTCCGGCGCGTTCCCGCAGTGGGAGCTGGGCATCCAGGTCTTCCCCGACACCCCGGAGCAGACCTTCGAGGGCATCGACCTCCTCGACCCCACCAAGATCGTGCCGGAGGAGCGCTCGCCGGTCCAGCCCATCGGGCTGCTGACCCTGAACGCCAACACCAAGAACTACTTCGCCGAAACCGAGCAGGTCGCCTTCCACCCCGGCCATCTGGTCCCCGGCATCGACGTCACCGACGACCCGCTGCTCGCCGGACGGCTCTTCTCCTACCTCGACACGCAGATCAGCCGGCTCGGCGGCCCCAACTTCGGGCAGATCCCTATCAACCGGCCGCACGCCCCCGTCAACGACATGCTCCGCGACGGCATGCACCAGAGCGCCGTCCACACGGGCGTCGCCCCCTACCGGCCGAACAGCCTCGACGGAGGCTGCCCCTTCCTCGCCGGATCCGACGCGGCCGCCTACATCGAGACACCCGTGAAGGTCCCCGAGGCGGGCAAGGTCCGCGAGGCACCCGCCTCGTTCTCGGACCACTTCTCACAGCCGCGCCTCTTCTGGCTGAGCATGACGCCGCCCGAGCGCGAACACATCATCGCCGCTTACACCTTCGAACTGAACAAGTGCTACGAGCAGGCCGTCAAGGAACGCACCCTGAAGGTCCTCGCGAACATCGATCCTCAGCTGTGCGAGCAGGTGGCCGCGGGCCTGGGCCTGCCGGCGCCCGCGGCCACCGTGCCGCTCGTCACGTCCGAGCCCAGCCCCGCCCTCTCCCAGATGGGCGGGACCTGGCCGACGGACGGCCGCGTGATCGGCATCATCGCCGACCCGTCATCCGACCTGGACGGCGTACGGACCGCCCGACAGGCCGTGCTGGACGCGGGCATGGTGCCCCTCGTCGTCGCCCCGGCCGGCGGCACCCTCGATCCCAAGGGTGAACCGATCGCCGTTCAGCGGACCTTCGCCACCGCCCGCTCCGTGGAATTCGACGCCCTCCTCCTGGCAGGGGTGCCCGAGCCGGGCGCCGACGCCTACGGCGCCCGGGACTCCAAAGCAGGTGCTCCCGTACTGGAAGGTCCCGATCCGCGGATCCTGCTCATGATCACCGAGGCCTACCGTCACGGGAAGTCCATCGGCGGCTGGAGCGACGCCACGCAACTCCTCGAAACCGCGGGTATCGGACTCGACGAGCCAGGCATCGCCGCGGACGGGAGCAGTGCAGCGGTCGTGGAGACGCTGACGCGCGCACTGGGAGAGCACCGAGCCTGGGACCGGTTCCCCGCTGCCCTCTGACCTGCGCCGAGCCCGGCTCCACCGCACGGCGGCCCGGGCTTTTAATTGAAAACGGTCGTCGTTTTCATGTAGGCTCGCCGAGCACCTTCGACACCTCAGGAGATCTCGATGGCCGTCCCCAAGCGGAAGATGTCCCGCAGCAACACCCGCCACCGCCGGGCCCAATGGAAGGCCACGACGCCGCAGCTCGTCCCGATCACGGTCGACGGCTCCGTGTACCAGGTCCCGCAGCGACTGGTGAAGGCATACGAACGCGGCCTGCTGCGCCCCGAAGGCTGAACCGGTGGCACGCCCGACCGACACACCGCTCCCGGTCACCGTCCTCTCCGGATTCCTCGGAGCCGGTAAGACCACCCTGCTCAACCACGTACTGGGCAACCGCGAGGGCCTGCGCGTCGCGGTCATCGTCAACGACATGAGCGAGGTCAACATCGACGCCGCGCTCGTCCGCGGCGGAGAGGCCGCGCTGTCGCGCACCGAGGAGCGGCTGGTCGAGATGACCAACGGGTGCATCTGCTGCACCCTGCGCGACGATCTGCTGGAGGAGGTCGACCGGCTGGCCCGCGAGGGGCGCTTCGACTACCTCCTCATCGAGTCCAGCGGAATTTCCGAGCCGATGCCCGTGGCGGCCACGTTCTCGTTCCCGCGCGACGACGGCGCCACCCTGGGCGACCTCGCCCGCCTCGACACCATGGTCACCGTCGTGGACGCCGCGAACTTCCTGCCGGAACTCGCCGGCGGCGACGAACTCACCGCCCGCGGCCTCGACCAGTACGAGGACGACGAGCGCACCGTCAGCGATCTCCTCATGGACCAGATCGAGTTCGCGGACGTCATCGTCCTCAACAAGCTCGACCTGGTGGGGCCGGCCGAGGTCGCCAGGCTGCGCGCGACCCTCTCGCGACTGAACCCCGAGGCGAGGATCGTTCCCGCCGTCCGCGGGCAGGTGACCCTCGAACAGGTGCTGGGAACCGGCCTGTTCGACGTCGAACGTGCCCAGCAGGCCCCCGGCTGGGTCAAGGAGCTCAACGGCGACCACGTCCCGGAGACCGAGGAGTACGGAATCTCCTCGCTCGTCTTCCGCGCCGACCTCCCCTTCCACCCCGGCCGGCTGTGGACCTTCGTCACCAAGGGCCTCGACAGCGGCACCTTCGGACAGATCCTGCGCTCCAAGGGCTTCTTCTGGATCGCCAGCCGCCCCCGCGTGACCGGCCTCTGGTCCCAGGCCGGCGCCGTCGCCCGATTCGAACCTTCGGGCGCCCGCGGACCGGACACCGCGCAGGGCCAGGAGCTCGTCTTCATCGGCACGGGCCTGCGCGCCGACGCACTGCGGGCGGCCCTCGAAGCCTGCCTCCTCGGCCCGGGCGAAGCCGTGCCCGCCGTGGACGACTTCCCGGACTGGGAGACGTACGGGATCGACGACGCCTGCGAGCTCGAACACGGGCAGGTCGCAGGCACCGCCGCCTGAAGACTCCGGGCCGGACGGTGGTCGCAGCCACGGCACCGTCCGGCCCGGCTTTACAGCTCTTATTGACAATGATTTCCATTATCGTATACTGAGGCCATGGCACGCAACGAAGTACGCCCGATCATCAAGCTCCGCTCCACCGCCGGCACCGGCTACACCTACGTCACCCGCAAGAACCGGCGTAACGACCCGGACCGGATGACCCTGCGCAAGTACGACCCGGTCGCCCGCCGGCACGTCGACTTCCGCGAAGAGCGCTGACCCCTCCTCCCCCAGAGAGAGCCATCCCATGAAGCCTGGAATCCACCCCGCCTACGGACCCGTCGTCTTCCGTGACAAGGCCGCCGACTTCGCCTTCCTGACCCGCTCGACCGCTACGAGCACCAAGACGGTCGAGTGGGAGGACGGCAACACCTACCCGGTCATCGACGTCGAGATCTCTTCGCAGAGCCACCCCTTCTACACCGGCACCGCACGGGTACTGGACACCGCGGGACGCGTCGAACGCTTCGAGCGCCGCTACGGAGGGAGTAAGTGACCCTCCCCGTCGTGATCGTCGGCGGCATGCACACCGACGCGCGCAAGGAGACCGTCGAGCACCTGCTGCGCGCCGTGCCGGGAAGCATCGCCCTGCACCACGATCTGTCCTCGGCTGCCAGCGGCAACGTGCTTCGCACGCTGCGCGATTCGGGAGGTGAGGTGTCCGCCGACGAGACTCCACTGGTCAACGACTGCGCCTGCTGCGCGCTGCGCGAGGACCTGGTCCCCGAGCTGGTGCGGCTGGCCGCCGGTGGCCTGACCCGCCTGGCCGTGGTGGAACTCTGGGACTCGGTCGAGCCCAGGGCGATGGCCGAGGTCGTGGCCGCCCATGCCGGTGACGCACTGGAACTCACCAACGTGATCACCGCCGTTGACCCCGCGCTCGTCCTGCCCTGCCTCGGAAACGGGGACGACCTCGCCGAGGCCGGGCTCGCCGCCGCGGCCACCGACCAGCGGACCGTCGGGGACACCTGGGCCCGTCAGCTCGAATACGCGCCGGTCCTCGCCATCGCCGACAGCGAAGAGGCTGACGACGAGGACCGCGCCCTGCTCGCCCAGCTGCACCCGACGGCCCTCCAGCTGTCCACCGACTCCCGCGAACTCGCCCGCTCGGCGTTCGCCGGCTTCGACGTGGAGACGGCCGCCGCCGCCCAGCACCCCGCCTGCGCGCTCCTCCCCCAGGAGGCCGACGAGGCCGGAGTCGCCACATTCGTATGGCGGCGCCGCCGGCCGTTCCACCCCGAGCGGCTCTACCAGGCCCTGGAGGACCTGACGTGCGCTGCGGCCCGTAGCCGCGGCCGGTTCTGGCTCGCAGACCGTCCCGACACCCTCCTCGCCTGGGAAGCCGCCGGTGGCGCGCTGTGCGTCGAGAACGCCGGCCCCTGGCTGGCCTCGCTCCCCGACGCCGCCTGGGACCTGGTCCCCGCCATGCGTCAGGCCGCGGCCGCCCTCGACTGGGACCCCGAGCACGGCGACTGCTGCCAGCACCTGGTCTTCACCTCACCGGGCCTCGACCGCGACGGGATCGAACAGCTCCTGGATTCCTGCCTCCTGACCGAAGCCGAGTACACGGCCGGGCGGGAAGCGTGGAAGCGGCTCCCCGCCGCCTTCGGCCCGTTGCTCGACTCCGTTTCCTGACCCTTCCGCCCCACTGCCCCACTGCCCCACTCACCGACACCCCGAGCCCCGCACCCCGAGGAACACCCATGGCCCGCCGCCCCTCCCCCAGCAAGCCGCTGAAGTCCCGCCCCAACCCGCTGGACACGGCAGGAATCACGTACATCGACTACAAGGACACCGACCTGCTCCGCAAGTTCATCTCCGACCGGGGCAAGATCCGCAGCCGCCGGGTCACCCGCGTCACGGCGCAGCAGCAGCGCCGGCTCGCACAGGCCATCAAGAACGCCCGCGAGATGGCCCTTCTCCCGTACGCCGGCCGGTAGCGGAGAAGTCCTGGTCGAACCAGCCGTTCCGGGCGGCGGCCGCAGCGGCCGCGAAGCGGGTGCGGACGCCGAGTTCGTCCATCGCTTCGGACACCCGTTGTCGCACCGTCCGTACGGACACACCCAGCCGGCGGGCGACGGCCTCGTCGGTGAGCCCTTGGGCGAGCAGGCGCAGAACTCCGCGCGGGTCGCGGGTCGCGCCCGGTGCGCAGGGGACGGGTGTCGCCTTGCACCACAGCTCCTCGAACAGCGCACGCAGCGCCGCCACCAGCGCTGGAGCCTGGACCAGGTGGTGGGCCATTCCATCGGCCGAGGGATCGTGACCCCAGACCAGCGGAACTCCGGCGTAGTGCGGACCGAGGATGTGGAACCAGCTCGGCAGTGCGACCGAGGCGCGAAACTCTGCTCCCGCCTCGGTCAGGGCGCCGATCGCGGCCTGCGGAACCGGCGCGTGCAGCTGGTCCACGGTGACGATGCACCGCAGTGTGACGGTGCCCTCTCGGAGGAGTTCGGCGAAGCGCGGCAGATAGTCGGGGGTGAGCATCTCGAATGTCCCGGCGTCGGGGTTGACCGACAGACTCTCCACACAGGCGTGGGCGGCAGCGGTGGCTGACGCCCGCTGCCAGTGCTCGGACAGGTCCCGCACCGTCACCAGGGGACCGGGCGGGTCCGTGGCCGACGCGTAGAGATCGGTGAACCTGTCCATCGCACCAAGGAGTTCAGCGGCACGTGCCGCGTCCGCCGCAGCGGCGTGGAGCCTGTCGCGCACCAGCCGGGCGACGGCGGTCGAGGGCCGGCCGGCCCGTAAGCGTCCGTCTTCGCTGTGCACGAGGCCCAGGCTGGTCAGACGGGCGAGCGCGGCGGCTGTTCGCTCTACCGGGAGACCCAGCTCAGCGGCGATGTCGGCCGGGCAGCGGTCGGGCCCTGCCAAGGTGGCTTCGTAGGCACTCAGAGCGGTGTCGTCGATGCCCCACAAGGCCAGTGGGTTGGTCGTCACCAACGGAGCATGCCAGGCCCCTGCCGTCGCGAAACCCATGGTTCCGGCGACCTGGAGTGCGGGGGTCTTCTGCGCTCCGGGGGCCCCTCCGGCCCGCGGGCGAGCGCGCGGACATGCACTGGCCGGCCACTGCATGTTGCTGCGGCTGCATCCTTTGCCGCTGGTCCTCGCTGCGCGGTTCGGGGAGCGTTAAACCAGGACACGAAGGAGGGGTCTTGATGCTGGTTCACCGCCTACTCGCTCTCTTCTGCACGGCCGTGCTCGCGGCCGCGGGCCTGGGGGTCCTGGGCCCGCCTGCCGCAGCCGTCGGACAGCAGCCCGTCTTCCCCGTCCAGACACCGGCCTTCGCCGTCAATCCGGACGGACGGCTCGAAGTGTTCGCCGTGGACGGCAACGGCAAGCTGTGGCACAACTGGGAAAACGCGCGGGGAAGTTTCAAGGAGAAGAATGCCGTCGGCACCAGCACCGGGTTCCACGGCTGGGACGGCATCGGCGGCAACAACGAGGTGCAGCCCGGTGTGACCGCCATCGTCCGGGAGGACGGCCGCCTCCAGGTGTACGCGCGCGGCGTCGACAACACGGTGAAGGAGGTGCACCACACCAGCTTCGGGACCTGGAGCAGTTGGCGGTCGCTGGGTGGCTCCGCCCAGAGCGCCCCGGCAGCCGTACGCGCAGCCGACAACCGGCAAGTGATCTACTTCCGCGGGGACGGCAATGCTCCCTTCATGTTCCGTAGCCGTGGCCCGAACAGCGACGACTACGACATCCGCCGCCGGGACGGAGGGCACTTCAAAGGGGACCCTGCCGTCCTGCGAGCCCCGAGCGGCATGGTGAACGTGTTCGTGCGGGGCATGGACGACCGGTTGTACCGCTTCGAGGAAACGAACTTCGACGCCGCCCAGCCTCGTTGGGAGTACAACATCGGCAGCGAAACGATCACCAGCAAGCCGGCGCCCGCCTTGAAGGGCAATCGCTTCGTGGTCTACATGATCAATGCCGGTAGCCAGTTGATCGCCAGCGAGCAGATCTCCGATGCCACCGATCCGGCGTGGGCGAGGCTGACCGTATCGGACAGCGGTAGGTTCGGCGATCCGGCCGCCGTGAACTCTTCTCCCCACGTTCCCCAGGTCTGGCAGCACACGGGGGTGTACGGGCCGATCACGGTGCTGGAGAACGGCGTGCACACCCTGCCCTTCCCCAGCATCAACGCGGCCGGTAGTCCGGGAGCCGCTGTCGTCGGGGGTACGCAGCACGCGGCCGTCATCGCGGATGACGGGAGGCTGTACTACTGCGGACGCTTCCTCTCGGGCTCCGTGGTGACGTTCACCGGGTTCATGCGCATCTGAGTGGCCTACGGCTCGGACTTGGTGCCGGCGTGGCCCGCGGGATCGTGGTGGGCCACGCGGCGCTCCTCCAGCGGGGCCCGCCGCAGGACGTCGTCACCCACGCGGGGCAGGTGCGGGGTGTGGTTGACCAGGCGTGCCGAGTTACCGACCACCGCGATGCTGCTCGTGTTGTGCAACAGGGCCGCGAGAACGGGATTCATGGAACCGCCGGCTCCCGCGACCAGGCCCAGCAGGTTGACGCCGATCGCGAGCCCGTAGTTCTGACGTACGACGCGCAGGGTGTGGCGGCTCAGTTCCACGACGGCGGCGACCTGGCGCAGGTCGTTGCCGGCGAGTGCGATGTCGGCGGTCTCCAGTGCGACGTGGGAGGAGTGCTCGCCCATGGTGATGCCGACATCGGCCAGGGCGAGGGCTGGGGCGTCGTTGGTGCCGTCGCCCACCATGGCGACGGTGTGGCCTTCGGCCTGGAGGTCCCGGATCAGCTGGAGTTTGGCCTCCGGGAGCGCGTGGGCGTGGACTTCGGTGATCCCGAGGGTGTCGGCGACGACCTGGGCGGTCTCCTGCGCGTCTCCGGTGAGCAGGACGAGGCGGGCGACGCCCAGGTCGCGCAACTGCTGGACGACGGTTTCGGCGCCGGCCCGCACGGCGTCGGAGACGCCGAGCATGCCGATGAGGTCCTGGTCGTGGGCGAGGCAGATGACGGTCTCGCCGCCGGCGCGCAGCCGTTCGGTCCAGCCCTGAGCTTCCTCGGTGAGGTCGACGCCGTGCTGGCGCAGGAGGGCGGGACTGCCCACGAGGAGGCGGGTTCCGTCGAGTTCGGCCCGCATGCCCATCCCGAGGACGACTTCGCACGCCTGGTGGATCGGCACGTGGAGGTGCTGCTCCTCGGTGCGGGCGACGATGGCCTGGGCGAGCGGGTGGCGTGCGTGTAGTTCGCCGGAGGCGGCCAGGCTCAGCACCTCGTCGGCGGTGACCTCCTCGCTGAGGGTCACCACGCTCGTGACCAGGGGGCGGCCGAAGGTGAGGGTGCCGGTCTTGTCGAAGACGACTGCGGTGACCCGGCCGATGCCCTCCAGGTGGGTGCCGCCCTTGATGAGGGTGCCGCGGCGGGCACCGTTGCCGATGGCCGCGCTGATGGCGGTCGGGGTGGCGAGTCCCGCCGCGCAGGGGCAGGCGATGAGCAGCATGGTCATCGCGCGCCGCGCGTCGCGTGTGACGACGTAGGTGAGTGCGGCCAGGGCGAAGGAGACGGGGACGAAGCGCTGGGTGAAGCGGGTGGCCACGGTCTGGATCGGCGCCCGGTCCGACTGGGCCTCCTCGACCCGGCTGATGATCCTGCCGACCGTGGTGTCCCGGCCGACGGAGTCCGCGCGGATGGTGAGTGACCCGGAAGTGACGATGGTGCCGGCGTAGACGTGGGCGCCTTCCCTGGAGTAGACGGGCAGCGCCTCACCGGTGACGGCCGCCTGGTCCACCAGGGCCTCGCCGGTGAGCACGTGTCCGTCGACCGGGATGCGGTGGTGTTCGTACACGGCAACGGTGTCGCCGGGCTCCACGGTCTCCAGATCGACCTCGAGCTCGACGCCCTCACGTACGAGCCACACACGCTCGTCGCCGATCGTGAGCAGTTCCTCGATGGCGCGGCGCGTGCGGCGCAGAGTGAGGGTCTGGAGGAACTCACCGATGTTCAGCAGCCACAGGACGGTGAGGGCGACCACGTTCTCCCGGAGTACGAGGGAGATGACCGTCGCCGCCGTGACCAGCGTGTCCGTGCCCGGGCTGCTCCGGCCGCGCAGCGTGCGCAGGGCGCCCCGGAAGAACGGCAGACCGGTGAAGACGGTCACCACGCCGAGCACCCCGGAGGATCCGAAGGAGATCCGGGGCCTGCCCAGCAGGCGCCGCAGCGCCACGAAGGCCAGGACCGCTCCGCCGACCACCAGCCGGGCCACCTCTCCGGTGGAGGTGTCGGGCAGGGACCGGGAGGGCTTGGCCGCCACCACGGCCGCGGGCGGGGCCTCCTCAAGGGCCTCGACGAGCTGCTCGACGTTCAGGTGGTCGGGGGCCGCCCAGATCACGACGCTGCCGGTACGCGGGAAGATCCGCAGCGCGCGGAAGCCGCTGATGCCGGTCAACCGGTCGTCGACGAGGCCCGCGCAGCCGGGCCGTGCTCTCAGCCAGGGCACTGACAGCCGGACGCGGCCCGCGGCCACCGAGCAGACCACGACGGTCGACATGGTCAGTGCTCGTGTCCGTGATCGTCGTGGTTGACGGTGACCGCGGACGGCGGGGGCACCTCTTCACCGAGCGTCGTACGGGCCTCGGCCAGCATGTCACCGGCCTTCAGCCGGGCCTCCTCCGCCGCCGAGGCCAGCCACCTGCTCGCCACGATCCCGCCAGCGAGACCGCTGACCAGTGCTTTGCGCGCGGCCGGGGCCGCAGCGGGTGCGTTCTTGATGATCAGGCCGCCCACCACGCCGGATATCGCGTAATGGGCCAGCTTGCCGCCTGCCGTAGCGGCGATCGCGAGGGGGTGCATGAGCAACTCCTTCCGTGCGCGCCGAACGCGCGCCGGACCTCCCTCTCAGTGTGGACCCGCCGCGCCCACCGGGTCGAGCCGAGCCCGGGCCGAAGCCCCCTGGGCGGCCCGCCGGCCGCTCGCCAGTCGGCACGCCAGGTAGATGACGAAGGAAATGGTCGTGACGTACGGGCTGATCGGGATGGTGCTGCCCAGGGCGAGCAGGATGCCCCCTTCCATCGCCACGAGCGCGAAGGCGACGCTCAGCACCGGCAGCAGCACCGGGGAGGCCGTGAGCCGGGCGGCGGCGGCCGCCGGGGTGACGAGCAGTGCGAGGACGAGCAGGGCTCCGACGATCTGGACGCACAGGGCCACCGCGAGCCCGAGGACCAGCATGAACGCCAGCGACAGGGTACGGATGGGCAGGCCCCTGGCCTCGGCGACCTCCGGGTCCGCGCTGGCGAAGGTCAGGGGCCGCCAGAGGAACACGAGGGCGGCCAGCACCACGACGGACGTGCCGAGGAGCCATGCCATCTGCGGGGTGTCGACCGCGATGATCTGACCGGTCAGGATCCCGAATTTATTGGCCGTCCGCCCCTTGTAGAGGGACAGGAAGAGCACACCCAGGCCCAGCCCGAACGGCATGAGTATGCCGATGATCGAATTCCGGTCCCGGGCACGCACCCCCAGCACGCCGATGGCGGCCGCCGCCAGCAGGGAACCCACGATGGAGCCGGCGACGATGTTCACCCCCAGCAGCAGCGCCGCCGACGCACCGGCGAACGACAGCTCGCTGATCCCGTGCACGGCGAAGGGCAGGTCACGCATGATCACGAACACCCCGACCAACCCGCCCACCAGCCCCAGCAGGACCCCGGCCAGCAGCGAGTTGTGGACCAGGGCCAGCAGGTCGCCGTAGTTCTCGAAGTTGAAGATCTGCCGCCAGACGCCGCCGTCCCCACCGCCTTCGGCCAGCGGCCACGGTCCGCTCATGGCCGTCCACCGCCATTGGTGGTGGAGGAGGGGTGGTGCGGGCCGGCCGTGTCGGGTGCCCCCACCACGACGATGCGGCCCCGTACGCGGACCACGTCGACCTGCGTCCCGTACAGCTCGGACAGGGCGGCCGTGGTCATCACCTCGTCCGGCGGGCCGATCCGGAATCCGCGCGGGGCCAGATACAGCACACGGTCGGCGAGACCGAGCACCGGGTTGATCTCGTGCGTCACGAAGACGACGGCGGTTCCGGCGCGGCGGCGCCGTTCGTCCACCAGCGCGGTGACCGTGTGCTGGTGTTGCAGGTCCAGGGAGAGCAGGGGCTCGTCGCACAGCAGGATCCGCGGGTCGGTGGCCAGGGCCTGCGCGATGCGGACGCGCTGCTGTTCGCCGCCCGACAGCAGGCCGACGGGTGCGTCCGCGTAGGGCAGGGCTCCTACGGAGTCCAGGATCTCCTCGACGCGGCGGTGGACGGCGCCGGGGGCGATCGGCATCCCCCACCGGTGTCCCTCCATGCCGAGCCGTACCAGGTCCCGGGCTCGCAGCATCGTGTGGGCGGGGAGGGCCTTCTGCTGCGGCACGTACCCGACGTGCCGGCTGCCGTGCCGGGGCGGCAGGCCCAGAACCTCCAGTGTGCCCGCCGTCAGCGGCAGGCGGCCGAGGAGCACACGCAGCAGGCTGGTCTTGCCCGAGCCGTTCGGCCCCAGCACCGCCAGGAACTCGCCGGGACGTACGTCGAGGTCCAGATCGCACCACATCACTCGGTCGCCATGGGCAAGGGCTGACCCGCGCAGCCTGATGACCGGTGCGGCGGAGGCTTCGTCCGTCCGGGGAGCGGGTCCCGGCTGGGTGAGCGGCGCGACGGCTTCCGTACGGTCCACGACACGTCACCGGCTCAGGGCGCCCTGGAGCGCGTCGACGTTCGCGGTCATCCAACCGATGTAGTCCTGGCCTGCGGGGAGCGTCTCGGTCACGGAGACCACGGGGATGCGGTGGTCCTCGGCGGCCTTCTTGACCTTCTCGGTCTGGGGCCCCGCCGTCTGACCGTTGTAGACGAGCGCCTCGACCTTGCCGCCGGTGAACAGCGCGATGGTCTCGCGCAGGGTCCGGGGGGAGACCTCGTCTCCTTCCTCAACGGCCTCGCTGAACGCGGTGGGAGTCCGGTTCACCAGGCCGCAGGCCTCGGTCAGGTACAACGGCACCGGCTCGGTGACCGCGACCGGCATGCCCGCGTGTTCCGCCTTGATGCGGTCCGTCCGGGTCCGGAGGTCCGTCAGCTCGTCCCGGAATTCCTCGGCGTTCTCGCGGAAGGTGCCCGTGCCAGCGGGTTCGACCCGGGCCAGGGCGGCCGCGATCCGGTCCGCGAGCCGGCCCATCGTGGGGAGGTCGTACCAGACGTGCTCGTTCAGCTGCCCGCCCGCGGGAGCGGCCTTTCCCGAAACGTCCACGGCGTTGATCACGTCAGCCGAGGAGTTGTCCGAGCTGCGGAGCATCCGGTCGATGAAATCGTCGTAGCCGCCGCCGTTCTCGACGACGACCTTCGCCTTGGACAGCTCCAGCTGGGTCCGGGTACTGGCCTCGTACGAGTGGGGGTCCTGCGCCGGGTCGCTGATGATCGAGACGACATCGACCCGGTCGGCACCGATCCGCTCGACGATGTCCCCGTACACGTCGGTGGAGGCGACCACCGGGATGGCGGCCGGCGGGGCCGCTCGCCGCCCGTCGGCCATCGGGTCGGCACCGGCACCGGCCGAGGTGCACCAGGCGAGGGCCAGCGCCGTCGTGAACCCGGCCAGCGCACGCGCACCACGCACTGAGGAGACGCGCATGGCGTCCTCCCTGCCGGAGGGAAACCGAAACGGTCATCACTTGCAGTATCTCCCCGTGCGGTCCCGCCCTCCACTCGGTGACCGAGTGCCGTCCGGCGCCTTCAGCATCTCGGCGCCGGGTCCGGCAGGGCCGTCAGCGAGGCGGACAACAGCTCCTTGGTGACGGCGTGCTGCGGCATCTCGATCAGGTGACCGGCAGGGCCGGCCTCGACGATCCGCCCCGTGTCGAGTACCGCGATCCGGTCCGCGAGGGCTGCGGCGGCGGCGAGGTCGTGGGTGATGAACACCAGGCTGAGTTCGTTGCTCTCCCTGAGCCGGGCGAGCGAGTCGAGGATGGTGGTCCGGGTGGCCGCGTCGAGGCCGGAGGTGATCTCGTCGCAGACGAGGACCTGTGGCCCGGCCAGCAGGGCCCGGGCCAGCGCTGCTCGCTGGAGTTCGCCGCCGGAGAGCTCTCCGGGACGCCGCCCGGCAAGGCTGTCGGTGAGGCCGAACTCACCGAGGGTGTCGAGGGCCGTACGCCGCGCGTCCCGCGGCAGGGCTCCGCGGAGCCGTACCGCGCTGCGGGCGACCTGGTCCAGGACCGGCCGGTGCTCGTCGAAGGCCGCCTTCGCGTCCTGGAACACGTACTGGACGGCGGCCAGTTCGGCGCGGGAGCGGGAACGGAGACTTCGCGGCAGCGGCAGCCCGTCGAGCAGGACCGTGCCCTCGTACGCGCGATGCAGCCCGGCCAGGCAGCGTCCGAGGGTGGTCTTGCCGCTGCCGGAACGGCCGACGAGCGCCAGGCACTCCCCAGCGGCGAGCGAGACCTCGATGTCGCTCAGCACCTCGGCGGCTCCCTGCGTGGTGCGGTGCCGTGCGGTCAGGTTCCGTGTCTCCAGCCGCTTGGGACCGCGGGGGCGGGGGGTTCGCGCAACACGTGGCTTCTGCGGTGCGAGAGCCTCCAGCACGGACGAGGCGGGTCCGCGGTCCACGACCTTCCCGGCCCGCATCACCACGACCTCGTCGGCCAGTTCCCGTACGACGTCCAGGTCGTGGCTGAGCAGGACGACGGCGATGCCCTGTGCGGCGACGGCGGCCAGCTCCGCCACGATGCCCTGTTTGGTGAGGACGTCCTGGCCGGTGGTGGGTTCGTCGGCGACGATGACCCGCGCGCCCAGCAGCAACGCCTGGGCCAGGACGACTCGCTGCTGCTGTCCGCCGGAGAGCTGGTGCGGGAAGCGGCGCAGCACGGCCTCGGGGTCCGCGATCCGGGCGTGGCGCAGGGCCTGTTCGACACGGCTCCTGCGCTCTCGCCGGCCGCCTCCCTGGCGGGCGGTGATGTCGGTGAGCAGGGCGCCGACGCGCCGGGCGGGGTTGAGGACGGAGGCCGGGTGCTGGGGTACGTATCCGACGGGGCCCGCGGGTGTGCGGACCTCGCCCTCGACCACGGCACCGGCCGGGTATTCGCCGAGGAGGGCAAGCCCGGTGGTGGTCTTGCCGCTGCCGGACGGGCCGATGACGGCGGTGACCTTGCCCGCATGTGCGGCGAGGCTCACGCCGTCCACGATCGTCCGTCCGCCGATCTGCACGCGCAGGTCCCGCACGTGCGCGAGAAGGGTCATCGCGTCGCTCCCTTCCGGGGGCCGTGCCGTTGGAGGACGGCGTCGAACAGCAGGTTGGTGCCCATCGACAGGCCTGCGATGAGCAGGGCGGGCACGACCACGGCCCAGGGCTGGAGGAACAGGCCGGTGCGGTTACGGTCGACCATGACCGCCCAGTCGGCGGCGTCCGGCTGTACGCCCACGCCGAGGAAGGCGGCGGTCGCGACCAGGTAGAGGGCTCCGGTGAGCCGGATCCCGGCGTCGGCGGCGAGGGTGCGGCGCATGGAGCGGGCCACGTACCCGATGGCCGTGCGCCACCAGGATTCGCCCTGCATGCGCAGTGCTTCCACGGCCGGCCGGGACGAGATCTCGACGGCCGCCGCGTGCACGACCCGGGCGGCGTCGGGTACGGCGGCCAGGCCGACCAGGACGGTGAGTCCGGCGGGTCCCGGGGTGAGGGTGGCCGCGACGAGCAGCACCAGCAGGAGCGAGGGGACCGCGATGACCACGTCCAGGGGCCGCATCAGTGCTTCTTCCAGCCAGGTGCGGCGGGTGAGGGCCGCGGTGAGGCCCAGCGGGACGGCGACGAGGTAGGCGAGGGCGGTGGCCGCGATCGCCACCAGTACGACGGAGCGGCCGCCGAGGAGCACCTGTTGCCACACGTCGCGTCCGCTGAAGTCGGTGCCGAGCCAGTGTCCTTCGGGAAAGGCGAAGGAGACCGAGCGGGGTCCGGCCGGGCCCGCCACGAAGGGTCCCACCAGGGCGAGCAGGACAGGGAGGCCGATCAGCGCGAGGGCGAGAAGGGACCTCGATGGTTTCCGCTTCATGCCGCCACCTCGGACCGGGGTGCGAAGCGGCGGGCGGCCAGGTCGGCGGCGAGGTTGACCGCGACGGTGACGGTGCCGAAGACGACGGCCATGCCCTGGACGACGGGGAGGTCGCGGGCTGCGACGGCTTCGATGAGTACGGTGCCGAGGCCGGGGATCACGAAGAGCGTCTCCACGACGATCACTCCGCTCAGCAGCCAGTCGCAGGTGCGGGCCAGTTGCTGGGTGGCGGGGGCGAGCGCGTTGGGCAGGGCGTGGGTCCAGGTGATCCGGGCGCCAGAGACTCCGTAGCGGCGGGCCTGGGCGACGTACGGGGATGCCATGGCGTCGATCATCCCGGCGCGCACGAGGCGGCTGATCGTGCACACGGGCCGCGACAGCAGGACGACGACGGGCAGGATCAGGACGGCGGGTTCGGTGAACACGTCGGCGCCGACGGCGGTGGGCGGCAGCCAGCCCAGCCACAGTCCGAAGAGCGTGGCGAGCAGGACCCCGACCGCGAATTCCGGTACGGCGTGCACGGCGAGGGTCAGGGCGCTGACGGTCCGGTCCAGCGGGCCGCCCTCGCGGCGGGCCGCCAGGACGCCGAGGCCGACCGAGAGGGGGACGAGCAGGGCGAGGGTCGCGGCGGCCAGCAGCAGGGTGGGGCCGAGGCCGGCGGCCAGGTAGCCGGTGACGGACCGTCCGGTGACCAGGGAGGTCCCGAGGTCGCCGTGCAGGAGGCCGGCGACCCAGTCGGCGAGGCGTTCGGCGGCGGGCCGGTCCAGGCCCATCGTCTCGCGGATGCGGGCGATGCGGGCGGGATCGGGCTGGTCCCCGGCGAGCGCGACGGCCGCGTCACCGGGCAGCGCCTCGGTGAGGGCGAAGACGAACAGGACGACGGCCGCCGTCTGCCCCAGGCCGAGGAGCAGGCGGCGGCCGATCCATGAGAGGTGCGGTGTCACGCGAGCCAGATCTTGTCGAAGCGGGCCCAGTCGAGGGTGTTGGCGGGCGCCTGCTTCGACACCCCGTGCACCGTGGGTGCGGTGGCGATGATCCAGTCGGCGAAGCCCCAGATCAGGAAGCCGCCTTCGTCGTACAGCCGGCGCTGCATCCGCTCGTAGAGGGCGCCGCGCTGGGTGACGTCGCGGGTGGACTGGGCCTGCTGGTACAGGTCGTCGAAGTCCTTCTGCTGCCACCTGGTGGCGTTGGTGGTGGAGCCGGTCAGCAGTCGCTGCGAGATGTGGGACTCGATGGGCATGGCGCCCGAGCGGTAGGAGGCGAAGGTGCCGTCGTTCAGGATGTCCTTCCAGTAGGTGTCCTTGTTGCCGACCTTGATCTCGACGGTGACTCCGGCCTTGGCGGCCTGCTCCTTGAAGATGCCGGCGGCCTCGACGAAGCCCGTGGCGGCGGGGGCGGTGTCGAGGGTGACCTTGAGGCCCTCGGCCCCGGCCTCCTTGAGCAGGGCGCGGGCCTTTTCGAGGTCCTGGGTACGCTGCGGGAGGCCGGCGGGGTAGTACTGGTAGCCCTTGCCGAACAGGTCGTTGCCGATCTCGCCGGCGCCGGAGAGGGCTCCGTCGACGAGTTCCTTGCGGTCGGCGATGAGGAAGAAGGCCTGGCGGACCCGGGGATCGTTGAACGGCGGCCGGTCCGTCTTCATCACGAAGCCCTGCATGGCACTGCCCGGGAGGCGGACGATGTCGATCCTTCCCTTGCCCTCGTGGGTGCGGGCGGTGGCCGGGTTCAGTTCGTGGGCGTACTCGACCTGCCCGCCGAGCAGGGCGCTGACGCGTGCCGACTCCTCGCCGGCGACGACGAATTCGAGCTCGTCGAGGTGGGGGGCGCCCTCCCAGTACGCGTCGTTGCGCTTGACGACGAGGGAGCTGCCGGGCTTGAAGGAGACGAAGCTGAACGGTCCGGAGCCGATGGGCTTGTCGAAGGCGGTGGCGTCCTTGGGCACGATGTACGCGCCGAACGCCGCCAGGACGTTGGGGAATTCGGCGTACGGGCGCTTCAGCTTGAACTCGACGGTGGAGGGGTCCAGGGCGCGGCTGGCGTCGAGGTCGATCGGCTCCAGGGATGCCTTGGCCCGGAAGGTTCCCTTGGGGTCCGCGATCCTGCGGTAGCTGTAGAGGACGTCCTCGGCGGTGACCGGCTTGCCGTCGTGGAAGACCGCCTTGCGCAAGGTGACGCGCCAGGTGTCGAGGGCGGCGCCCGGCTCCCAGCGCTCGGCGAGCCTGGGGACGGCGGCGAGGTCGGCACCGAAATCGGCGAGCTTGTCGAAGAGGGCCTTGGCGCGGGCGGCGTCGACGAACAGGTTGGCGGCGTGCGGGTCGAGGGTCTCGTTGGCGCCGCCGCCGGCGAAGGCGGCGCGCAGCTTGCCGCCGGGCTTGGGGGCGCCCTCTGCGGCGTTCTTGGCGTCGGGGGCGGTGGCGCCGGTGCCGCAGGCGGCGGTGAAGGCGAGGGCGGTGGCGCCGGTGGCGATGAGGAAGCCTCTGCGGGCGAGGCTGGAGCGGGCGTCGTTCATGGGGTGGTGTCTCCGTTGCGAGGGTGGGACGTGAGCCGGGCGACGAGGTGGAGGCGGTCGGAACTCGTGGTCCCGTGCGGGGCCTCGGCTCCGCTCCACGGCGGTTCGGTGCGGGGGCCGGGTCCGTCGTACAGCGCGAGGACCTCGAAGCCGGCGGTGGTGAGGAAGTACCGGAGTTCCTGCGGGAAGAGGAGCCTCCAGGCGGAGTGCTGCTCGTCCGGAGGGGAGCCGTCGTCGGCGGTCCAGGTCCGGCGGCGGCGCAGGAGTTGCGCGCCGTGATCGATCCACAGGGTGGTGTGGGAGGTGTACGTGGTGCCGCGCCAGGCGAAGGAGGCGGTGCGCGGTCCGTCGAGGAGTTCGGTGTTGCCGAGGAAGAAGGCCCCGTTGCGCATCTCGGCGACGAGCAGCCCGCCGGGGGTGAGGTGGGCGCGGCAGCGGGCGAGGAAGGCCGTGAGGTCCTCGTTGGTGTGGCAGTAGAGCATGGCGCTGTCCAGGCAGACGACCGCGTCGAAGGTGGCGTCGAGGTCGAAGTCGCGCATGTCGGCCAGGTGGTAGCCCGGCCCCGGGTGGTGTGTACCTGCGTGGGCCAGCATGGCCTGCGAGGTGTCGATTCCGGTGACCTCGCGCCCGGCACGGTGCAGCCAGGCGGCGTCACGCCCGGTGCCGCACCCGACGTCGAGCACGCGGGGTCCGGCCCCGTGGCGGGCCAGTACGTCCTCGGTCCAGCGGGCGGCGAGCCGTTCGGGGTCGGGGAAGCGCTCCTCGTAGAGCGCGGGGTGGTCGGTGAGCAGGTTGCCGCTGGTCATCGGGGCTCGCTTCGGGGGCGTGCGGGGGTACGAGGGGGCAGGGGGTCCGGATCCTGGCCGGCGGGCAGGGCCCGTCTTCGGTGCAGGTGCGCCACGGCCGCTGCCGAGGTCAGGCCGAGGGTCAGGCAGCAGGCGTACGGGAGCCAGGTCAGGCCGTTGTGGCCGGCGGTGTCCATGGACCAGCCGATGGCCGCGCTGCCGGCGGCGGCCGCGACTCCGGAGACGGCGTAGAAGAGGCCGTAGAACGTGCCCGTCAGGTTCGGGCGCCCGAAGGCCGGTATCAGCTCCATCACGAAGGGCTGGGCGACCATCACCCCGACGTGCAGCAGCAGGGCCCCGGCGAGGACCGGCAGGAGGCGCAGCGGGTGCGCGGCGGCGGCGCCGGCCACGAGCATCGGGGGCAGGAACCCGAGGCCCATGACGACCAGGCCGGTGGCGATCCAGCGCCCCCTGCTGCCGCGGGCCTTCAGGGCGCGGGTGATGCGCAGCTGGAACAGGAGGTTGGCGACGGTCCCGGCGAGGAACAGCAGGCCGACCGAGCCGCCCCAGCCGGAGGCGTCGGTCGCCGCACGGGGCAGCAGCAGGTACAGCTGGCTCTCCAGGCCGTACATCCCGACCATGGCGAAGGAGAACGCCAGGAACGGGCGGTTGCCCGCGGCCTCGCGCCAGTCGGCGAGGACGCCCGTGTCGGGGGCCGGAACCTCACGGGCCGGCAGCACGAGCAGCTGAGCGAGGGTCAGGGCGGCGAACACGGAGGCCGCGGTGACGGCGGCCGCCCGGAAGTCCACGAGCAGCAGCAGGGTGCCGAGCAGCGGGCCCAGCAGCGCCCCGGTGGTGGCGAAGACGTTGAACAGCGCGAACGCCTCCGCCTTGCGCTCCCCTGCCTCCTGGGCGACGTACGTCCGCACGGCGGGGTTGAACAGGGCCCCCGCCAGGCCGCTGAGTATGGACGCGGCGATCAGCAACGGCAGGCTGTCGCCGAGGGCGAACAAACCGAATCCCACCGTGCGCAGGGCGCAGCCCGCGATGATCACCCCGCGTGCACCGAGCCGGTCGGCGGCCGAGCCGCCGATCAGGAACAGGCCCTGCTGGCTGAGGTTGCGCAGGCCGAGGACGACGCCGACGACGGCGGCCGAGAGCCCCAGGTCGTCGGAGAGGTGGGTGGCGAGGTACGGGATGAGCAGGTAGAAGCCGGTGTTGACGCCGAGCTGGTTGACCAGGAGCAGTCGTACGGCGAGGGGGAAGCCCCGCATCGAGCTGAGGATCCTCACCTCACGACCGCCGCGTGGGTGCGCCGGACGCCGAGTCCGGCCCGGTCGGCGGCCCGTACGGTGCCGTCCGTGCCGCCGATACCGGTCCAGGGGTCGTCGGCGAGCAGCAAGTGCCCGTCGAGGTCCACCCAACGGGCCCGGTCGGCGAGGTGCACGGCGGGTGCGATGCCGAGCGAGCTGGCGGTGAGGCAGCCGAGCATGAGGTCGGTGCCGCTGCCGCGCAGTGCGTCGTGGATGCGCAGGGCGGCCCGTACCCCGCCGCACTTGGCGAGCTTGACGTTCACTCCGTGCACCTGTCCGGCGAGGGCTACGGCGTCCTCGTAGGAGACGGCGTCCTCGTCGGCGATGACGGGCACCGGGGACTCCTTGGCCACGCGTGCGAGCGCGTCGGGGCTGCCCGGTGCGATGGGCTGCTCCACGGCGGTGACGCCGAGCGCGGCGAAGCGCGGGAGCAGGTCGAGCGCCTGCCGTTCGGTCCAGGCCCCGTTGGGGTCGAGGAGCAGGCTCGCCTCGGGGGCGCCGGTGCGTACGGCTTCGACGCGCGCCAGGTCCTCGGCCGGATCGGGGGATCCCGCTTTGACCTTGAGGGCGGTGAAGCCGCTCATGGCGAGCCGGGCCGCCTGTGCGGCGGCCGGTACGGGCGCAGTGATGCCGATCGTACGAGTGGTCTGCGCGGCCGGTGCGGTGTGCGTGCCCAGGAGCTGATGGGCGGGCCGGCCGGCCCGCTTGCCGACCAGGTCGAGCAGGGCCGCCTCCATCCCGGCGAGCACACCGGCCGGCAGCTGGGGCAAGCCGGGCAGCGAGTCGGCCACGTGTTCGTCCCACGCGGTCTCGGGGTCGGGAAGTCGTTCGACTGCCTCGCGCGCCCTGGTGAGGTGCCGGACGATGCGGGCGGTGGGCAGGCCGAGGTAGTCGCTGCTGACCACCTCGCCCCAGCCGGTCAGGCCGCCGTGCTCGATCGCGACCCAGACCGCGTCGCGGCGGGCCATCACCGAGCGGTAGATGCGCAGCGGCTCGGCCAGTTCCAGCTCGGTGGTGTGCCAGGTGAGTCTCATGCGGCTCCTCCCCGCGCCGGTGCGGGCACGTGGGGCCGAGTGGCCGCGAGCGGGTCGATGACGGTGCGGCAGCGGGTCCAGCCGACGGCCTCGGTCGCGTGGGGGTGGGCGATCTCCAGGGGGCGCGAGGCCAGTTCGGCCCGGTCGAGGCCGTGCGCGTGGCAGAAGTCGTCGTCGTAGACGGTGCCGAGGTAGCGGTGCGGGCCGTCGGGGAAGACGGTGGCCACGACCGCTCCGGCCTCGACCCGGGCGGCCCAGGCGGAGACGAGGGCGACGGCGCCGGTGCTCCAGCCGCCGCTGACGAAGCTGGTACGGGCGAGCCTGCGGCAGGCGTCGACGGCTTCGGCCGGGCCTACCCAGTGGACCTCGTCGAAGGCGTGGTGGGCGACGTTGCGCGGGTGGATGCTGCTGCCGAGTCCGCGCATGAGGCGGGGGCGGGCCGGCTGGCCGAAGATGGCCGAGCCGACGGAGTCGACGCCGATCACCTTCAGGCGCGGCCAGCGGCGGCGCAGCGGGCCGATGAGCCCGGCGCTGTGACCGCCGGTGCCGACGCTGCACACCAGGACGTCCAGGTGGTCGAGCTGCCCGCAGAGTTCGGCGGCCATGGAGAGGTAGCCGGCCGCGTTGTCGGGGTTGTTGTACTGGTCGGGCCAGTAGGCGTCCGGGATCCGGGCCAGCACCTCGTGGAGGCGGGCGATCCGGGCGGCCTGCCAGCCGCCCTCGGGGGCGGGGCGCTCCACCAGCTCCAGCTGTGCACCGTACGCGCGGAGCAACTGCCGCATGGACGGCTCGAGTTCGCGGTCCCCGACGAGGACGACGGGATGGCCCAGGGCCTGTCCGGCGAAGGCGAGACCGACCCCCAGGGTTCCGGAGGTGGATTCGACGACGGTGGCGCCCGGGCGCAGTTCGCCGCGCTGCCGGGCGCCGCGCAGCATGGACACGGCGGACCGTGCCTTCATGCCACCGGCGCCGAGGCATTCGAGCTTGGCCCAGAAGCCCGGGTGGGCGTAGGGCAGTTCCGTACGGATCCGCGCGAGCGGGGTGCGGCCGGCCAGCGTCAGCAGCTCCGGGTTCGCGCTGTGGGCCGGCGGGCGGTGCAGCGGGGGTGCGACGGTCACCGGGTGCCTCCGTAGTGGTGGATGACTCCGGGGCCGCCGTCGAGCCAGAAGAAGGGGTAGGGCTCGGCGGACACGGCGCTGACCCCGGCGCCCACGAAGCGCGGGAGGACCGCGCTGCCGGTCTGCGCGAACATGACCAGGGGCTTGCCCGTGGCCGCGGCGTGGTCGAGCAGCGGCTGGAAGGTTCCGTTGCCGAGGGTCATGCCGGAGGCGAGGACTGCGTCGCAGTGCTCCAGCTCCGTGAGGGCGTCGGTCCGTACGGGCTCGCCCCACTCGGTGGTGCCGCCCTTGAGGTCGCAGGGCACGTAACCGGCGCCGCGCTCGCGCAGCTGTTCCAGCAGGGAGTTGACCACGCCGATGACGAGGACCCTGTGGTTCCCGGTCGCCGGCAGCAGATCGACCACGGCGCGGGCGCGGGCTCTGGACCGCTGCAGGGAGCTGCCGGCCGGCAGGGTGTGAGGGCGGGCGCCGTGCTCGGGAGCGTGCGGGCGCACACGGCTCAGGTACGCGTCGAGCGCGGCGATCCGCACGGGAAGCATCGGGTGATCGAGGAGCTCGGCCACCGGGGCTCCGACACAGTCGTCGAGTGCCGCCGGCGGCAAGGCTCCCGGCTCCACGGCGCAGGAGCCGACGGCTGCGTCCAGGCGCAGGCTGAGCACCTCGTTGCGGTATCCGCTGCTGCGGCCTGCGTGTCGCACCGCCTGGAGCGTGGTGAAGGCGAGCGCGATGCGTTCCTGGGCGGGGTCGGGTCCGTAACTCCCGTTGCGGACCGCTTCGATGAGCTGGTCGACGGTGCGTACGGCGGGCTCGTGGAGGGTGGGCGCGGTCATGCGGGCACCGCCGACGCCAGCTCGGCGCCCTGCTCCTCAAGAATGGGGTGCAGGTGCGCGATGAGCCGCTCGGCGGCCTCGCGGGCCCCGCTGCCCCGGGTGTCGGCCGTCATGATGTGGCCGAGGTACTCGTTGTTGCTGGTCGCGGCACGAACGGCACGGCCCGGCTCGGCGAGGGTGAGTTCCAGTACCCCGGGCTGCGCCCGGACCTCGTCGGCGCCCTGGATGCCGGTGAGGGTGCCGGTGGTGTCGGGGAGCAGGAAGGCGATGGCGGCGCTGTGCACGCCGGTCGGGCGCGGCGTGAGGTCGGGCACGCGGCCGAGGGCGACGTCCACGCAGGCGGCGGCCAGGTCGATGCCCGTGACGTGCCGGACGAGTTCGGTGATCCGGTTGCCGGCGGGCCGGGGGTTGACCTCGACCACCCTGGGGCCCTCGGGCGTCAGTTTGATCTCGGTGTGGCAGACCACGTGGTCCAGGCCGAGGGCGTTCACCGCGGCCACAGCCGTGTCGGCCGCTTCCCGCTCCGACTCCGGTGCGATGCCCGCCGGGAACATGTGACCGGTCTCGATGAAGGCGGGCGCTCCGCCGATGCTCTTGTCCGTGACGCCGACCACGCCCGTGACACCACCGAAGGAGACGGTCTCGACGCTGACTTCGGGGCCGGTGAGCAGTTCTTCGAGGAGGACGGAGGGCGTACGGTCCTGCCCGCGTGCGTTGACCGGGAACTCGGCCAGCGCCCGGCAGGCGAGTTCCAGCTCCCGCTCGTCGCGGACCTCGCGGACCAGCATGCCGGCGCACAGGTCCACGGGCTTGACCACCAGGGGATAGCCGATCTCCCGGGCGGCGGCCGCGGCCTGTGCCGTGTCGGCACAGAGCGCGAAACGAGGGCCCGGCACCCCGGCCCCGGCCAGTACCCGGCGGGTCAGGTCCTTGCGGCAGGCTCCTTCGACGGCTTCCACGGTCGGGCCGGGCAGTCCCAGCCGGTCGGCGATCCGGGCCACGGCCGGCAGGTAGTAGTCGCAGGAGGAGACGACCCCGTCGAAGGCGAGCACCGCGTGCAGGCGTTCCAGGTGGGGCAGCAGTTCGTCCATGTCGTTGGTGTCCGCGGTGATGATGTTGCGCGCGGCCAGCAACGGGTGCGGGCCGTCGGACCCGGCGCCCCGCAGGTAGTGGTGCAGGTCCCGGGTGACGAAGGTGAACTCGTGCCCGCCTTCTCCGATCGCCCTGGGCAGCAGCCTGCTCATCGACCCCACCCAGCTCTCGACAATCAGCAGATGTGCCAAGGGACTTCCTCTCAAGATGCCGTCACGACTGCGGGGCATACCGGCGAAACGGACCGCCTGACGGGAGGCGTCCGCACCGAACCGAGGAGGAAGCTACCTGAAATCGTTTTCATTTCCAATAGGCCGAATTTCCGGTAGCCTGCCGCTCACGGGACCGGAGCGTCGGAAGGGAGCCACCGAGCCATGAGAGACCTGACACAGAGCCAAGAGATCGGGCCGTACGTGGTACGGCACGCCAGGCCCGGGGACGTACCCGGCGCGCGGAGCGTCATGCTCGACACGTTCTACCGGGAGTTCGACTACGGCTACGTACCTCAGTGGCACGACGACGTGGTCGACATCGACAGCACCTACCTCAGGCACCCCCGCCACACCCTCGTCGTGGCCGTCCTGGGCGAAGAAGTGGTCGCCACCACCGCGCTGAACTCCCGGGGCCCGGCACACCCCCCACACCCCCGCTGGCTCACCGAGCGCTATCCCTCCGGACGCACGGCGCAGCTGCTACGGGTGTACGTGCGCCCGGACCACCGCAGGCACGGCCTGGCGCGCGCCATGGTCAGGACAGCGTGCGAGTTCGCCGCCGGCGTCCCCGGCTACGACACGGTCTACCTGCACACGAACGTCGACATCCCGGGCGCGGAAGCCTTCTGGCGCAGCATGGCCGAAGAGGTCTGCGACGCCCGCACGACCGGCGAGCACGGCGGCTACGGCACCGTCCACTTCGAAATCCCGATCGGTGCTGCGCGCAGCACCTCAGGCCAGGTGGAATTCGTCCCGGTGTGCGGCTAGCCAGGTGGAGAAGTCCTGGAGGGCCGGGTTGATGGCGCGGACGGCGTCCAGGTCGCGGGCGCCGGTGAAGTGGTCCTCGCAGTCGGCGTAGAACTGGAACATGTTGCCTGCCTCGTCGGCTCCGGGGAAGCCGAGGGCGCGGAACGCGTCCGGCGTCAGAGGCCGGTAGCGCACGGGTTGGCCGAGTGACTCGGAGAGGGCCGCGGCCATGTCGGCAAGGGGCAGGTGTTCGCCCGCGATGCTGACGGTGGCGGGGATGAAGTCGGTGCCGCGCTTGAGGATGGCGAGCGCAGTCTTGCCGACGTCGTCGACACCGATGCCGGCGAGCTTTCTGTCGCCCATCGGGAAGCTCAGCTCGAGGGTGCCGTCCTCGCCGCGCTGCGGGGCGAACGCGCCGAACAGGTTCTCCCAGAAGAAGGTCGTGCGCAGGAAGGTGGTCGGTACACCGGCATCGGTGAAGTAGTGGTCGGCTTCGGCCTTGCCGTCGAAGTGGGGGACCTTGTACGAGCCCTGGAGCGTGGGCATCCGGTCGTCGTCGAGTGGAATGCACTCGCGGGTGTCCTCCAGGGTGGACCAGATGGCGTGCTGCACGCCCACGTGCCCGGCCGCCCGGGCCAGGGCCTCCGCCTGGGCCTTCTCGTGCGCCGCGTCCATGTCCTCCCAGAAGTTGGTCACCAGGTACGCCCCGTACGCGCCCTCGAGTGCCGCGACCAGGCTCTCCTCGTCGTCCAGATCCGCCCGGACCACCTCGGCCCCGAGCCGTTCCAGCTCCTTGGCCCGGTCCGAGTCCGGCCGGCGGGTGACGGCGCGCACCACGAAGCCGCTGTCCCGGTCCGCGTGGATGGCCCGTACGAGTGAGCCTCCCTGGTGTCCCGTCGCGCCGAAGACGGTGACGATTCGCTGCTCGGTCATCGCCGGCACCCGCTTCCTGTTTCCTGCGCCCCGTTCCGTGTCCGGCCCGGCGCATCCGCTGCGAAAGCTACGGGCACGGGCCACTGCCGGCCGGTGGCACACGCCGAGGCTGGACCGGATGGGCGTACCGCTCTCCCCCGGCTGTGCGTGGGTGGGGCGGGGCGGGACGAGGGGTGCGCCCGCGCTGTCAGCCGCCCTGTTCGCCGATGCGCTCTCCGCCGCGGAACACGAACCCGAACACGCCGGGCACCAGAACGCCGACCCCGATCAGGGCCAGCCACAGCCCCTGCACCAGCCCGAGGCCCACCAGCGCCGTTCCCGCAGCCGCGACCACCGGCGCGTAGCTGCGCGCGGGGAAGAAGAACCGCCGGCCGCCGCCGACGGAGACCTCGGCCTCCCCCTCGTCCTCCGGCCGCGGCGCGCTCCGGAAGGACTGCCGCCACAGGTAGCAGGCGATGAGCGCGGACATCAGCAGCGACACCATCAGGGCGGCGATGCCCGCCGGATCGGGTGCGAAGGCGGCGTACACCCCGCCCGTCGCCGCGAAGAACACGGCCACACCGGTGAACAGCCATGCTTCCGCCTTCATCGGCCGGCCACCTCCGGGTGGTGCAGGTCGAACGCGGGAGAGTCCGAGCGGATCCTGGGCAGCGAGACGAAGTTGTGCCGCGGGGGCGGACAGCTCGTCGCCCACTCCAGGGACCGGCCCCAGCCCCACGGGTCGTCGGTCTGCACCGTGCGTCCCCCGCGGGCCGTGCGCCACACGTTGTACAGGAAGGGCAGCGTGGACAGACCGAGCAGGAAGGAGCCGATGCTCGACATGGTGTTGAGCAGCGTGAAGCCGTCCTGGGCCAGGTAGTCGGCGTACCGGCGCGGCATCCCCTGCTCGCCGAGCCAGTGCTGGACGAGGAAGGTCAGCTGGAAGCCGGTGAACAGGGTCCAGAAATGGATCTTTCCCAGGCGCTCGTCGAGCATCCTCCCCGTGAACTTCGGCCACCAGAAGTAGAAGCCCGCGAACGTGGCGAAGACGATCGTGCCGAAGAGCACGTAGTGCAGGTGGGCCACGACGAAGTAGCTGTCGGTGAGGTGGAAGTCCATCGGCGGAGAGGCGACCAGGACGCCCGTGAGCCCGCCGAGCAGGAAGGTGACGAGGAACCCGATGCACCACAGCATGGGTGTCTCGAAGGAGAGCGACCCGTTCCACATCGTCCCGATCCAGTTGAAGAACTTCACGCCGGTGGGCACCGCGATGAGGAAGGACAGCAGCGAGAAGAACGGCAGCAGCACGGCGCCGGTGGCGAACATGTGGTGCGCCCAGACGGTGGCGGAGAGCCCTGTGATGGCCATGGTCGCCCCGACGAGGGCGACGTACCCGAAGATCGGCTTGCGGCTGAAGACGGGCAGGATCTCACTGACGATTCCGAAGAACGGCAGCGCGACGATGTAGACCTCGGGATGACCGAAGAACCAGAACAGGTGCTGCCACAGCAGCGCCCCGCCATTGGCGGCGTCGAAGACATGGGAGCCGAGCTTGCGGTCCGCCTCCAGCGCGAGCAGCGCGGCGGTCAGGACCGGGAAGGCCAGCAGCGCCAGGATGGAGGTGAACAGTACGTTCCAGGTGAACACCGGCATCCGGAAGAGCGTCATGCCCGGCGCGCGCAGGCAGACGATCGTGGTGATGAAATTGACGGAACCCAGGATCGTGCTCAGTCCCGACACCACCAGTCCCATCACCCACAGGTCCGCGCCGATTCCGGGTGAGAAGACAGCGCCGTTGAGCGGGGCGTACGCGAACCAGCCGAACGCAGCCGAGCCGTTGGCTGTCAGGAATCCGCTCACCACCATGAGCCCGCCGAACAGGTACACCCAGTAGGTGAAGGCGTTCAGGCGGGGGAAGGCTACGTCGGGCGCACCGATCTGCAGCGGCATCAGCGCGTTGGCGAACCCCGTGAAGGTCGGGGTCGCGAACAGCAGCATCATGATGGTGCCGTGCACCGTGAAGAGCTGGTTGTACTGCTCCGAGGAAACGATCTGCATCCCCGGCCTGGCCAACTCGGCGCGCATCAGCAGGGCCAGCACGCCGGCGAACAGGAAGAAGCAGAACGCGGTGACCAGGTACATGTATCCGATCACCTTGTGATCGGTCGTCGACAGCAGGCGCAGTACGGAGCTGCCCGATGCCACGCGCCGCTCGGTCGCACCAGGCCGGACCGTGGTACCCAGCTGCTCACCGTTCGACACCATGGAGCCTCCCCGCGGAGTGTCGGACAAGGGCGCTCGCGCCAGCCAAGCACTTCCCGGGGGAGTCTCGGATCACGACACCGGCGCGGCACGCCACGTTGGGCACCAATGGCGGCACGGGGCGGAGGTCACGGTGTTTCGGACGGCGGGGCCGGCTTGTCCGGACCGGCGAGCACGGCCTCGACCGTGCGGCTCGCGGCGGGAGAGACCGGCGGCCGCATCGGGTCGCCGTGGTACCAGCGGCTGAGGGCGCGCCGCAGCCGGGCCACCATCCGGCGGCGCGGACCGGCGCCCTCGGCACCCGCCGGTGCCGTGAGCGGCACGGGAATCTCGTAGACCGTACGCAAGTACCGCTCCGCCGGTGGAAGCGGCTCGTGGGCGGGGTGGTAGCCGCCCTCGACGGACTGCCGTACCTCGCCGGTCTCGGCCCCGTGCAGCAGCAGGTGGCTGTCGCGGGCCTGAAGGGCCAGGCAGAGGCGTCGGGTGAGCCAGAAGGCGGCCGGCGGGAGCAGCAGGAAGGCGCAGCGCAGCGCCCAGGTGATCCCCGCGACCGGCACCTCCGTGATGAAGGCGATCCAGTCCTGGGCTCCGGCCAGCAGCAGCACCGCGTACCCGCTGAGCACGGCCACGCCCAGCGCCGTGCGGGCGGGCCGGTTACGGGGCCGGTCGCACAGGTGCCGCTCCCCCGGGTCGCCGCTGATCCAGTGCTCGAAGAACGGATAGGCGTACAGGCCTAGGAAGAACAGTCCTGGCAGCACCACCCCGGTGACCAGCGGATTCCACATCAGCGTATGACCCCACAGGCGGGTCTCGACCCCCGGCATCAGACGCAGCGCGCCCTCCAGGAATCCCACGTACCAGTCGGGCTGCGAGCCGGTCGAGTCGAAATCGGGACGGTAGGGACCGTAGGCCCAGACGGGGTTGATCTGAGCCAGCGCCCCGAGCGCCACCAGCAGCCCGGCCACCATGAAGAAAAGGCCCGCGGACTTCGCCACGTAGTGGGGGAAGAACGGCTGGCCCACGACGTTGCGGCCGGTCCGGCCGGGGGCGGCCCACTGGGTGTGCTTGAGGCGCACCACCAGCAGCAGGTGCAGGGCCACCAGTCCCACCAGGAGGCCGGGCACGAGCAGGATGTGGACGGGATACAGGCGGGCGATGATGTCCCCGCCGGGGTACTCGCCGCCGAAGACGAAGAACGACAGGTAGGTGCCGGCCACCGGGACGGACAGCATGATTCCCTGGGCGGTGCGCAGCCCGGTGCCCGAGAGCAGGTCGTCCGGCAGCGAGTAGCCGGCGAAGCCCTCGACGAGCGCGAGGAGGAACATCGTCACGCCGACCACCCAGTTCAACTCCCGGGGTCGGCGAAAGGCACCTGTGAAGTAGACGCGCAGCAGGTGCGCGCCGATGGCGAAGACGAACACCAGCGCCGCCCAGTGGTGGATCTGGCGGATCAGCAGACCGCCCCGCACCTCGAAGCTGATCCGCAGGGTCGAGGCGTAGGCCTCCGAGACGGGCCGCCCCTGCAGTGGCACGTAGGGCCCGGTGTAGGTGACGTGCTCCAGCGACGGGGCGAAGAACAGCGCCAGCCAGGTTCCGGTGAGCAGGAGCACCAGCAGGCTGTACAGGGCGATCTCACCGAGCAGGAACGACCAGTGGTCGGGGAAGACCTTGCGCAACCCGGCCCGGACCTGCCCGAGCAGCGGAAGGCGGGCGTCGGCGGCGACCACGCCCGATCGCCCGGTGCGCCTGAGACGGCGCGCCATCCGTGCCCTTCGCCGTTTCAGCAGCACACGGTCTCCTCGCCAACGGGGACGGCGCCACCGGGAAAGCTGATACCGACGGACGCCTCGGACAGTCGCAGTCGTCCCCGAGCATGGCGCGAGCCGGGCGAGGAGGCAGGCAGGCGCGCGCCACGCAGACCCGAACAGGCCCGTCGGAGGCGCCGCGGCATGCAGGCACGACGCACCGGTCCGAGTCGGACTGTGGACGTACCGCACAGGCTTGCCCCTACGGTGCTCCGGGGTCCTGGCCCGGCGCCGCCGGCCGGTCCGGCGGCCCTTCCCCCTCGACCGGCGGAGAGCTGGCTTCCACCACGTCGCCGTCTGCCGCATGGGCGCCGCCCAGGTGCACGATCACCGTGTTGGCCACGGCTACCAGCGGAACGGCGACGACCGCGCCGCCGATACCGGCGACCACGCCGCCGGTGGCGACGGCCAGCACCACCGCCACGGGGTGGACCCGCACGGCCCTCCCCAGGATGAACGGCTGCAGCACGTGGCCCTCGATCTGCTGGACGACGAGCACCACCAGCAGAGCCATGAGCGCGGTGAACACTCCCTGGGTGACCAGCGCGACGACTACGGCGAGCGCCCCGGACGCGACCGCGCCGACGAGGGGCACGAACGAGGCCAGGAAGATCACCACTCCGATGGGGACAGCGAGCGGCACGCCGAGGATGTAGATGCCCAGGCCGATGAACAGGGCGTCGATGAAGGCGACGACCATCGTTCCCCGGATGTACGCGGTGAGCGTCCGCCAGGCCGGCGGGCCCGCGTCCGCCACGTCCGGCCGGGCGGCGGCGGGCACCAGCTTGAGCGTCCACTGCCAGATGCGCTTGCCGTCGTACAGCAGGAACAGCGTGACGAACATCGCCAGGAGCATCCCCGTGAGTACCTCCACCAGGACGGTGACCCCCTGGAGACCTGTCGAGGTGATCTCACTGGTACTGGTGCCGATGGCATCGCTCAGGCGTTCGGCGACATCGTTGATCTGTTGCTCGGTCACATGGAAGGGGCTGTCGAGGAGCCATCGTTTCAGTTCCTCGATGCCCTCCTGGAGACGCCCGGACAGATTGCCGAGATTATCGAGGACCTGCCAGACGACGAACCAGCCGACCAGACCGAGTACGAGGAACCCGCACAGCGCTGTGATGGCGGTGGCGGCCCCACGGGACAGCCCGAGCCGGTGCAGCCGGGCGACCGTCGGCTCCAGCAACGCGGTGACCAGGAGCGCGGCGGCGAAGGCGAGGACGACGAGCCGGACGGATCCGATGACCCGCATCACCACCCACAGGGCAGCGGCGAGGACCAGGAACCGCCAGCCCGCCTCGGCCGCCACCCTTACGCCCCAGGGCACCGTCAGGGCGGGGTCCCGGGTGCGGGGACGGGCCCGTCGGGCCTCCGCCGCGCGCTCCCGCTCGGCCGCCGCCTCGGCGTCGTGGCGTGCCTGGGCCTGCGCCCGGCGCTCACCGAGTGCCGCGGCGCCGTCCTTCACGCGGCCGAGCCACGCGCGGATCCCGGGCATCCGGCACCTCCTTCCGTCTCGGTCCCCGTCTGCCCGCGATTCAGGCCCGGCCGCCTTCGGCCGGGTGCAGCCGCTTGAGGGGCACGTGCCCGGTGTGGACTAAGGGAGCGGCTGAGCGAGTCCGGTGTCGGCCAGGATGCCGACGAGGCGCTCGGTCCGTGTCATGGCGTGGCGCACGCCGGTGCCGGTGGCAGCCACCATGCCCCAACGGCCGGGGACACACGCCACGAGATCGGCTACGGCGCCTTCGGGCAGCGCGGCGTGCATGGCAGCCCGGGTGGCGCCGAGCGTCGCGGTGGCGGTGGGTCTGAACAGGCGGGTGGCCGCGTACCTTTCGCCGGTGCCGGTGCCGTTCCCGTTCCCGGTGCCGCTGCCGGTGCCGTCCGCTGTGACCTTCTCGTGGAAGGTGCGCAGGTACTCGGCGCCGTTCGAGGAGAGGTTGAAATCGATCGCCGCGGCGACTATGCGGTCCTGGAACACACCGCCGATCCGGCCGACGGCGAAGTCGACTCCGCCTGTCACCAGGCCACCGTAACTGGCGTCGATGATGCTGGGTTCGCTGAGGAAGGCGGCGTGGAGGGCGCTCATGCTGTGGCGCATCGTGTCGTACAAGTGGCGTGGGAGGCCGCAGTTCTCCCATTCCTCACCGTCGAGGTAGGCGTTGCCCTCCCAGGCACAGCCGTTGAGGATCTGCAGCGTGAGGCCGGCGGCTACTTCGCCGCCCCGGATGTGGCCGGAGGGCGCGACGGGGTGGTCGGTGCCGTCGGAGTGCAGGGTCAGGAATTCGACGGCTGCTTCCAGGAGGTAGTCGTCACCGTACTGGTGGGCGTCCACCGCGGCGGCGCGCAGCGTGGCGACGTCGCGCAGGTCGACGGGGCCGACGATGCGGGCACCGTCTCCGGCCTCGCTCGGCTTCAGGAACGCCCGCTGGATCCGGTAGCGGTCGCAGAGCAGCGCCGCCGCGCGGACCGCGTCGTCGGCGAAGCGCTCGGGCCCGGCGTCGGTCCGCGCGAGGGTGTAGCCCGGCAGCACCGGCATCACCAGCCGTAGGCGCCGGTAGGCCTCGCTGAGGCGCTGTTCGGCCGCCAGCAGCTGCTGCGGTCCGACACCGGATGCGGGCAGTGCTTCGGCATCGCCGACGTAGGGGTGGATGTGGCGCTTGCTGTTCCACCGCGTGGACACCACATGGTTGTTGGCCTCGACCCGCAGGCTGCTCAGCCCTGCTCTGTGCAGGAGCCAGAGCAGGAAGATCTGTGTCTCCTCGTCGAGCGCGTAGGGCCGTACCACCGCATCGGGATGCGACATCAGCCAGGCGACGAGCCGGCCCACCGGGCTTTCGGCCGCATCGTCCGTGTGACGGTCGGCCGCGGCGAGCAGCGCCTGGCAGAGGTAGTAGTGCTCCAGGTCTTGGAGGTCCACGGTGTCGATGCCGAACACTTCGGCGGCTTCCCGCCAGGGCGCCGTCCTTCCTACGACCAGGTCGCCGCGGCGTGCCGTGAAGACGGCGCGCGTCTCCAGGTAGGTGGCGCAGTCGTACGGTGGCCGGCCGGCCGCCAGATCGCTGACGTCCCCTTCGAAGAGCCGGGTTGCCGGGGTGGCGCCTTGCAGCACCAGTGCGGGAGCAGGTGCCTGCGTCGCGCGGTAGGGGCGCAGGAGCACGGCCGCCCGCTCGGCGGCCTGGGCGGGCGTGAGGCCCAGGAGGCGCGTGCTGTATCCGCCGAGGTGGCCCGTGAGGACGAGTGGTCCCGTGCCGAAGCCCACCCAGGAGATCTCCGTCCCGTCCTGGAGCCGGACGGAGGAGCTGCCCTCGGCGGGCTCTGTAGTCGTGCGCGGCGTGGTGTACATGACCACCTCAAAGGACGTCGGACTGCTCTCGCTCGCCCCTCCTCAGGCCTGCGGGCGGGCGGATCTCCCCGCCCGGCCGGCCCTTGAGCTTCTGCCGAGTCGTTCTGGGGGGTCGGGTTTCCAGCACTGCCAGGATCATCTGCCTGCGACTGATCCGCATCCGAAGCGGGCCGGCGGCGCGTGGACGCCGCACTTCCGCGGACCGTGCCGGCAGGCGGGGCCTTGACGTTTCCGTGGGGACCGGGCTGCGCCGTTGGGGTGAAGCGCCCCTGCGATCCCCCTCCGGCCGGGCCGGTCCCGGCGACGCCGCACCCCGTCAGGGCGTGCCGCCGCCCGGGTCCCGGCGGGCCAGGCCGTCGCCGATCGCCCGCCCGGTCGGGGCCGCCGTCAGGTAGGGCCGTACGTCGTGTGCCCGGGCCCCGTTGTGGATCGGGAGGTCGCGCACCCGCTCGCCGAAGCGCGGCCCGAGTTCCTTGGCCAGTGCTACGACGTCACCCCGGTCGGCGACGTTGACCCACTGCCGTACGGGTGCGGGCCAGCTGCCCCGTCCCTGCGCGGGCTGCGGCCTGAGCCGGTCGAAGACCAGGTTGCGCACCCCGAGCGGCGACCCGAGGGTCACCAGCGACACGCCGGGCCACTGGGGCCGCGCGCACAGCGCCTCGTAGGCCACGACCGAGCCGAGCGAGTGCGCGACGATGACCTCGGTCCGGTCCGTGACGGCCGCGGCGAGCCGCTCCTGGATCCGCTCGCGCAGGGCGGGCTCCGTGAAGTACCGCCTCACCTGCCGGGCCGCGCCGATCATGAGGCGCTCGCTGAGTCCGGCGAAGAAGGCGGAGTGGCTGAGCGCGTCCAGGGCCCGCTGCACGAGGAGCGGGGTCCGCAGCCGGGTCCGGTCGCCGGGCCCGGACACCGCCGGCTCCAGCCGGGCGGCCTGCTCCCACCACCGGAGCAGGAGGTCCCGCTCGATGCCGTCCTCGACATCGGCGGCGTCCAGCTCGGGCGTACCGAGGCCGCGGTGGCCGCGGTGGCGGAAGAGGTCCCCGTAGAAGGCCATCGAGACCTCCTCGCGCGGAACGCCCGGGTGTCCGGAGAGCGTCAGGCCGTCGCTGAGCGCCGGGTACCACTCGGAGAGCAGGGTCTCGGGGCCCAGGACCTCCTGGGCGATGCCGTGGACGAGAACGATGCGGGTCACGGGCAGACCTCCGTCAGGCTCAGGGCGACCACGCCCATGTCTGTGGCGACGCAGATCCGGCCGGCCGGATCCACGGCGAAGCCGTTGATCCCGCTGCCGATGTGGATCTCGGTCTTCCAGATGGCGCTGTTCATGTCCCACACGCGCATCAGACCGTGCTGATCGGCGGCGATCAGGGCGGGTACGCCTTGTACGTCCAGGACGCGGATGGCGCTGACCCCGGACGAGAACCGCGGCAGCTCGGCGCGCAGGCGCCACCCGCCGTCGCAGGTGTGGACGCGCAGGCTGCCGTCGCCAGCCCCGGTGACGACGATGTCCTCGCCGTCGACGCGGGCCAGTTCGAGGCCGGTGGCACCGAGTTCGTGTCCCCCGAGCGGCTCGGCGAGCGGACGCCCCGTCTTCAGGTCCCAGAGGCGGACGGTGCCGTCGTAGGAGGAGCTGGCGACGGTACGCACGCCGCCGCGCAGACCCGACCGCAGGGCGGTCACGGGGGCCGTGTGACCGGTCATGGGAGCGCCGTGCGGCGACTGGGTGCGCAGGTCCCACGCGTGCAGCGTGTAGTCCCGGGAGACCGAGACCACGATCTGCCGGCCGTCGAGCACATCGGTGGCAGCCCGCCACGCGGTTCCGGTCCGCTTCGTCAGGCGGCGGCGCGGCTCCAGGCTCCACACATCGGTGTGCATCCAGCTGCTGCGCACCACCACGGTGTCCTCGCCGAGACGGGCCGTGGTGACATGGCTGACGGCCAGGTCCTCGAAGGTGAGCTGCGGGGCGACCTGGCGGCCGTCGGCCAGGTCGTGCACGCGGACGACGCCGTCGCGTCCTCCGGTGACGACGAGGTCGCGGCCGTCCCCGCCGGGGACGATGTCGGCGGACAGGAGGGTCTGTTCCGCCCCGCAGAGCGGCTCTCCGATCGGCCGCAGGGTGGCGAGGTCCCAGATCCGCACGTCCAGCGAGCCGGCGGTGACGACGACGGGCACCCCGCCGGCGTGCCCGAACACCGGGGGTGTGTCGGCGCTGACGGGTCCCCTCGAACAGAACACCTCCAGGGGCGGCCCGAGGGGCTCTCCCGTCTCCGCCTTCCATGTCCGCACGGCGTTGTCGAGGCCGATCGTGGCGAGCACGGTCTCGTCGCCGGTCCGGCCGAGGGCGCCGGCCAGCACGACACTGGTGTGGCCGAGGAACGGTCCCGCGACCTGCCTCCCGTCGACCACGTCGTGGACCTGCACGTTGTTCCCCGCGAGCGAAGCGAGGACGACGGCGCGCGTGCGGTGGAAGGCGACGCCCACGATCCGTGCGGACAGCGTCAGGTCCATGACCTCGAAGTGGGCCGACCTGCGGGCGGACAGCCCTGTGCCGTACGAGGTCAGGTGCCAGAGGTAGGCGCGGCCCAGGGCGGTGGCGAGGACGATCTCCATCCCCCGGCCCGCGCGGCGCACGGCCAGATGCCGGACGCCGCCCACATGGCCGGTCAGCGGGGAGCCGACGGGCGAGCCGGAGACGGCGTCCCAGATCCTGGCCGTGCCGTCCTCGCTGCCGCTGACCACGACGGGTCTGCCGTCCAGCTCGCCGAAGGCCAGGCACCGCACCGCGTTGGTGTGCCCCTCCAGAACCACTCCCCCGGCGGGCTCCCGCAGCGGATCCCACAGGCGGACCGTGGTGTCGGAGCCTCCGGTGGCCACGCGCAGCCGGGCCTCGACCACCGCGCAGGCCACCGCCGACACCTGTCCCGTGTGGCCTCCCATCGAGGCGCCGGCCTGCTCCCGTGTGCGCAGGTCCCAGACCCTGGCGGTGCCGTCCTCGCTCCCGGTGACGACCACCGGGCGTCCGAGGCCTGCGCAGAAGGCCATCGCACGGACCGGCTGCGTGTGGCCCTCCAGCGGCTGGTCCGCCGTCAGGTCCCAGATCCGGGCCGTACGGTCCTCGCCCACCGTGACGGCGAGGGCCGCCTCCCCGTGGTTCGCCAGCGCCGCCGCCGTGATGTCCTCGACGTGGCCCCGCAGTTGGTGGGCGAGCGGTCGCAGCGTCCGCAGGTCCCAGAGCCGGGCGCTGCGGCTGCCGCTGGTCAGCGCCACCGGGCTGCCCGCGAACACGCCGACCGCGGCGGAGAACACACCGCTGCGGGTGACGTGGACATGAGCCATGACGGGTTCGCCGATCTGACGGCGCTCGGCCAGGTCCCAGCGGCTGAGCATGCCGGCCTCGTCGCCGACCAGGACCATGGCGCGGCCGTCCGACTCCGCGGCGCACACCGCCGTGACGCCCATCGCGGGCCCGATCAGCGGGCTGCCGTCGAGCCGGGCGTCGCCGCCGTCCAGGACGTCGGAGAGGTCCCACACGTAAACGGCCTTGTCCTCGCCGCCCGTGACGGCGATGGGACGCCCGTCGAGTTCGCCCAGGTCCGCCGCCCGGACGGAGCGCCGGTGGGCGCTGAGGTTGCCCCCGAGCTGGCGGCGTGCGTCCAGGTCCCAGATGCGGGCCGTCCCGTCCGCGCTCGCGGTCAGCACCACCGGATGTCCGCGCACCGCGCCGACCACGATGGACTCGACGCGGTTGGAGTGCCCCTTGAGCGGCGCACCGTACTCCTGGCCGGCGGAGAGGTCCCAGATCCGGACGGTGCCGTCGTCGCCTCCCGTCAACGCCACCGTGTAGTCGCCGACTTCACCGATGGCCAGGGCGTTCACCCCGATCCCCACCGGCAGCGGGTCCCCGATCTGCCGCTGCGCCTGGAGGTCCCAGACCAGGGCGGTACGGTCCACGCTGCCGGTCACCGCGATGGGCCGCCCGTCGAGCAGGCCCACCGCCACGCACGACACCGTACGGGTGTGCCCCGCCAGCAGCCGGTGCACGCCGCTCGCGGACCACCAGGCCCAGCGCGCCGACCAGGGCCGGATGACGGCCAGCTCCTCCACCCGGTCGGCGAGCCGCTGCGCCCCGCAGCGCCGGGCCGACAGCTGGAGGTCGGCCGCGCGTTCACCGAGCGGCCGCTCGGCGGTGAGCCGGTGGGCGACCTGCTCGTAGGCGCCCCGGATCCGGCGGGCTTCCTCACCCTCGATGGCGGCGAACGCCCGCAGCAGCGAGAGGGGTTCGCCGGCCAGCAGGAATCCGGGGTCCTCGATCAGTTCGGCGAGCCGGCCCGCTTCCGCGGCGTGCGTGGCGAGGTGCTGGCGTACGTAGGCCACCGCGGCGAACCAGTCCGGATGCCCCTCGGCCGCCCCGGGGACCAGTGACCGCAGCGCCTCGACCACGGATTGCTGGATCTCGGCGGGCGGCCGGTCCGCGGTGGCGCGCAGGTGCTCGGCCAGGGCCTTGTGGTAGAGCCGGTACACCGAGCGCCGGTCGTCGTCCACGACCTCGGCGATGTAGGCCTCGGCGACGTCGAGCAGCCAGCTGACGTCCTGTTCCGCGCAGGGGACTCCGGAGATCACCGAGCTCAGCGCGGTCCACACCCGGCCGCGCGGCAGCCCCTTGCCCTCCGAGAAGGCGAGGGCCAGCAGCATCCGCCGCACCCTCGGCTCGTCCGGGCCGAAGCGGGCCAGGTAGTCGTCGAAGGCTTCGCCGACCTCGCTGGGCAGGGCATCGGCCCAGCCGGGCTTCGAGATGTCCACGGCCGCCTCGTCGGAGCGCAGCGTACGGGCCGTGGTGCGGGCGTACAGGTAGACCCCGGCGGCCTTGTCGGCGACCCCGCGCGCGACCGCCCGTGCCAGGTCGGGCCGGTCGCGGTAGGGGGTGCGTACGTCGGCCTCCTCGGCGGCGAGCAGGACCCGGGCCACGTAGCCGGTGACGTCCTCGTACCCGGCCCGGTACTCGTCGCGGTCCAGGTCCAGGCAGACGAAGGTGGGGCCGAGCGGAGTCACGAGCTCATGGCGGGTGCCGACGAGGAGGCGGACTCCCTGGATCTCGGACATGGGGCGCAGCAGCTCGCGGGTGATGCGGCGGGGCTCGCCGTGGCCCCCGGCGTCCGCGGCGGTGTCGGATCCCGCCTCGTCCACGGCGTCGACGACGATGATCAGCGGTGGCCCCTGGCGGCCGCGCCGGGTCAGTTCCTGCAGCAGGGCGGCCGCCCCGTCGGCCTCGGTGCCGAGGGCGGCGGCGATCCGGTCGACGATCTCCTCCAGGCGCTTGTGGCGCGCGTGGACGGCGGCGGTGACGCAGCCCTCGGGGACCACCGTGCGGGGATCGCCTCCGGTGAGGTCCAGGCGGGCCCGGTAGGCGGGGTCGGAGAGGGCTACGATCCGGCCGAGGACCGCGGACTTGCCGCATCCCGGGCTGCCGGTGACGACCCGGCCCCGTCCGTCGCCGTCGGCAGCCGTCAGCCAGCCGACCAGCTCCGACAACGCCGTCACCCGGCCGCTGAAGTACAGGCCTTGCTCCGACTCGAACTCCACGCCGCGCGAGCGGGGGCCGAAGTGCTCGGTGAGGTCGCGGGCGACCACGCGGCGCTGGACCTCCAGGTCGGTGCCGAGCGGGGGTAACTCCTCGCGGTAGCCGGAGTTCGCCAGGAACGGCGCGAGCCCGGTGACCAGGCCGCTGGCCAGTTCCGCCCGCTGGCCGCGGCCGTCCGCTTCGAAGCGTTCGTTGACGGCCTTCACGAGCTCGGTGAGGTCGAGGTACTGCTGGCGCTGCCCGGTGCGTTCGGTCGTGGTACCGATCGCCTCGCCCAGCGCCGTGGCGAAGGCGCCGTCGTCGGCCACGTCCTTGCGCCGTGCCGATGCCAGGAACCAGAGCCCCGCAGAGGCATCGACCGCCGCGCCCCGGTACACGATGGTCTGCAGCGTGACGGCGGAGGCGTCCGCGCTGCCCGCGCCCGCGGCGCAGGTGTCGAGGATCAGCAGGAGGTGGCGCAGGCCGCCCTTGCAGAGGATGCGGACGAGGTCCTCGGTGGCCAGGGCCGTGGCGGCGAGGTCGGTGTCCCGCGAGTCCCAGCACAGCAGGTAGTGCCGGTCGCGGTCCTCGACGGCGCCGTGGCCGGCGAAGTAGACGACCACGACGTCGTCACCGGTGAGCGCGGTGTCGGCCGACCAGTGGCGCAGCTTCTGGCGGAGCTGTTCGGCGCCGTCGTACTCGCCCAGTCCGGAGAGGACCGGCGCGTATCCGAAGGACCCGAAGAGGGCCGACATCGTGCGGATGTCCGAGGGCACGGAGCCGAGCTGCTCGTCCGGGGGGAGGTGGCAGTACCTGCCGCTGCCCATGCCGATGAAGAACCGTCGCCCCACGCAGCCGCCCCCGCCGCTCGCCACCGTCAACGCTGATGCCCTCCGACGATAGCGAGCCCCCCGGGCTCGCGCAGCGGCATCCGCCGACCGGCGCGGGGACGGGCAGGCCGGCGGCTCAGTCGGCGATCTTGCCCGTGGCTTCCAACAGCTGCGGACGGCGACAGTTGCAGGCCGCCACCTCGGCCTGGCCGGGGCCACCGGCGGCCGGGACCTCGATCACTGCCGTCAGGCTCAGCTTCGCGTCCGAGCTGCGCCACCTCTTGCCCTTGGCGTCCAGCAGCGTGCTGTGGCCGGAATCCTCGTCGAACGTGAACGACACCGTCCCGGCCTTGCCCTCCACGTGTTCGGAGCGCAGGAGCGGGCAGGCGACCAGCGAGGTGCCGTTGTCCAGCTTCAGCACGGGCAGCTGCGGACCGGTCACCTCGTGTTTGTACGTGTACCTGACCAGCCCCTTGAGCCCCGGGTGCTCCGCCTTCGCCTTCAGCTCCCCGATCGCCCCGGCCGTGAGGGGGCCCTGCGCGAACTCCGCGCTCTGCGGCTCCGCGTCCGTGGTCGTGAAGCTCAGGTAGTCCGCGAAACGACCGCACGCGCCCCGGTCCGCCTCCGCGGTCGGCGACAGCACGGCCGCCCCCGCCGCATCACGGCTGACTGCCGCCACCGGCGTCTTCCTCAGCTGTACCGCCAGCCCCGCGAACGGCGAAACGTCCCCGGCCTCCAGCGGCACCGACGCCGCCGTGGCCACCCACGTCTCCACCGCCGCCTTCCACTCCCCGCCGGGCGCCTCCTGCACGAAGTAGTGCACCGCCGTGGCCGGCCCGTCCTCCCGCCCGTTCGCCTTGCTGAACACGGCGAACGACCTCGGGTACGACGGCTGGTCCCGCTCCGCGGGAATGGCGAACGCCGGATTCACCAGCCCGGCCACAGCACCGTGGAGATCCCCCTGTATCGCGCGCAGGGCGGCGTCCGCCTTCCGCTCCGCCATCAGCGGACCGGTCACCACCTTGGCGATGCCCTCGGATTCCTTCCAGCCCATGGAGCTGCGGCGTTCCCACTCGTACCGGCTGAAGACCTTCTCGGCCTCTGCTTGCGTGATCACCAGCGGCTGCGGCGCCTCGGCCGCGGGCTTCGCCGCCGCTCCGGACGGCCCGCCCTTCCCGCCCCCGCCGTCGCACCCTGCGACCCAGGCCACCATCACGACCACGGCCACCCCGACGGCAACCCCTCTGACCCGAACCACCGGCCGTTCCCTTCCCCTGGACATCGCTCAGGGAAGGTCCTCCCCTCCTGGCTGACCAGGACCTTATGCCCCGCGTCCAGCTCGCGGTGGGGCAGGGTGCCCTGCGGCGCCACGCTGCTGAAGGCATTGCGCCGGGCGACGAGGAAAGCTGCCTTCGACGCGCCCGTCGCCTTCGATTCGGGGGCTGAAAGTGGCCCGGACCACACCCCCCAAAGGGGTACG
>NZ_JBEZMA010000054.1:0-49310 GCF_040652415.1 Streptomyces sp. NPDC048255
CCGGATAACGCGACGCTGACAGGAAGGACACGGGCCTGGATGCACCTGTGGCCGACGTCGATGACGCTAAGGAACGGGTACGGATAACACATGGTGCCCCTCGCCGAGGGCTGGCGCTCCGGCGCGGCCGGCTGGGACGCGGCCAGGCGCAAGGCCTTCGCCAACGACCTGACCCATCCTCAGCTGCTCGCCGTCACCGCGTCCTCCAACCGGTCGAAGGGCGACCAGAGCCCCGACCTGTGGCAGCCGCCGGAGCGTTCGAGCTGGTGCCAGTACGGCCGGGCCTGGACCACCGTCAAATCCGCGTACGACCTGACCGTCACCGAGCCGGAGAAGAAGATGCTCACCACCATGCTGGACACCTGCGCCTCATGACCGGGGCACGGCAGTGGCAGGACGAGGTGCTCGCCGGGCCGGGCGGTGCGATGACGGACGAGGTCGGGGTGATCACCGGCCCGCTCACGCTGCGCTCCACCGTGGCCGGGGACCTGCTGCGCATCGACGTCCAGTACAAGGACGCCGACGAGTGGTACACGCTCACCGGCAGCCCCCTCCCCCACCACGGCGGCCCCGCCGCGCTGCACGCCGCCGCGCTCGCGGCGATCCGTGCGGGCGGCGGCGCCCAGGTCCCCGGCTCCGCTCCCGCCTGAGCGCTCAGAGGACGGCGATGCCCAGCGGCCTGGCGCCCGCGGGAAGGCGGCGGGTGCTGCCCTTGTCGAGGTCGACGACGGTGATGCCGTTCCAGTAGCCGTCACGGGTGTAGCCGCCCGTGACGTAGGCGGTGCGGCCGTCCGGGGAGACGGCCACGTCCTCGTGGGGACCGTCGAGCGGGTGGACGCGCTCCGCGCCGTCCGGGGAACGGACCGTGAGCGAGGGGCCCTTGCCGTCCCCGGGCCGCACGGCCCCCGTGCCGACGACCAGGAGGCGGCCGTCGGGGGTGCCCGTCGCACCGTGCTGATGGGTGTCGGCGGTCATCGGCTCGACCGCGGTGGCGCCGGTCCGCGGGTCTACGACGGCGAGCCGCTCGCCCTCGAAGGGCAGCAGCAGCCTCCCGTCGGACGGCCGTACGACGGCGTAGTGCGGCTTCAGCCAGGAGGCGAGCCCGCCCTCCGTCCCGTACGGGGCCACCTCGATCCGGCGCGGCCGGAGCGGGCCCGCCTCCACCACGGTGACGTCGAAGGAGTCGTGACCGGTGACGTAGACCTCGGCGCCGTCCCTCGAGACGTCCACGTCGAAGGGGCGCCGGCCCACCGGGACCACGGCCGTGACCTCGGACTTCGCCGTGTCGACGACCTCCAGCACCCCGGTGGTCCCGGGCACGTTGACCCCGACGTAGGCGCGCGCTCCGTCGGGCGAGAGCGCGATGCCCATGCCGCCGCCGCGGTACTCGCCGTCCGTGACGGGTCCGGTGCCGGTGCGGTAGGGGATCAGGGCGGTGCGCCGGCGGGTGTGGGTGTCGACGACCGCGACCCCCTCGGCCGTGGCCACCCAGGCCCGGCCGTCCGCGCCGACGGCCAGCCCGTACGGCGCCCTGCCCACGGGAACCGAGGCGACCGCGCCGCGCTCCGCGTCCACGAAGGTGACCGTGTCGGCGCCGAAGTCGGCGGTCAGGAGGGTGCCCTGGGGGGTCCGCGCGGTGGACGGCAGCGGGGAGGCGGCGGAGGGCGCCGGCGCGGCCGGGCGCTGCGCGGAGTCCTGCGGCTGCGGGGTGCAGGCTCCGGCCGCCAGGACCACGGCCAGCGCGGCGAGGAGCGTACGGGTACCCGTGGCGCGGCGGCTCATCGGCCGGCCTCCCGCTCCGCCGCCTCCCGCAAGAGGCGCGCCATGCCGTCGAAGCCGCGGCGCGCGGCGTGCTCGTACGGGGTCACCCCGTCGTGGTCGCCGAGGGCGGGGTCGGCGCCGGCGGCGAGCAGCGTAGCGACGATCTCCTCGTGGCGCGGGCCGCCGTCGCCGAGGATCACGGCCTCCAGCAGGGCGGTCCAGCCGAGCCGGTTGACGTGGTCGGCGTCGATGTCCGTCTCGTCCAGCACGGCGCGCACGTACGCGGTGTGCCCGCGCTCGGCGGCCGGGATGAGGGAGATCCCGCCGAAGCGGTTGCGCAGCTTCAGATCGGGCCCGGCGGGCAGCAGCAGCCGCATCATGCGGACGCTGCCGGTGACGCCGGTGACCAGCCAGGGGCTGTCCTCGCGGGAGTCCTGGGCGTTCGGGTCGGCGCCCGCGGCGAGCAGCAGCCCCGCGGCGTCCAGGTGGTCGCCGAGTACGGCGAGCAGCAGCGGGGTGCGTTCCTGCGCGTCGCGGGCCTCCACGGCGGCGCCCGCGGCGAGTGCCGCGGCCACCTCGGCCGCGTCGCCGCGCCCGGCGGCGGCGAGGAGCTGTCGGTCGTGCGGGGTCATGGTGTCCCTCTCGGCTCCGGGGCGGGGAGGGACCACGTACGCCCTCCCGCTCCCCCGTTCCATGGTCACCGCGGCGGGGGCCGGGGCCGGTCCGCCCGCCGGGCGGAGCCCGCGAGCGGTCCGGACGAGGCCCCAGTCATCCGATCGGCCGATGCGCGGAACGGGAGCCGGAGGGTGTGTTGCCGACAGGGCCGGATCAGGCCTCGTACTCGGTGAGGTCGATGCCGTGGATCTGGAGGAGGTAGCCGTCCTGGGGGTGGGTGGTGTCGCGCTCCAGCACCATGCCCAGTTTGCGGATCACGTTCTCGGACTCGTCGTTGCCCGACCGGTTGATGGCGACGACCCGGTCCAGCCCCCGGTCCTGGAGGGCGAACTCCAAGGTGGCCTGGGCGGCCTCGGAGGCGTAGCCCTGGCCCCAGTACTGGCGGCCCAGCCGCCAGGTGATCGCGACGGCCGGGTACACCTCGGGCAGGTACTCGGGCAAGGAGAGGCCGACCGCGCCGATCAGCTCGCCGGATCCGAGGAGCTCGACGGCGAAGATCCCGAAGCCCTCCTCGTCCCACTCCTCCTCCCAGCGCTCGATGTCCTCGGCGGTCTCCTCCAGGTCGCGGACCGAGCCGTCGCCGATCCACCGCATCACTTCGGGGTCCCCGTTGATCTCGGACAGGGGGACGAGGTCGTCGTCGTGCCAGCGGCGGAGCAAGAGGCGGGGGGTGAGGATCTCGGTCATGCGGCCCATCCTGCCGAACACCGGTGCGCAGCGGTAATCGGGGCCCTCATCCCGGGGTCGCGGTGCCCTGCGGCTCGGTGACGCTGATGGCGTCCAGCTTCGCCCGCAGGTACGTGTGGGAGTCGACCGGGTCGTGCACCACGCGGCCGACCGGGGCGGGCAGGGACTCCACCCGGGTGTGCGGGTCGCACTCGTAGAAGTAGACCAGCGAGATCAGTTCCTCGGCCGGTGCGTCGGCGGGCGGCGGCAGTACCCGGTGGCGGCCCGCGCGCCAGCGGTCTCCCGTCCAGCGGGCCATCAGGTCGCCGATGTTCACGGTGAGCGCGGCCGGGTCGTACGGGGCGTCCTGCCAGCCCTCGGCGTCGGTGTGGATCTGGAGGCCGCCCGTGCCCAGCTGCCGGTCGAGGACCGTGACGGTGCCGAAGTCGGTGTGCGCGCCGATGCGGAACTGGCCGGGCAGGGGTGGGCCGACGACCTCGGTGCCCGGGTACCAGTTGACGTTGAAACCCCAGGTGGGGTGGGAGGTGTGGCGGGTGAAGTGGTCCTCGGCGAGGCCGAGGGCGGTGGCCAGGAGTTCCAGCAGCTCGTCCGAGAGGGCCCGCATCCGGGACAGGTACTCGGTGACCAGGGGCCGCAGCGCCGGCACCTCGGCCGGCCACGCGTTCGGGCGGAACCACTCCTGGTCCACGGACGGGATCCCGGTCGGGTCCTCCGCGGCCCAGGACCAGGACTCCTTGAGGTCGGGAGGGGAGGCGGTGCCCTCCGCGTAGCTGTTGGCCTCGGCCCCCGGGCCGAGCCAGCCCCGGCCACCGACCGTGACCGCGTACGGCTCCTTCGTACGGGCCGGCAGCCGGAAGAACGCGGCTGCCTCCTCCCGGATCCGCGCGGGCAGCGCCGGGTCCACTCCGTGCCCGGTGACCAGCAGGAATCCGGCCGCGCGCAGGGCCTCGTCGACGCGGGCCGCCGTACGGGCCTGGGCGCCGGCGTCGCCGGAGCGCCACGGGCCGAGATCGATCACGGGTACCTGGGTGCTCACCATGCGGGGACCTGCCTTCCGAGCGGGATCCGGGCGTCCGGGAGAGAGGTTAGCGCCGTACGGGGCCGGGCGGTGAGGGCGCGGGGGCGTGTCCCGGCGCCACGGGGAAGGTCGTGATCCGTCCCGAAAGGGACCAGAATGAGACTCGGGGCTCACGGAGGGACGGAGCTGTGAAAGTTTCCACCAGGGAGGTCTTCGGGGCTCCGTGCTGGGTGAGCCTGATGGCCCGCGACCTCGGCACCGCGCAGCAGTTCTACGGAGCGGTCGCGGGCTGGCGGTTCCGGCGGGGCCGCCTCGGCGAGGCCTTCTCGGTCGCCGAGCTCGACGGGGTACCGGTGGCGGGTATCGGGGCGCTGGCGGCGGACCTGGGGGTCGCGGTGGCCTGGACCCCGTACTTCGCCGTCGACGACGCCGACGTGGCCGTGGACCGCATCCGCGAGCGCACCGGCACGATCGCCGTCGGCCCGGTCTCCTTCCCCTCCGGCGGCCGCGCGGCGCTGGTCGCCGACCCGGACGGGGCGGTCTTCGGGATCTGGGAGGGCGATGTGTCCTCGGACTGGCGGGTGGGCCAGGGCCCGGCCCCGGCCTGGCTGGAGCTGCGGACCAGGAACGCCTTCGACGCGGCGATCTTCTACGGCGCGGTGCTGGAGTGGGCCACCGGCCGGGTCGGCTGCTGCGAGGTCTCGTACGAGGAGGACCAGGTCGTGCTCCGGCAGGGCGGGGAGCCCGTCGCCCGTCTCAACAGCGGCCCCGTCGAGCTCGCCGGCTACGCGGCGCACACCAGGCCCCGCTGGCACGTCCACTTCCGCGTCCCGCGGCTCGGGCCCGCGCTGGAGGCGGCTCTGTCCCTCGGCGGGCGGACCGTCTCGGACGTCACCTCGAACGCGACGGAGCGGTGGGTGGCGATGCGTGACCCGGACGGGGCCCTGTTCACCCTCACCACGGCCCTGAAGGACGAACCGGACGGGCCGGGTCAGGGCGGTTCCGGGATGAACGGCAGGTAGTCCTCCCCGGGAGGCGAGGGGATCACCGTGTAGCTGGCCTCGGGAAGTTCGTTCCACACCCCGGGGAGGTCTCCCAGGGGTTCGGAGACCACGACCCGGGTGGCGTCGGAGACCTCGCTGAGGAAATGCGTCTCGGGGTGCAGGCGCCGGACGGTCTCGGCCTTGCTGCTGTAGTAGAGCGAGCGGGACCTGCCCTGGCTGGAGTAGCGGAAGGCCCACACCCGCTCGCCGTCGCTCACGGCCACGGTCATCTGGAGCGGGTCCGCCACCCCGTGTTCCTTGCCGAGGCGCTCCACCAGGCCCGCCATCCGGGCCACGGCGCCGGGGACGTCCTGGTCGAGGCCGTAGGTGACCGCCAGGTAGAACATCACCTCGGAGTCCGTGGAGCCCTCGATGGAGGAGAAGAGCGCCGGGTCGACGGCCATGCACAGGTCGCGCTGGAGGCGTTCGAAGTCTGTGATGGCCCCGTTGTGCATCCACAGCCAGCGTCCGTGGCGGAAGGGATGGCAGTTGGTCTGCTGGATCGCCGAGCCGGTCGAGGCGCGGACGTGCGCGAAGAACAGCGGGGAGCGGACGTGTCCGGCGAGTTCGCGCAGGTTGCGGTTGTTCCAGGCCGGTGCGATGTCGCGGAAGACCGCCGGGGTGCCGTCCCCTACGCCGTCGGCGCTGTACCAGCCGATGCCGAAGCCGTCCCCGTTGGTCGATTCGACGCCGAGGCGGGCGTTCAGGCTCTGGTTGATGAGCGAGTGCTCCGGGCGGTAGAGCACGGCGTCGAGCAGCATGGGGGAACCCGAGTAGGCGAGCCAGCGACACATGAGCACCATCCCCTTGTCGGCCTGGTCCGAGCCTAAGCCCGGGGCCGGGGGGCAGGCGCGGCTGGGGCGCGGCTGATCGGCCGGACGGCCCTACGGGGTGGCGGTGATCCGCGCGCACGCGCGCACGACGGCCTTCAGATCGCCGCTCGCACGGTACAGCCGCCGCTGTACTTGCGCCCCGCTGCCACGCTCGAAGAGCTCGTCGATGCCCCGGAGGGCCGCCGCCGCGTCCCCGTGGTCCTCCAGGGCGTCCCGTACGTGGCCGAACAGGGCGTCGACGGCGGCCCGTGCGGAGGTCTCCCGCATGGTCGCCGGGTGGATCAGGGGGCCGTCCAGACCCGAGCGGGCCGCCCGCCAGGACGCGAGGCGGAGCAGGCTCACGCCGATGCGGGCCGGCGGCTCCCCGGCTTCCCAGGCGCGGGCCGCGGTTTCCACGAGGCCGCGGACGAGGGTCGCGACCAGGACGGTGGTCTCGGGATGCAGGCAGACGTCCGCCACCCGGGTCTCGACGGTCGGGTAGTTCACCCCGAGCCGCGCGTCGAAGTAGATCATGCCGTTGTCGCGGAGCACTCCGGTGTCCACCATGGCGGCCACCTGCCCGTGGTAGCGGTCGGCGCTCCCGAAGATCTCGGTGGGGCCTGCCGAGGGCCAGCGGTTCCACACGCGGCTGCGGTAGCTGCCGTAACCGGTGTCCTCGCCCTGCCAGAAGGGCGAGTTGCCGCTGATCGCGGTGATCACGGGCAGCCAGGGGCGGATCCGGTCGAGGACGGCCACGCCCTCCTCGTCGGAGGCCACGGAGACGTGGACGTGACAGCCGCAGGTCAGCTGTTCCTGGGCGGTCATGCCGTAGCGCTCCGCCATCCACGCGTAGCGCTCGCCTGGGCTGTTCGAGGGAATCACGCGCACCGGTGACGTGGCCAGTGCGGCCACCGCGGCCCCGGCCGCCCGCGCGTGCCGGGCGGCCACGGACCGCCACCGGGTGATCTCCTGCGAGAGCTCCTCCATGGCGGTCACGGGACGCGTCGCGAACTCCACCTGCTCGCGTTTCAGCTCCTTCTCGAAGATGTGGTCGGTGCCGCATGCCGCATCGCGGGCCGCCCCGTCCAGGACCAGGGCCGCCACGGACAGCGGCTCTCCGCTCTCGGCTCCTACGAGGAGGAGTTCCTCCTCCACACCCACGCTCCGCACGCCCACCGCCCATGTCCGAGTCCCGCGCTGTGCCGATGCTGCACGACTGCCCCCCTCACGGCCTGTCATGCCCGGAAGGGTCGGCATCACGCTCAGTAATGGTTCGAGATGCGATCGTACGGTACTGCTGCTTCGCTGGATCCGCCCGCTCTCCCCACGGATCTAGGAGTGATCATGAGCGTTGCAGGCGGTTCGCAGGGCCGGTCCCAGCAGTTGCGTGCCAAGGCCAAGGAGCTGAACGAGGCGGCCCAGCGCGCCACCGACCCGGAAGAGAGCCGGCGGCTGCGGGACAAGGCCCGGCGCCTCCAGGAGCAGAGCGAGAAGGAGGGCGGCATGGACGACCGCGGGATGGACCCCATGTAGCCACCGTCCCGCGGAACCTCCTCCGCGCCCGGCTCCGGCCGGTGTCCGCCGCGACCGCTCGTCGCCGCGGGCACCGGCCGGGCCCGTTCCGGCACGGCCTGATCGACGAGACACCCTCTGGAGACGCAGCTGCCGGAGACACGGCTGGAGGCACCGGCTGGAGACGCACCTGCTAGAGACGCACCTGCCATTGCGCGGTGGAGCGCAGGGTGCGGGCGATCCCGGGGTCGCGGACCGAGGGGGTGCGGTCCTCGGCCGTGACCGTCAGCCGGTGCGTGCGCAGGTCGAAGAGCCACAGCTCGGCCACCGCCACCTCGGTCCGGCCCTCGAACCTCTTCAGCTCCCGGCCGTCCAGGTACCAGCGGACCACGAGCTGTCTGCCGTCCGCGCCGGTCAGCCGGGGTACGGCGGCCTTCGCGGTGTGGCGCAGCCGCAGGGTGCGGTCCGTCGGGGTGAGCGGGGTGACGGTCCTCGCGTGCCGGTGGAAGCCGGCGATCATCGCCTCGATGCCGGGGAGGTTGAAGGGCTTGCCCAGGACCCGCATCAGTGAGGCGTCGGTGGGCCGGTGGAGCCCGGTGACGAAGTAGCCGCCGCCCTCGTACGCGCCGACGGCGCCGCCGTCCGGCGACTCCTCGCCGAGCCAGCGGTACCACTTGGCGCGCTGCGCGGCCATCCGGTCGGCGGGGAGGGTGGAGCTGTTGGAGTCGGCGGGCTCGGGGCCGGTGTACTTCTCGTAGTCCGGGACGCCGGGGTAGAAGTACTCGTCGGCGAGCTTGCCGAGGGAGTGGCCGGTCTCGTGGATGGCGACCTGGCCGGACTTGGCGTGACCCGCCGAGGCCGTCGATATGCCCTCGTAGCCGAGGGTGGCGCTGGGCTCGTTGTAGCCCGCCCCGCCGTACTTGGCGCTGTTGGCCAGGACGAGGACCAGGTCGGCCGCCGGCGCCTTGGCCACGTAGGTGTCGACCTTGGGCTGGTCGATGCAGAGCAGCCGCTCGATGTCCCCGCACCAGAAGTACGAGCCGAGGGCGGTGTCGCGCACGGTGGCCGGGTCGGGGTCACCGGAGACGCCGGATTCGTTCGAGACCGCGTCGACCGTCCAGACGTTGAAGAGGTTGCGGTAGGTGGTGTACGGCTCGACGGCCGTCACCTCGTCCCATTTCTGCCGGGCGTCGGCGTGGAACTTCGCCAGTTCGGCGGCGGTGTATCCGTCGCCGACGACGACCACGTCGAGACGGTCGTCCGTGGGTCCGTTGTCGATCATCTTGGTGACGTCGCCGTCGGCCGACCGCTCCGCCTCGGAGAGGCGTGCGGTGGACTTCGCCCGGCCGCCGGCCGGTACGAGGGTGTGGCCGGAGCCGGCGTCGCCGCCGTGCTCCGGCCCCGGTATCTCGACCTCCACCCGGGCTTCCGCGGGCGCGCCGGACGCGCCGGCGGGTGCGACGGCCAGCAGCATGGCGCTCGCGCAGATCCCCGCGACGGCCGCCCGCAGTGCTGCGCGGACGGTCGGACGCCTGACTGGGACCATGAAGTCCTCCCCCGGGAAAGAAAGTTAAGCAGCTGGATCAATTTGCTGAATCGGTTGCTTAACCTAGGTGGCGCGCGGAAGGTGCGCAATGGCCTCCTCCCCCTGAATACTGGGGAGTTCGAACAACCAGGGGGACTCCATGGACGAACCGGCCCAGATCGGCCGCCGGGTTCAGCGCATGCGCACCGGACTCGGCCTGACCCAGCGCCAGTTGGCGGGCAGCTCGTACACACCTGCCTACATCTCCACGCTGGAGGCGGGCAAGGTCCGACCCTCGGAAACCGCCCTGCGCTTCCTCGCCGAGCGGCTGGGCACCTCGTACGAGGAACTGACCACCGGACGCCCCGCCCATCTGGGCACCGAGCTGCGGCTGGCCCTCACCGACGCCCAGCAGACCCTCGCCACCGGCGCGGCGGACGAGGCCGCCGTGCGCTACCGGCAGCTCCTGACCGACGCGGAGCAGCTGGGGCTGGCCGCGGAGCAGGCAGAGGCCCAGCTCGGACTCGGCGACTGCGCCCTGGAGACGGGGGAACTGCCCGGGGCGATAGCGCACTTCGAAGCGGCCGAACGCCTGCTGGCCGAGCAGCCGCTCCCCTCCCGCGCCCGCCCCATCCGCGGCCGCGCCGTCGCGCACCTGCTCGCCGGCGAGCTGCGCTACGCCTGCTACCTCCTCGAGTCCACCATCGACGAGCTGGGTACGAGCGGGCTGGCCGATCCCGAGGCGCTGGTCCTGCTGTACGCGGCGGTGATCGGGCCGTACATCGACATGGGCGCGCACGCCCGCGCCGCGCACGCCGCCGAACTCGCCCTCGCACTGGCCCCTCAGGTCAGCGATCCGGCGCTGGTGGCGGGCATGCACCGGCAGGTCGCACGGACCTTCCTCGCCGAGGGGCGGGTCGCCGACGCGGACGCCTCCCTCGCCAAGGCCCAGGCGATCTACGCACAGCTGCGGCTGCGTACCGATCTGGCGCACTGCCACTGGATGCGCGGCTACGTCCAGGCACAGAACGGGGAACTCGACTCGGCCGAGCGGGAGTTGCGTACGGCCCGGGAGATGCTGGCGGCCAGGCGGGCCGCGCTGTACACGGCCCAGGTGGAGGTGGAGCTGGCCGACGTACTGCGCCGGCTCGGCCGGTACGAGGAGGCCGCCGCGCTCCTGTCGGCGCTGCTGGAGCTCGGGGACCGGCACGGCGCCGTGCACGCGGGCGGCGCGCACCGGCTCCTCGGCCTGATGGCCGAGGAGCGCGGTGAGACCGAGTCCGCCGAGGAGCACTACGTACAAGCGCTGGCCCTGCTGGAACGCAGCGGGGCCACGGGTGACCTGGCCGATCTGTGCCGGCTGCTGGGTGACCTGCTGCGGCGGGCCGGGCGGACCGAGGCCGCCCTGGACGCGTACCGCACGGGCCTGGGCCACCGGGCGGCGCCCGGCACCACCACGCTGGGTCCGGCGCCCGCCGCGCCCGCCTTCGCGACCTCTGCCGTCAGTGGTTCTCGGTGGGCTGGAGGTCGCGCGGGATGAGCGCCCAGGTCGTCGCCGCGGCGGCGACCGCCAGGGCTCCGGCCATCAGGAACGCCGGGGTGATCGCCAGGGTGTAGGCGTGCGAGGCGGTGTCGGCGAGGGCCTGCCCGACGGCGCCGCCCAGCCGCTCGGCCGTGTGCGCGGCCTCGCCGACGGAGCCGCGTACCGCCTCGGCACTCGGACCGTCCAGGTCGAGGACGGGGAGGTTGCCCCGGTAGAGGGCCGCGGCGGCGGACCCGAGGATGGCCACGCCCATGGCCGAGCCGAGTTCGTAGCAGGTCTCCTCTATCGCGGCGGCGCTGGACACCTCGGCGGCGGGCGCCGCGGAGACCAGGGTGACCGAGGCGACGGTGGTCGCGATGCCGGCGCCCGCCCCCATGACGGTCAGGGCGACGGCGAAGGCGGGGTAGCCGAGGCCGGTGAACTGCTGGAGGGTCCACGGCAGGGCCATGCCCGCGGCCAGCACGACCAGTCCGGCGCCCAGTACGTGGCGGATCGCGAAGCGGTGCATCAGGGTGGGCGCCACCATCGAGGCGCAGATCAGCGCGAGCGGGGCGGGCAGCAGCCGCAGGCCGGCCTCCAGCGGGGTGTAGCCCTGGCCGTACTGGAACCACTGGGTGACCAGGAACAGGATCGCGCCCATGCCCACCATGGGCAGGAAGATCGCGGTGGCCGCGACGCTGAAGGCGGGCTTGGCGAACAGCCGCACCTGGAGCAGCGGGTGGTCCAGGCGCAGCTGCCGGCGGACGAAGACGGTCAGCAGGACGGCGGCGACGAGGAGGAGCGCCCAGGGCAGCGGGTCGCCGACGCCGCTCTTGCCGAGCTGCTTGATGCCGCCCGCGAGGGCGAGCATGCCCACGATGGACTGGGCGACCCCCCACCAGTCCCAGCTACCTGCGGCGCGCACGGAGCGCGATTCGGGCAGGTAGCGCAGTCCGGCCGCGACGATGAGGGCGGCGACGGGCAGGTTGAGGAGGAAGGCGGAGTGCCAGCCGTGGTCCTGGACGAGCAGTCCGCCGACGACGGGGCCGAAGGCCATGCCGCCGCCGAAGACGGCCGCCCAGACGGCGAGCGCGAAGGCGCGCTCCTTGGCGTCGGTGAAGACGCTGCGCAGGATCGACAGGGTGGACGGCATGATCGCGGCGCCGCCGACGCCGAGGAGGGCGCGGGCCGCGATCACGTGCCAGGCCTCGGTGGAGAACACGGCGATCAGCGAGGCCACCGAGAAGATGCCGAAGCCGGCCATGAGGAGCCGCTTGCGGCCCCAGCGGTCGCCGAGGGCTCCGGCGGTGACCAGCAGGCCGGACAGGGCGAGCGCGTAGACGTCGATGATCCACAGCTGCTGTACGGCGCCGGGCTGGAGATCGCCGACGAGCGAGGGGAAGGCCACGTTGAGGATCGTGGTGTCCATCGAGATCAGCAGGAGGCTGCCGGAGAGGATCGCCAGGACGATCCAGCGGCGGGGGTCCCGCGAGGGGGTGTGCATGAGATTCCGTTCAGGATCGGGCTGTGTGGCGCGGCCGGTCCCGGCGCCGTCGGCGATCTGGACCATCGAGGCGCTCCGGTCCCTGGCGAGGACGCGCGCGGCGCCGTCCAGCCGTTCTTTTTCCCGCACGATAGTGAGCCTCCTTCGCCTCGAACGATACAAGATTGTCTCACTTGAGGCAAAGCCGACCCATTGAGCGCCTGCCGTTGCGCAGGCCTGTCATGTGGTGCGTCGCTACGATGGAGAACCGTCCCGATCCGCCAGCCGCCAGGAGCCCCCGTGCCGCAGGACCCCGCCGCCGACGCCGCAGCCTCGGCCGCCGAGGCTGCGGCGAAGCACGAGAAGTGGAAGGAGAACGGCGTGGCTCTGCGCGCCTTCTTCTACATCTTCGGCACGCACGTGTTCGCCGGGTTCGTCTGGCTGCTCTTCTACTTGGGGCAGCACGCCGAGAAGTAGCCCCCGGCAGCAGACGCGGCCGGGCGGGACGCCACACCCTTCAGGGAGGCTCCATGCAGGGCAAGGACGAGGTCAGCAGCGAAGAAGGCAGCAGGGACCAGGGCGGCGGGGACAAGGGCAGGGGCCGGAACGAGAGCCCCGAGGAACGCGCCGACCGGCAGTGGCAGGAGCTGGTCCAGGAGATCCGGGTCGCCCAGACCGGTGTGCAGATCCTCTTCGGCTTCCTCCTGACGGTGGTGTTCACCCCGCAGTTCCAAGGGCTCCCGCAGACCGACAAGACGATCTACCTCGTCACCGTCATCCTCGGTTCCCTGGCGACGGGCGCGCTCATCGCCCCCGTAGCCTTCCACCGCATCGTCTCGGGCCGCCGGATCAAGCTCCAGGCGGTCAGCTGGGCCTCTCGCCTCACCTTCGTGGGCATCGTCCTGCTGCTGGCCACCCTGGTGTCGGCCCTCTTCCTGATCCTGCGGGTGGCCACGCACAACGCCCTCGTGCCCTGGCTGGTGGCGGGGGTCGTCGTCTGGTACCTGCTGTGCTGGTTCGTCCTGCCGCTGTGGGCGCGGTTCCGCTACACCAGCGAGGACGCCTCGTAGCCGGTGGGTGTTCGACCGGCTACGGGGCGTCCGCCGGCTACGGGGCCGCCTCGTCCCCGGTACGGGCGCGGGCGCCCGTACGGGTGCGGCCCGGCGTCTGGGCGCGCTGCGGGTGGCGGCGCACGTACTCGTGCTCGAGCTCGTTCATCCGCTGCGTATGGGTGACCAGGGCATCGTCGGACCCGTGCAGCAGGGTCTCGTGGCGCGTACGGTGGATGGCCTCCAGCTCCTTGAGCAGCCGGCCTTCCTCCAGTCCGCGCGCCGACGGACCGCCGTCGTGCTCGGCCATGGCACGTCCACCTCCTCCGCTCAACTGTTCACGTCTTCAGAAGACGGTTGAAGAACGAGCGGTACCGCTGCAACGCCAGCCGCAGATCCTCCGTCGCGACCTGCTCACCGCGGTCCCACTGGGCCTCCAGCCCCTGCTTGTGCTCCGAGAACGTGCGGGCCAGGGTCTGCATCACCTCCGCGACCAGCGTGTCCGCGGACCTGACCGCCTCCTGCGGGTCGTCGACGAAGCGTCCCTGGATCTCGCTCCACGACGTGCGGTACTCCGTCGTTTCCTCCTCGCTGAGGAGGGGTTCGTCCTGGGCCGTCTCGTCCTGGGCCGTCTCGCCGGCGGCGGGCGCTTCGTCCCGCGCCACTCCATCATCCTCCGCACCGGGCTCGTCGTCGCGGTCGGCCGTGGCCTCGCCGGGGTAGACGGGCTGGTCCGTCGCGCCGGCCGCGTCCGTCGAGCCCGTGGCCCCTGTCGCGTCCGTCGCATCCGTTCCGCCGGGGTCGGCTATGTCCTCGGTGGACAGGCGGCCCTCGTCGGGCCGGTCGTTCCAGTCGCCTTGGTCACGCATGTCGTCCGCCTCCTTCGCTCAGCAGTTCGTCGAACAGGGCCCGGTAGTGCACCATCGCCCCGCGGAGCTCCTCGGTCGTCGCCCGGCCCTCGGCACTGCGCTCCTTGACGGCGTGCGCGGCGCGGTAGTGCCCCAGCGTGTCGGCGTGTTCCACCGACAGGTCCCGGACCTGGTCCTCGTATCCGCCGGTCGGATAGCCGCGCTCGCTCATCAGCCGCGACACCAGCTCGTCGGCCTGCGACACGGACCCTTCGGGACCGTCGACGAATCGCTCCTGGACGCCGCTCCACTGGTCCGCGTACTGGCGGCGGCGCTCGGGCGGCAGCTCCTTGATCTCCAGGTCGGCATGGCGTTCCTCGCGGGAGCGCAGTTCGCGCTCGGCCTTCAGCCGGCCGCCTTCCTCCTCCACGGTGCGGGTGTACTCGGGCCCGAACCGGTCCTGCAGGTGTCGCCTGCGGCTCAGCAGCCACAGTCCCGCGACGAGCGCGACGAGTACGAGCGCTGCGGGGACGATGATGGCGATGAGTGTGCTGGTTGACATGGGGGCCTCCATCCCGGGGCCTCGTCGGTTGGCTCTGCGGGCGTCGGCCGACCCACAGCGGTACGTCGTGTTCCGTCAGCCGCCGAACTCGGTGACGAACGCCGCGCAGAAGGCGTCCAGGTCGCCCGGCTTGCGGCTGGTGATCAGCGCGGACGGCCCGGCACGGCAGATGTGGACCTCCTCGTCCACCCAAGTGCCGCCCGCGTTGCGGATGTCCGTCGCGAGGCTCGGCCACGAGGTCAGGGTGCGGCCCCGCAGGACGTCGGCCTCGACGAGCGTCCAGGGTGCGTGGCAGATCGCGGCGACGGGCTTGCCGGCATCGAAGAAGGACCGGGTGAAGCCGACGGCCCGTGCGTTCATCCGCAGCGCGTCGGGGTTGGCGACGCCGCCGGGCAGGACGAGCGCGTCGAAGCCGTCCGCCGTGTCGCCGGCGAGGACGTGGTCGACGGGGTGGGTGCCGGCCTTGTCGAGGTGCCGGAAGGCCTGGACCCGGCCGGGTTTGGTGGAGACCAGCTGGGGGTTCCAGCCGGCTGCGAGTACGGCTTTCCACGGCTCGGTGAGTTCGATCTCCTCGACGCCCTCGGGCGCCGTCAGGAACGCGATGCGCACGTGGGCCACCTCCTTCGGTCGCTTCAGTCGGGCGGCTCCTGCACCGGGGGCCGCTCGCTGGGGGACGGCTCGGCCGGAGCCGGGCCGGGTCCGGGCGGCCGCTCCGCGGGCGCCGGAGAACCGGGCTCCCTGGGCACCGGATCGGGCCGCTCGGGCGTGGGACCGGGGCCCTCGGGTTCCGGTTCGGTGGTCGATTCCATGCGGCTCTCACCTCGGCTGGCTCGGTCCGGGAGCGGCTGCCCCGGTCGCGCTCACATGTGGGGATTCGAGTAGTGCGACTCGATCTGCCGGATGGCGGCGACGTCGTCCTCGGTCTGGCCGCTCCCGAAGTCCGGCGAGTCCTTCACCTGCTGACGCGTGCAGGACAGGTGGACGGCTTCCTCCTGCAGCTCGACGCGGGTGATGAGCCCTGCCGGGATCACCACGCGCCGGCCGAGGATCCACGGGCCGGTGTCGACCACCACGTAGGAGCGGCCGACGTCCTCGGAGTGCTTGTCGATCTTTCCGACCGACCCGTCGGACGCCTCTACCTTGAAGCCGGCGAGATCCATACCGGGCCGGTGGCCCGAATCGCCGCCGAATGCCCAGATGGCGGAGCCCATGACGAACCTCCTTCGCTCTCCCCCTCCGCTCGTCCCGCGCCTACCCGGGGTGCGGCCCCTCATGCGGACGGGTTCGCGGGCCGGGTCCGCCGTCGGGGCGCTCCTGGCACGGCTCAGCAGATGCGCGGCAGTTGCTCCCCGATCGGCAGATCGACCACGCGGGTGCCGCCCAGGCCGGTCCGCGCCACGACGAGGCCCGGGTGGGCATCGACCGCCTCGCCGATCACGGTCGCGCGGCCGCCCAGCGGATGGGCGCGCATGGCGTCGAGGACGGCCTCGGCATGCTGCCGGGGGACGAAGGCCACCAGTTTGCCCTCGTTGGCCACGTACAGCGGGTCGAGGCCGAGGATCGCGCAGGCGTTCGCGACGGCTTCCGGGACCGGGACCCGGCCCTCGTGGATCACGACGCCGGTGCCGGAGGCGGCCGCGATCTCGTTGAGGGAGGCGGCGAGCCCGCCCCGGGTGGGGTCGCGCAGCACGTGGAGGTCCGGGGTGACCGCGAGCATGCTCTGCACCAGGCCGCCGAGTGCCGCGCAGTCGCTCTCGATGTCCACGCCGAATTCCAGGCCCTCGCGGACGCTCATGATCGCCACTCCGTGGAGTCCGATCTCACCGCTGACGATCACCACGTCGCCCGGTACGACGCGCTGCGGGCGCAGGTCCACGCCCTCGGGGATGATCCCGATCCCGGCGGTGTTGATGTAGATCCCGTCGCCGTGGCCGGCTTCGACGACCTTGGTGTCGCCGGTCGCCACCTCCACGCCCGCGGTCCGCGCGGCCGCGCCGAGCGCCTCGGCCACCCGGGCCACCACCGAGACCTCGACGCCCTCTTCGAGGATGAACCCGCAGGACAGGTAGGCGGCTCGGGCTCCGCTCATGGCCAGGTCGTTGACGGTGCCGTTGACCGCCAGGTCGCCGATGCTTCCGCCGGGGAAGAAGAGCGGCCGCACGACGTACGAGTCGGTGGAGAAGGCCAGCCGGACGCCGCCGAGGGTGACGGCGGCGGAGTCCCCGAGCTGGGCGAGCACGTCACCGCCGAAGGCGGGGGCGAAGAGGTGCTCGACCAGTTCGGCGGAGAGGGCGCCCCCGCCGCCGTGGCCCATCACCACCCGCGGCCGGTCGCGCAGCGGGGCCGGACAGGTCCAGCCCGTGATGTCCAGTGCGGTGTCAGGCAACGGGGCTCGCCTCCAGCGGGGCGCTCGGGGTGGTCGGCGCGGCCTTGATCTCCAGCCGCCGGTAGAGGTAGTACGCGGCGCAGGCCCCCTCGCTGGACACCATGGTGGCGCCGAGCGGGCTGCGCGGGGTGCACAGCGTGCCGAAGGCCTCGCACTCGTGCGGCTTGATCAGCCCTTGGAGGACCTCGCCGCTGCGGCATTCGGCCGGTTCGAGGGTGTTGATGCCGGTGACCGAGAAGCGGTGCTCGGCGTCGAAGTCCCGGTAGCGGGCGGACAGCCGCCAGCCGCTGTCGGGGATGACGCCGATGCCGCGCCAGGCCCGGTCGGTGACCTCGAAGACGTCCTCCAGCATGGCGAGGGCCGCCGGGTTGCCCTCCGGGCGGACGGCGCGCGCGTAGGCGTTGTCGACGGTGTGCTCGCCGCGTTCCAGCTGCCGCACGGCCCGTCGTACGCCCTCCAGGATGTCCAGCGGCTCGAAACCGGTCACGACGATCGGCACCCTGTGGCGCGCGGCCAGCTCCGGGTACTCCCCCATGCCCATGACGCTGCACACGTGCCCGGCGGCGAGGAAGCCCTGGACCCGGCAGCTCGGTGACTGCATGATCGCCTCGATCGCCGGGGGCACCCGGACGTGGGACACCAGCAGGCTGAAGTTGGCGATGCCCAGCTTCTTCGCCTGGTACACCGTCATGGCATTGGGCGGTGCGGTGGTCTCGAAGCCGATGCCGAAGAACACCACCTGGCGCCGCGGGTTCTGCTGGGCGATCTTCAGGGCGTCGAGCGGGGAGTAGACCACGCGGACGTCGCCGCCCTCGCTGCGCACCTGGAAGAGGTCGCGGCCGGTGCCCGGGACGCGGAGCATGTCCCCGAAGGAGCAGAAGATCACGTCAGGGCGGGAGGCGATCTCCAGCGCCTTGTCGATGACCTCCAGCGGGGTGACGCACACCGGGCAGCCCGGGCCGTGGATCAACTCGACCTGTTCCGGGAGGAGTTGGTCGATCCCGTGCCGGATGATGGTGTGGGTCTGGCCGCCGCAGACCTCCATCAGGGCCCAGGGGCGGGTCACGGTGGCGTGGATGTCGTCGAGCAGCCGCCGGGCGAGGGCGGGGTCCTGGAATTCCTCGATGTACTTCACTTCTGCGCTTCCTCCTGCGGTGCGGCGGCCCCGGCGGGCTCGTCCGCGAAGGGCCAGTCGTCGGAGCCCGCCGCCGCGGCGGCCTGCTCCCACGGGTCGCCGAACTCCTCCTGGAGCATCCCGAGCTGCGCGAAGAGTTCGAGGGTCTGCCGGGCCGACTCCTCGTCGAGGCGTTGCAGGGCGAATCCCACGTGGACGATGGCGTACTCACCGACCTGGAGGTCCGGCAGGTACTCCAGGCACACCTCCTTCTGCACGCCGCCGAAGTCGACGGTAGCCATGCGGGTGCCGTCCTTCTCCCCGATGTCAAGCACTCTGCCGGGTACCGCCAGGCACATGGGCTTCTCCTTGCTGTGGGTGGTGTTCCAGGACCGCCGCCACCATGAGCTGGCCGAGGGCCAGTCCACCGTCGTTCGGCGGGACGTGGCGGTGGCGCAGGACGGTGAAGCCCCGCTCCCGCAGGGTGCGGGTACAGGCGGAGGAGAGCAGCGTGTTGGCGAAGACCCCGCCGGTCAGGGCGACCGTGTCCAGACCGGACCGCTCGCGTGCCAGCCCGCAGAGGGTGCCTACCAGCTCGGCGACGCAGGAGTGGAAGCGGGCGGCGATCAGGGCGGGGTCCACGCCCGCGCGTACGTCGGCCACCACGGCGGCCAGTACGGGCGCCGGGTCGGCGGTGACCGGGGCCCCAGCCGGGTCCGGCGGGACGCGCAGCGCGAAGGCATAGCCAGGGCCGGGGCCCGTCCCCTGCGCGGTGACGGCGGCGCCCTCCAGCTCGATCGCGGCCTGGGCCTCGTATCCGGCGTGCTGGCAGATGCCCGCCAGGGAGGAGACCGCATCGAAGAGGCGGCCCATGCTGGAGGTGGGCACACAGTTCAGGTTCCGCTCCAACTGGCGTGTCAGAACCCGCAGTTCGCCGGGCGGGCAGGCCTCCGTACAGGGCAGGCCGGGCAGCCCGCCGATGCCCGCGGCGCGCAGGTGGGACAGCGCCATGCGGTAGGGCCGGTGCACGGCGGCGTCGCCGCCCGGCAGCGGGACGTACGCGAGGTGGGCGAAGCGGGTGTACCCGGCGTAGTCCGCGAGGAGGAACTCGCCGCCCCACACCGCGCAGTCGTCGCCGTAGCCTGTGCCGTCGAAGGCCACGCCGATCACCCGCCGCCCGCCGTCCAGCCCGTTCTCGGCCATCGCCGAGGCGACGTGCGCGTGATGGTGCTGTACGCGGACCAGCGGCCGGGCGCCGGCGGCGCGCCGGGCCCACTGCCCGGAGCGGTATCCGGGGTGCCGGTCGGCGGCCAGCAGCGTGGGGGTGACGCCGGTGACGGACTCCAACTGCCGCTCGGCCCGCTCGAAGGCGTACTGCGTGGCGAGGTCGTCCATGTCTCCGATGTGCGCGGACAGCCAGGCCCGGCGCCCTTCGCCGAGGCAGAAGGTGTTCTTCAGGTCTCCCCCGGCGGCGAGGGTCGCGGGCACCGGGAGCGGCAGGGCGACGGGCAGCGGGGCGTACCCGCGGGAGCGCCGCAGGGTCAGCGGCTCGCCGTCGCAGACGCGCACGACGGAGTCGTCGCAGGGCACGTGGATGGGCCGGTCGTGCGTGAGCCAGGCGTCGGCGATGCCCGCGAGCCGGTCCAGGGCTTCGCCGTCGTCCGTGACGATCGGTTCCCCCGCGAGGTTGCCGCTGGTCATCACGAGCAGACGGGGTCCGGGAGGGTCACCGGGCAGGCCGAGCAGCAGGTGGTGGACGGGGGTGTACGGGAGCATCACGCCGAGGTCGGGGCAGCGCGGGGCGATCGCCTCGGCCGCTCCCTGCGCCCCGGCCCGGCGGCGCAGCAGCACGATCGGGCGGACGCCCCCGGTGAGCAGGCTCCGTTCCTCGGGGCCGAGGTGCACGAGGTGCTCGACGTCGGCGGGTTCACGGGCCATCAGGGCGAACGGCTTGTCCCCGCGGCCCTTGCGCCGGCGCAGCTCGGCGACGGCTCCGGCCTGGCCGGCGTCGCAGGCGAGGTGGTAGCCGCCGAGCCCCTTGACCGCCAGGATCGCCCCGGCGGCGAGCAGCCTGCGGGCCTCGGCCAGCGGGTCGGCGCCCGACGCGGCCTCGCGGGGCGGGTGCCCGGTGAGCAGGCGCAGCCGGGGTCCGCAGGCCGGGCAGGCCACGGGCTGGGCGTGGAAGCGGCGGTCGGCGGGGTCCGCGTACTCCCGGGCGCAGTCGGCGCACATCGGGAACCGGGCCATGGTGGTGTGGGCGCGGTCGTACGGCAGGCCGGTGACGATGGTGAAGCGCGGCCCGCAGTGGGTGCAGGTGATGAAGGGGTGCCGGTGGCGCCGGTCGGCCGGGTCCGTCAGCTCGGCGAGGCAGTCGGCGCAGGTGGCCACGTCCGGCGAGACCAGGGTCCGGGCGAGCCCGCCGGTGCGGGAGGCGACGATGCTGAACCCGGAGCCGCCCGCGACGGGCACTTCGCAGTGGTCGACGGTGTCCACCACGGCGAGCGGGGGCGCCTCCGCGGCGAGCCGGTCGCAGAATTCCGAGACGGCCGCGGGGGCGCCCTCGACCTCGGCGACGACGCCCTCGGGGGTGTTGGTCACGTGCCCGGCGAGACCGAGGCCGGTGGCGCGGGTGTACACGTAGGGCCGGAAGCCGACGCCCTGTACCACCCCCCGGACGGTGACCCGGCGGCGCTGCACCGCATCCATCAACGGGTCTGCGCCACGGCGGGGTGTGCGTGCGGAGGAAGGCCGTCGTGGTCGTGATCGTGCTCGTGGCCCGGCCCGTGGTCGTGCCCGTGGTCGTGGTCGTGGTCACGGGCACCGTGGTGGTGCCCGTGCCCGTGCCCGCCGTCCTGCCGGTACTGCTGTTGCTGCGCCATGACCGGCGCGTGCGTCTTCGCGCCCGCCCCGACGGCCAGCGCCCGGTCGAGCAGGACGCCCGCCCCCTCGTCCGAGCGGGCCGAGGTGAGCACCACCTCCACCCCGGGATTGACCCGTTGCACGTTCGCGCGGAAGGCGGCCTCGTCGAAGCCGACGGCGCGCGCGATGTCCGTCTTGGTCACCACCACCAGCTGGGCCAGCCCGAAGGCGGTCGGGTACTTCAGCGGCTTGTCCTCCCCCTCGGTCACCGACGCGAGCACCACGCGCAGGGATTCCCCGAGGTCGTAGGAGGCCGGGCAGACCAGGTTGCCGACGTTCTCCACGAACAGCAGCCGGGTGTCCTCGGGCAGCCATCCGTCCAGGTGGCGGCTGAGCATCACCGCCTCCAGGTGGCAGAGCCCGTCGGTCAGCACCTGCTTGACCGGTACGCCGGAACGGGCCAGCCGTACCGCGTCGTTCTCGGTGGCGAGGTCGGCGGTGAGTGCGGCGACGCCGATTCCGCGCTCCCGGGCGAGGAGCAGTTCGCGTTCCAGCAGCGCCGTCTTCCCGCTGCCCGGACTGGAGAGGAGGTTGACGGTGACGGTTCCGCGGGCGGTGAGTTCGGCGCGCAGGGCGTGCGCCGCCTCGTCGTTCTTGGCGAGTACCGCCTGCCGCAGATCGACCACTCGGCACATGGTTCAGGCCTCCTCGGGGATCGGTTCGCGGGGGTGCGCGGGGGCGGGGCCGTCCTCCCACCGCACGCTGAGGATCTGCAGCTCACGGCCCGAGAGCAGGGTGACGTCGGTGGCCCGGCCGCAGCCGGGGCAGCACAGTTCGGGTGGCATGCCCACCGGCCACTCGGCCGTACAGGTACCGCAGCGGGCGCGGGCCGGCACGGACTCCGTGGTGAGGGCGGCGCCTTCCAGGACGGTGCCGGCGCAGGCCAGTTCGAAGCAGAAGGCCAGGGCGTCGGGCACCACGCCCGCCAGCTCGCCGACCTGGAGCCGTACGGCGCTCACCGCACCCGCGCCACCGGCCCGCGCGGCCTCTTCCACCTGGCCCACGACGGCCATGGCGATCGACATCTCGTGCATCGGACTCCGTCCTGCCGGGGCTCATTAGACCGGCCGGACGGGGGCGTGGCGCTCGGCACGCCGACCCTCCGCGCGCCCCGTACGCCATTCGGGCGCCGGGACGTCGCCCGGGCGGGCCGGGCCGTGCGGGCCCGTGCCAGGCCGCGCCGCGCCGGGCTGTGCCACGCCGTCAAGGGCCCGGCGCGGCCGGGGAGGACCCGCGCGTCACATCCGGCGCATGCGGAGGTAGCGCCTGATGTCAGGGAGGACCTGCTTCAGTACGGCGGCGAGGGCGGCGGCGGTCGCGCCGCCGATGAGGGCCTTCTTCATGGGGTTCTCCTCAGTTCACGGCGGGGCCGGTCGTCCTCGGGGCTGGTGTCGGCCTCGTCCCGGAGCAGTTCCAGGACCGCGCGTACGGCCTCCGGCACCGCGGCGGCGACCGGTGCGCTGAGCCCGATGCCCTCCTCGACGCAGGCGGGTTCGCACCCGAGGACCAGGGTGCGCCGGGGCGGTGTGGAACCGGTCCCGGCGCACAGGGTGCCCAGCAGGGCGAGGACGGCGTCGGGGGACATGTGGTGGCCGTCGAGCACGGCGCCGCCGGCTCCGGCCCGGCCGGGTTCGCCGGCCTCGATCAGGTAGAGCGTGCCGGGGGCGCCGCCGCGGGCCGCGGCGTCGACCAGGACGAGGGTGTCGTAGCCGTCGAGGAGCTGGTAGGCGAGGTGGACGCCGCGTACGCCGAAGTCCACCACCTCGACGTCGGCGGGCAGTCGGTGCGAGGCCAGGGCCCGCACGGTCTCGACGCCGAAGCCGTCGTCGCCGAGGAAGACGTTGCCGATGCCCGCGACGAGCGTTCTGCCGCTCATACGTCCTCCAGGGGGGTGACCTCGTCGGGCTGGAAGTACAGGAAGCGGCCCTGTTCCCGGCGGATGTCCGCGCCCGGGTCGCCCTCCACGGTGACGGCGAGGTGCACTCCCCCGTCGACGTCGTGCAGGACGGCCTCGACCAGGGCCGTGCTGCCCTGGAGGAAGAGGTCCTGGGCGTCGGTGCGGCGCAGGCCGGGGCGGAGCAGTACCCGGCTGCCCACGCCCACCGAGGCGCCGCCGATCGTGATCCGGTCCCGGGCCGGGTCGGCGGTGTCGGCCCGGGCCGGGTCCCACCACGGGGTGTCGGGCCTGAACACCGCGTCCTCGTCCGGGAGTCCGGTCGGCGTCCCGGGGGGTTCGCGGAACTCCGGGGGCCCGTCCGGGCCGGTGATCTCCCGCAGGGCGCGGACCGCCCCGTGCAGCCGTTCCAGCACCTCGGGCGGCATCGAGTCGGCCAGGTCGATGACGGCGGCCGCGCGGGCGTCCGTCCCGCGTGCCTCGCGCTTCTCCTGGTCGGTCAGGGCCGCCGTGCGCAGCGCGAGGATCTCGTCGATCTCGGTCGCGTCGTACATCGCGCCGGCGCTCTCGGGGGCGATGGCCGGATGGTCCTCCAGGATGATCGGCGAGGACAGCACCACGTCGGCGCGGCCGCCCTCACCGGCGAGGACCGGCCAGGTGCGCAGGTTGACGCAGTCCGCGACCGCTCCCCTGGCCCATTCGGGCGGGTCGGTCAGGGACAGGAAGGAGCCCGCGCTCAGGCCGAGCATGAGGTGGGCGGAGACCAGCGAGCGGGGCAGGGCGGCGTCGCGGTCGGCGTCCCGGTCCGCCGGCCTCCAGGGGCTGGTGTTCTCGACGACGGCGGTGAGTCTGAACACCCGGTAGGCGCCGTCGAGTTCGGTGGCGCGCAGCCGTACGACGCCCTCGGCCTCCTCGGTGCGCCGCAGCAGTCGGCCCACCACCCGGCCCTCGGTGTCCAGGACGGGTTCGGTCTCCTCGCCCGCGGGGAGCCGGAAGGGCAGGGTGACGCCCTCCCCCGCCAGCTCGGCCACGGGGACCAGGAGTTCGACGCGTTCCTCGGCGCCCTCGTCCCAGGGGACGAGCACCCGGTCGGCCAGGTGCAGTTCGGTGACCTCGGCGAAGGTGCCGTCGTCCCGGGCATGCTCGACCGTACGGCGGCGCGCGTGCAGGAAGCGCAGCTCCACCGCCAGCGTCGCGTCGCCCTTGGGCTCCATCAGCAGCTCGGTCTGCTGGAGGGAGTGTTCGTCGTGCGCGGGGCCCCACGCGGGCGGTACGAGTACGCCGAACTGCCAGCGCAGCCGGTTCTTGGCCGCCGAGGCCCGGTACGGGTACAGCACGTAGCCCTCGAAGAGGACGGCGTCGGCCACCTGCCGGGCGGTGGCGAAGCGGGCCGCGGGAGCGGTCGTCGTGGTCATGGCGCGGTCCTCCCGGTGACGCCCGGGACCGCTCCGCCGAGCCGGAGTCCGGCCACCGGCGGGGGTTTCGCGGTGTCCGCCGCGTCGAGCAGGGCCCGTACGGTCGCCTCCCACGAGGCGAGCGCGTGCCGCGAGCGGAAGGCCAGCAGTTCGGCCATGGTGTCGCGGGGCAGCCTGAGCCAGCCGCAGCCCGGGAAGTGCTGTTCGACCATCTCGCGCCACACGGCCACCGGCATCCGGTACGAGGCCTCGCGGTCCCAGGGCACGGGCTCGACGCGGAACCCGCCGGCGCCGGTGAAGGCCGTGCCGGAGAACAGCATCAGCAGGGGCACTTCGCCCGCCTCCAGGGCGCTGAAGTACCGCGAGGCCGCGATGTCCATGTCGTAGCTGCACGGCACGACCAGGTCCGTCTCGGTCTCCCCGGTGAAGCTGGGCACCATGACCGCGACCTGGGCGAACTGCACGGGCTGGAGGGTGGTGCCCCAGCGGGAGCGTTCGCCGAAGAGGTCGGCGAGGCCCTCGGCCTCGGCCGGGCCGTAGCGGCGCCTGGCCGGTTCGATCCGGAGCTGGCAGCGCAGGGCGAGGGCGTGCACCCGGGTGTCCGGGTCGGCGGTGACGCGCAGCCGGAAGACGAGGGTGGGCCCGGCGGCGTAGGCGTCGGCGCGCACTCCGGTGCAGGTGAAGGTGAGGTTCGCCGGCCCCGGCGTGGCTGCTGTTGTGACGGACGCGGCTGTTGTGGCGGCCGGGGCAGCCGGGACGGCGGTTCCTGTCGCAGCGGTCACGGCGGACGTGGCGGTCGTAGGGGTCGTAGCGGTCGTCTCGGTCATGACAGCCGCGCCTCCGCCCCCGCCTCGGCCCCGGCCCCGGCCCCGGCCGGTACCTTGGCCCGGCGCTCGACCTGCTCGAAGAAGGTGCGCAGCGCGGCCCGGGCCTCCGCCCCGCCGTCGAAGCCCTGCCACAGCAGCCGCATCCGCCCCACCAGCTCGTAGCAGATGTCGATCGGCACCAGGTAGCACTCGGTCCGGCCCTCGGAACGGCGCAGCAGCAGCGCCTCCACGTCGGGTTCGAGCAGGCCGGAGAGCCGGCCCGCGCCGAGCACGGTCTGCCAGGTCTCCGGGTCGAGTTCGCTCTCGGTGGCCCCGGCCGGGCTCGGGTAGAGGGCGACCAGCCGGTCGAGCGCGGCGTTGCGGAAGAAGAACGCGACGCCGACCGGGATCTGCAGGAGTTCCCAGGCACCGTCGTCGAGCCGGTGGGAAGGGTCGGTGAGGTAGCGGTCCGGGACGGCGCGGAAGCGCCCGGTCTTCGCGCCCGGCCGGTCGAACAGCAGGGCGCAGGCGGTGCAGGCGCAGACCAGGGCCCGCTTCTCGGTCTCCACCAGGTGGCGGTGGCCGTCCTCGGCCACCGCCGTCCCGCACAGTTCGCAGCGTTCCGGGCGGGGTTCGCGCGCGCCGGTGAACCGGCGCAGGCCGCTCACGCCGCTCCGGACGCCCGGGGCGCCGGTGCGCGCCGCGGGCCCGTTCACGGCACCCGTGCCGGAGCGGGCGGGCGGGTGGAGATCTGGAGCAGCGCCGGCGGCGGGGCGGCCGCCGCTTCCAGCTCCACCCGGGTCACCTCGGGCGCGAAGCAGGCCAGGGCCTCCTCTACGTCCCGCTGGGCCGACCCGGTGGTTCCGGAGCATCCGCACCCACCGCCGGTGGCCGCGGGGCGCAGCCGCAGGACGCCGGTGGCCTCGTCGAACCCGAGCAGTTCCACCGGGTCGCCCGTGCTGTCCAGGGCGCGGCGGATCCGGGTGCGGACGTCCTCGGGGTGCAGGTCGTGCAGGGCGAGCAGGCTCGCCACGAGTTCGTCGTCGAGCAGGGGGCCGAGGGGGCCCTCGCCGAGCCGTTCGAGGATCCGGGCGAGCCCGGCCCCGTAGAACTCCATGAGGACGCGCACCAGTTCCTCGGCGGCCTCGCAGGCCTGGCGGTCGCCGGTGGCGGCCAGCCGGTCGAGGATCTCCTCGACCTGGCGGCCCGCCCGCTGCGCATCGGCGGCCGCGCTCATCCGCCCAGTCCGCTCAGGCCGGTGGGCACGTGCATCTGCTTGACCGTCTTGCCGGGGCCGACGTACATGTGGACGCCGCAGGGCAGACAGGGGTCGAAGCTGCGGACGGCGCGCATGATGTCGATGCCCTTGAAGTTCTCCGGGGTGTTCTCCTCGAAGATCGGGGTGTTCTGGACGGCGTCCTCGTACGGTCCCGGTGTGCCGAAGGTGTCGCGGGTGCTGGCGTTCCAGGGGGTCGGCGGATACGGGTGGTAGTTCGCGATCTTGCCGTCGCGGATCACCATGTGGTGCGAGAGGACGCCCCGTACGGCCTCGGTGAAGCCGACGCCGAGGCCCTCGTCCGGGACCTCGAACTTCTCCCAGGTCTGGGTGCGTCCGGCGCGGACCTCCGCCAGGCCCTTCTCGGCGCAGTGCAGCGCGATGGCGGCCGCGTACGCCTGGAAGTAGGTGCGGGCGCGGTTGCGTTCCAGCGCGTTGCTCCACTTCGGGATCTTCCACTCGAAGCGGGTCTCGGGCTTGGTCATCGTCTTGGGCAGGGTGATGACCACGCTGTGGCCGGTCGCCTGCACGTAGTCGGTGTGGACCAGCCCGGACAGGGCCGTCGACCACAGGCGCGCGATGGGGCCGCCGCCGGTGTCCAGCGCGAGGTGGTCCTTGCCGTCGAACCAGCGGGGCGACATCACCCAGCTGTACTTGTCGTCGAAGTTCCGTTTCTGCGGAGCGGGGATGGTGTGCTGGTTCCACGGGTGGCGGGGGTCGACCGGGTTGCCCAGCGGGTCGTGCCGGACGAACTGCTCCTGGCCCGCCCAGTCGTCGTAGTACGAGCTGCCCAGCAGGATCCGGATGCCGAGGTTGATCTCGGTGAGGTCGTTGGTCACCAGTTTGCCGTCGACGATGACGCCCGGGGTGACGAACATCTTCCGTCCCCAGTCGGTCATGTTGGCGTAGGTGAAGTCGCAGTACTCGGGGTCGTTGAGCGCGCCCCAGCAGCCGAGGAGCACCCGCCGGCGGCCGACCTCCTCGTAGCCGGGGAGGGCCTCGTAGAAGAAGTCGAAGAGGTCGTCGTGGAGGGGGACGACCCGCTTCATGAACTCGCAGTACCGCATGAGGCGGCTCATGTAGTCCGTGAAGAGCTGGACGGAGGCGATGGTGCCGACACCGCCCGGGTAGAGCGTGGAGGGGTGCACGTGGCGGCCCTCCATCAGGCAGAACATCTCCCGGGTGTAGCGGCTGACCTGGAGGGCCTCGCGGTAGAACTCGCCCTCGATGGGGTTGAGGGAGCGCATGATGTCGGCGATGGTCTTGAAGCCGTGGTCGCCCGCGTGCGGGGCCGGGGTGCGCTCGGCGAGTTCCAGGACCCCGGGGTTGGTCTCGCGGACCATCTTCTCGCAGTAGTCGACCCCGACCAGGTTCTCCTGGAAGATGTTGTGGTCGAACATGTACTCCGCCGACTCGCCGAGGTTGATGATCCACTCGGCGAGGTGCGGGGGCTTCACCCCGTAGGCCATGTTCTGCGCGTACACGGAGCAGGTGGCGTGGTTGTCGCCGCAGATCCCGCAGATGCGGCTGGTGATGAAGTGAGCGTCGCGGGGGTCCTTGCCGCGCATGAAGACGCTGTAGCCGCGGAAGACCGACGAGGTGCTGTAGCACTCCGCGACCCGCTTCTGCTTGAAGTCGATCTTCGTGTGGATGCCGAGGCTGCCCACGATCCGGGTGATCGGATCCCAGGCCATCTCCACCAGGCCGCTGCCGTCTCCGGCCGCCTTCGTCTTCGGTGCCATCGTGTCTGCCGTGACCCTTCTCTTCTGAGCGGGAGTTGGTGCGCTGGGGACGTGGCGGGCGTGCGGGCGCTACCGGGCTGCGGTGCCGGGCGGTGCGGGGCGGTGGGCGCCGGTCACCAGGGCGGGCGGTAGCCCGTGGTCAGCTGTCCGCCGGTGTGCCGCCACTTGGGTTCCCGGTCCACGGTGTGGGCCGTGACCGCGCGGAGCTTGCGGATCAGGGCCCCGTACGCGCCGCTGGTCTTGCTGGAGATCTTGGCGCCGGGGGGTTCGTCCATGAAGGGCATGAACTTGTCGGGGAATCCGGGCATGGTGCAGGCGATGCAGATGCCGCCGACGTTCGGGCAGCCTCCGATGCCGTTCATCCAGCCGCGCTTGGGGACGTTGCACTTGACGACGGGACCCCAGCAGCCCAGCTTGACCAGGCATTGCGGGGAGTCGTAGGTGTGGGCGAACTGGCCCTGCTCGTAGTAGCCGGCCCGGTCGCAGCCCTCGTGGACGGTGGCGCCGAACAGCCAGGTGGGGCGCAGCTTGTCGTCCAGCGGGATCATCGGGGCGGAGCCGGCGGCCTGGTAGAGCAGGTAGGTGAGGGTCTCCGAGAAGTTGTCCGGCTGGATCGGGCAGCCGGGCACGCACACGATGGGGATGCCGGCCTTCGAGGTCCAGTCCCAGCCGAGGTAGTCGGGCACCCCCATGGCGCCCGTCGGGTTGCCTTCCATGGCGTGGATGCCGCCGTACGTGGCGCAGGTGCCGATGGCGACGACGGCGAGGGCCTTGGGCGCCAGCCGGTCGATCCACTCGCTGGTGGTGATGGGCTGGCCGGTCTCCGGATCGTCGCCGAAGCCGCACCAGTAGCCCTCGGGCTTGATGCTCTCGTTGGGGATCGAGCCCTCGACGACGAGGACGAAGGGGTCGATCTCGCCCCGTTCCCCCTTGAAGAACCATTCGATGAAGGTGTCCGCGCCGCCGACCGGGCCGCATTCGAAATCGATGAGCGGCCAGTGCACGGCGATCTTGGGCAGGCCGGGCAGCACCCCCATGACGATCTCTTCGATGCTGGGCTGCATGGCCGCCGTCAGGGACACGGAGTCGCCGTCGCAGCTCAGCCCCGCGTTGATCCAGAGGATGTGGATCGGGGGATCCTCGACGGGGTCCTTGGTCGCTGTGTCCATGGGGGTGCCTCCTCGGGGAGGTGTTTCAGGGAGGGGTGCGGGGCGAGGCGGCTCGTGCGGACCTCACCCCTCTTGCTAACAGCCGACCGCCCCCGGTGCGCCGTCTGGTACGGCCAGTCCAGTGACGCCGGTGCGCTGCCGGGAGGGCAGGGGTGCGGTGTGCCGGCCCGGCACGGTGCAGGCCAGGTGGGGCGGGGTGGCGGCCGCGGGCTCCTTGCGTACGAAGGCGCGGCGCAGGGCGTGGTAGGGGGCGGCGGGGTCGTCGAAGGTCTGCCGCATCCGGGCCAGCTCGGCCGCCCGGTAGGCGGCCAGGGGCCGCTCCGCCTCGTCGCGCTCGCGCCGCTCCTTCTTCCCGGCGATCCGGGAGGCGGTGGCGGGCAGGGCGGCCAGGTGGGCGGCGAGCCGCGCCGTCTGTCCGGCGAAGGCCTGCGGCGGGCAGGTGAGCGTACGGTCGACCAGGCCGAGCCGGTGCGCGGCGGCGGCGCTCAGCGGCAGGGCCTCGGTGGTGAGGCGGTCCGCGACGCCGGTGCCGACGCGGCGCGGCAGGGTGTAGGTCCAGTACTCCGAGCCGTGCAGCCCCATCAGGCGGTAGTGCGGGTTCAGGACGACGCCCGCGCGGCACCAGACCTCATCGGCGGCGAGGGCGAGCATGGCCCCGCCGGCGGCCGCGTTGCCGCCGAGGGCGCTGACGACGAGGCGGTCCGTGGTGGTGAGGACGGCTTCGACGAGGTCGTCCATGGCGTTGATGTTGGCCCAGGACTCGGCGGCCGGATCGGCGGCGGCCTCGATGACGCCCAGGTGGATGCCGTTGGAGAAGAAGTCACGGCCGCCGCCGAGGACGAGGACCGAGGTGGGGCGGGTGCAGGCGGTGCGGTAGGCGTCCAGCAGGCGCCGGCAGCGGTCGGTGCTCATGGCGCCGCCGGGGAAGGAGAAGGACAGGAACCCCACCTGCCCCTGCTCGTGGTAGCCGATGTCGGACCAGCCCGGGCCGCCCGGGCCGGACCGCGCGGGGGCGGGCCGCTCCGGCAGCGGCGGCAGCCGGTCGGCCAGGGCCGTGGTGGCGGGGAGTTTGACGGTGGCGGGCCCGCCCGGTGCGCGGCGGGCCCGTAGTTCCGGGATCCAGACGGCGCCGTCGGCCGTGGCCCGGCAGATCGCGCCGGCCCGGGTGGCCAGCAGTTCTCCGGGCCGGCCGCGCAGCCCTTCCTCCGGCAGGGCCGGGTGGCCGCCGTGCAGGAACCACTCGCCGCCCAGCAGTTCGTCGCGTACGCCAGGCTGGGAGTCGGCGGCGCGCAGCAGGCGCAGCACCCGCTCGGTGGAGTCCGCCCGCCAGTCGATCCGGCGGTGCTCCTGGCGCAGGGCGGGGCGTGCGTGGCCGGTGGACTGGGGGCGGGGGGTGCAGGTGCCGGAGGCGAAGCGGTGGACGGCGAGGAGTACGGCTTCCAGCGCCGCGTCGGCGATCTCACCGCGGTAGAGGTCGCTCTTGGCCACCGGTGGTACGGGGCATTCGACGGAGGCCCAGACGTCGCCCGCGTCCATCTCCGCGTCGGCCTGCAGGACGGTGACGCCCCATCGGGTGGCCTGGTCGTGGAGGGCCCAGTCGAGGGAGGAGGGGCCGCGGTCGCCGACGGGCCCGGGGTGGACGATCAGGCAGGTGTGGGCGGACCAGACCTCTTCGGGGAGGGCCGTCCTCAGCATCGGGGCGAGGACCAGGTCGGGCCGGTGGCTGCGGACGGCGTCGGCCAGGCGGACGTGGGGCAGGGCGAGTTCGACGGCCACGCTGTGGCCGAGGTCGCGCAGCTCGGCGTGGACACGCTGCGTGAGGCTGTTGAAGGCGCTCGCGACGAGCAGGACGTGCACGTGATCCTCCCCAGCGGCGGCCCGGTTCCGTGGCGCCGACGCGCCCCGGCTGAACGGCCGATCGATTCAGCGAATGATCATGACCAGAACAGGACCGGCCGCCTGAGATGCTCGGACACCCGGGCGGGGCGGGCCCGGCGACGAGCGGTGGGTGTCACTCGAAAGCGCGCCCGCCGGGGGCCACTCGGCCGCAGGTCACCCGCGGGCCTCGCGGGCCGGGTCGGGCGGGAGGGCTCAGGGCTGCGTCCGGTGCGCGGCGGCGCGTGCCGTGCAGTTGCGGGCGACCTCGTCGGCGAAGACGCGGGCCAGCGGGGCCAGGGCCGTCCAGCGCCGGACCGCCCAGCCCACGGCCAGGGGCGGCAGGGCGGGGATCGGGACGAGCCGCAGCGGGCCTCCGGTGCCGGGCACCCGCCAGCCGGGCAGCGCGGGCACGACGGCGTGGCCCAGGCCCAGTTCGGCGAGCAGGAGGGCGGTGTCCCAGTCGGCCACGCTGGTGTCGGAGCGTACGCGCAGGCCCGACTCGGCGAAGGCGGTGTCGAGGTGGGCGCGGGAGGCGGAGTTCTCCGGCAGCCGGATGTGGCGGATTCCGGCGAGGTCGGCGAGTTCGACGCGGGGGCGGGCGGCGAGGGGGTCGTCGGCGCCGACGGCGAGCACCCAGGGCAGTTCCATGACGGGGCGCTGCTCGATGCCGCGGACCGGGCCGCCGATGGTGATCCAGGCGAGGTCGAGGTCGTCGGCGGCGAGGGCGTCGAAGCAGCCGCGGCTGGAGTTCTCGGTCTGGAACTCCAGGCTCACGTCGGGGTGGCGGCGGCGGAAGGTGACGACGGCCTCGGACATGAAGTGCCGGACGGTCGTGGCCCCGGTGGTGACCCGCACCGAGCCGCTGTCCCCGCGTACGAGGTCGTCGAGGCGGCGCAGGGCGCCGTCGAGGCCGGCGATTCCGTCGGCGGCTGCCGCCTGCAGGATGCGGCCCGCCTCGGTGGGGACGACGCCGCGGGCGTGGCGCTCCACGAGGCTCGCGCCGGTCTGCTTCTCCAGCCGCCGGACGTGCTGACTGACGGCGGACTGGGTGCAGCCGAGGTCGCGGGCGACGGCGCTGAGGCTGCCGGCCCGGCAGACGGCCACGAACACGCGCAGATCGTCGAGGGTCATGGGAGCCACCCTACGAGACCCAAGTCATCACTTGGGTCTGGAGAGCAAATCAGAGGATTGACTTGGGTTTTGCTCTCGATCAAGATCGATGCAGGGCCCGGGCGGCAACCCGTTCCCTCCCTCGCCGCGGTCCGGACCAAGGGCGAGGGAGGGAACGGGTGCCGACCCACCGAGCGGGTGGGCGGGGTCAGGGGGTGAAGGTCCAGCGCTGAGCGGCCGAGTCGTTGCAGGCGGCGCGGGTGAGCGCGGTGCCGTTGGCGGTGGCGGCGCCCACCGGGGCGAGGCACTGGCCGCCGGTGCGCAGGGTGCTCTGGGCTCCTGCCTGCCAGGTCTGGCCGGCGCTGCCGTCGCAGGTCTGGACGGTGACTCGGGCGGCCTTCGCGCCGTCGAGGCAGACGCCCGAGAGGCCGGTGAGGCGGCCGTCGTTGTGCAGGGTCCAGCGCTGGTTGGGACCTCCGTGGCAGGTGTAGAGGGTGGGTTCGGTGCCCGGGGCGGTGGCGCTGTGCGGCAGGTCGAGGCAGCTCGCGGAGGCGGCGTTGACGAGGGTGGCGGCGGCCGGGAGCGGGGCGGGGCGTCCGGTGAGGGTGATCTCGGCGGCGCTGGTCCAGGGTCCGCGGCCGCCCGCCTCGGTCAGGGCTTTGAGGCGGAGGTAGCGGCCGGACTTGGCGGCCACGGCGGTGTTCTTGACGGCGGCCGTGTCGGCGAAGGAACCGGTGGCCACCGGGCTGCCCCAGTCGGCGGTGGTGTCGGATACGTAGACCTCGTAGCCGCCGATCCGGCCGTTGACCCCGCCGTCCTGACGGGGCAGGTAGCCGAGGCCGTCCACCGTGTGGCGGGCACCGAGGTCGATCTGGATCTCGTGCGGGAGCGGAGCGGGGGTGCCGGTGGACCAGGCGGTGTGCCAGAGCGTGGCCGGGTTCCCGTCGAAGGCGTTGCGGGCGGCGCCGTTCTCCGCGCGGGTCTCCTCGCTGTCGGCGGACACCAGGGACCAGGCCGACCGGTCGATCGGGGCGGAGGACGGCAGCGCCTCGGGCGAGGGGAGGGTGGTGCCGGTGGCCGACAGGCTGAACGCGCCGGACTTGGCGCCGGTCTTGACCCACAGGACCCCGGCGCGGTCGGCGGCGTCGAAGAACCAGCCGGTCGCCGCCGCGTCGTAGGCGGACTTCGATGCCAGGCGGGGCAGGGCGGCACCGTCCACCGTGAGGGCGGTCGGCGCGGAGGCCACGTGCAGGGTGAACTCGTAACCCCGGGAGGCCGGTTTGCCCGTGTAGCTGCCGGTGGGGGCGGAGACGGCGACCGAGACCGTGCCGGAGCCGGCCGCCGGGGCGCTGACGTCCACCCGCTGGCGGGCGTAGGCCCCGGACTGGTGGGCGCGGGTCAGGCCGTCGTCCTCGTAGAGGCTGAAGGAGGAGTTGCCGCGGGGGTGGATGTCGTAGGTGAGGGTGGAGACGGGCTTCTCCCCCGTGTGGTTCATCTGGGGCCACATCGGAACCACGGCGCCGCCCTTGACGAAGAGGGGCAGGGTGTCGAGCGGGGCCTGGTAGCCGTTGAGCCAGCCCGGGCCCGCGTACGTCCGGCCCGTCCAGTAGTCCGTCCAGGTCCCGGCGGGCAGGTAGATCCCGTCCCGGACCGAGGTGTCGGAGACGACGGGCGCGACGAGGAAGGAATCACCGGCCATGAACTGGCCGCTGGTCAGGTTCCCGCGGGCCACCGGGTCGTCGGGGTACTCCAGGACCATCGCGCGGGTGCTCGGGACCCCGCTCTCGTGGGCGACGCGGCTCATCGTGTACAGGTACGGCATCAGGCGCATCTTGAGCTGGAGGTACTTGCGGTTGATGGAGAGGTACGGTTCCGCGAACCGCCAGGGCTGCTTGTCCTGGTAGCCGGCGGACGGGCCGGTCGCGCCCCAGCCGGACATCGTCATGAAGGCCGGGGTGAAGGCCTTCCACTGGAGGTCGCGGGTGTAGGTCTTGGGGCTGCCGCCGAAGATGCCGTCGACGTCCCCGGCCGCGTAGTTGAGGCCGGACAGGCCCGCTCCGGCGATGGCGGGGACGTGCCAGCGCATGTCGTCCCAGGTGCCGTGGGTGTCGCCGGTCCACACGACGGCGTTGCGCTGGGTTCCGGCCCAGCCGTCGACGGTCCAGACGTAGCGGCGGGCGTCGGAGTTCTTCTCGATGCCGTCGACGGCCTGCTGGACGCCGTCGAAGGCGTACTTGTAGCCGCTGCCGATCCACGCCACGTCGGTCTTCACGCCCCGGGTGCCGGCCTTGCCCACCTCGTCGGCGATGCCGCCGAGTCCGGTGGAGGTCCACAGCCCGGTCTGGAAGCCCTTGGCCTTCAGCGCGTCCACCGTCGCCTTCAGGGGCGCCGTGTAGCCGCAGCCGTACCCGTCGTTGGGCAGGAACCAGCCGGAGGGCATGTCGGCGGCGCGGGCGTCGGCGGCGTAGCCCACCACGTCGGGGGTGGTCTGGTGGCGGAGCCGGTCGTGATCACCCTGGTATTCGGGGTTGGAGGCGTTGAAGCAGTCCGCGTTGCCCAGCTCGAAGCCCCACATCGGTGCCATGAAGGGCTTCCCGCTCACGTCGGTGTAGGCGTCGAGCACCGACTTGAGGGAGTCCCCGGTGAAGTACCAGGCGTCGAAGCGGTTCTCGTCGTGGGTGAGGGTGCTGGGGGCGTGGAAGCCGTACGAACCCGGGGCCCAGGTGTTGCGCATGACGCCGTAGCCGTTGGTCGACATGTAGAAGGGGGCCGGGCTGGCGTTGTCGTTCTCGCGCCACCTGTTGTCGACGGCGACCGGTACGGTCTTGCCGCGCAGCGCCCATTCGCCCAGCCGCAGGCCGGTGCCGTAGAACTGCTCGTCCGCGCCCCGGGCCAGGTACTGGGTGGTCCGGCCGGGGCCGAAGCTGGTGGGCTGGGTCTCCTGCCAGACGGGGGTGGTGTTGTCGGCGCGGTAGACGGAGAAGCGCAGGGGGGACTTGTTGACCCGGATGGAGAGGGCTCCGGTGGTGACCCGGTGGTACGCGCCGGCGTCGGTGGAGGTGCTCGCCACGGAACCGAAGTCGGTGGTGGGGGCGAGGTCGGTCCCGGCCGGGTCGTCGGTGAAGGTCCCGTCGGGCGAGAGCCAGAGCCGGAAGATGTCCGCACGGGCGATGACCAGCCGGGCCTTGGCGCCACTGGACGTCGTCACCGTGTAGGTGTTCCCGGACCGGGTGAAGCCGGTGACGTCGCCCGCCGTCGCGGTGGCACCGGCGGGCGCCGCGGCGGCGGGTGAGGCGGCCGGGCCGGCGGCGGCCAGGCCGGCGACGGTGAGGGCGGCGGCGAGCAGGGCGGCGGCCGGGGAGCGCCGACGGGGCAGGGCGCGGGTCCGGCGGACCCGCTCGAACTGGCCGGCCCGGTCCCCGTGGCGGGCTCGGTCGCCCTGGCCGGCTCGGTCCCCGTGGCTCCTTCGGAAGCGTGGCAGTCTCATGGGCAGCTCCTCGTGCGCTCCGGATCGCGGACACAACGCTTTGGCATGCACCCGGCAAGATAGCGCTCCGATGGAGTCACTTGAAGGAAGATGCTCGAACTGGCCTGCAATCAAGCATCTTTGAACATCCGTCCGCCACGGGGCAGGCGGTCAGCAGACCGACCGGTAGGGCAGGTCGGGCACGTTCTGCTCCCACTGCGCGCGGGTGAGGTCCCTGCCGACCCGCTCGCACAGCGCACGCGCCACGGCCTTCGGATCGAGGTCGAAGACCCGGTGCGGGCGGTACGAGGAGGAGACGTGCAGCCGCCCCCGGGGATCGAAGGCGAGGGCGCGCAGCTTCCCGGCCGCCCCGCGCAGCGGATCTCCGAGCCGGCGCCGTGCGGGTACGTCCCACAGCTGGACCCGGCTGTCGCCGACGATCGCGGCCAGGGTCCTGCCGTCACGGGAGAAGCGCAGCCCCGCCACCCGCCCGCCGAAGTCGTCGCCGCGGGTGGCCGCCGTGCTCGACAGGCCTCCGAGGCGGCGGCGCCCTGCGCCGTCCCAGAGGGTGACCGTGCCCTGGAGGAGACTGACCGCCAGCACCGAGCCGTCGTCGCTGAACTCCAGGTCCTGGATGACACCGGGGCCGAGGACCTCGCGCTCGACGGCGCGGGTGGCGAGGTCCACGCGCTCCCCGGCCGAGGTGAACAGGAACGCGCCGTCGGGACTGATCGCGAGGTTGACCGCCCCGACGTCCTCGATCTCGTACTCCTGCCGGCCGGACCCGAGGTCCCACATCTGCACGGCGCGGGAGAGGGCCCCGGGCCCGGTGTTCTTGGTGACCGCGACGGCCAGGCGGCTGCCGTCCGGGGTGAACGCGAAACCGCTGACGCGCAGGACGGGACCGGGCGGTGCGAGCTCGGCGCGCAGCCGGTTCTCGCGGACGTCCCACACCGTCACGCGCGGCTTCTCGTCCTCGTGCCAGGAGGCGGTGGCCAGCAGCCGCCCGTCGCGCGAGTAGGCGGACGTACCGTCCTCGTCCTCGTCGACCGCGTCGCGGATGGGCGGCCCGACCGGGTGATGCGGCAGGTCACGCACCTGGCCGTCATCCGTGGTCCACAACCGGAAGCGGTCCTTCGCGTCGCTGTCCGAGACCCCCACGGTCCCGAGCGTCCGCGCGTCCGGGGCGAAGACCGCGTCGGAGACGTCCGCCTCGGCGGCCGCGTCCTGGAGTCCGTACGTCAGGTCCAGCGAACGGACCTGACGGTCCCTGGCCACGTACCGCAGCAGCCGGCTGTCCGCGTCGAAGGCGAGGGAGAGGTTGAAGGCCATGCCGTCCGTGTCCAGCCGGGGATAACTGAGCAGGGACGCGGAGGACGTGGTCGCGTCGTCGGCCCACACCCGCAGCTGGGTCTCGGTGACCTCGACGGCCAGGGTTCCGTCCGCGCTGAGGGCGGCCACCGACTCCGCGCCGAACTCGCGGACCACGGTGCGGGAGGCCACGTCCCACAGGGTGGACGTGCGGCCGGTGTTCGTGTGGATCAGGCGCTTGCCGTCCGCGCTGAAGGCCAGTCCCTGGTTGCGCTCGCAGGTGACCGTGGGATAGGGGGACTCCCGGCGCAGTTCGGCGGTCCGCCCGGTGGCCGGGGAGTACAGCTGCACGGGTTTGCCCGGCGGGCAGTATGCGTAGGTCGCGCCGTCGTGCGACAGGGCTGCGGCGGTGCTCCCCGGCGCGCGCAGCACCGGCCGGCCGGAGCGGCCGTCGACGAGGACCACCTCCTCGGGGGTGCTGGTGGCGATCGCGACCAGGGCGGCCTCCCGGGAGACCGCGAGGACCCTGGGCGTCCCGTGGTCCGGCAGGAGCAGTTGGCCGGCCTTGCCGGTCCTGAGGTCGATCAGCCGGACCCCCTGGCCCATGGACTGCGCCGCGACGGTCCCCGAGGGGTCCACAGCGGCCGGCAGATCCGGGGTGCCCTCGGGCAGTTCGGCCCGGCCCGTGCGCTTGCCGCCGGCCAGGTCCCAGACCTCCACGCTCTTCTGGGCGTTGAGGACGGCCAGGGTCCGGCCGTCGAGCAGCAGGTCCGCCCTGTCGTCGTAGTAACCGGTCGACACCCGGGCCGGGTTGTTGGTGACGGCGCGCTCGTCCTGGCCCAGGGACCCGTACAAGGCGGCCCGCGCGTCGTCGACCGGGGCGGTCCGCCAGGCCGCGACGCTCAGCAGGGCGGCCGTTTCGGGGTCCGAGGTGCGCAGGCTCTCGGCGATGGAGGCCATCGTACGGGCGGACGCCTGGCGGGCCCGTTCGTCGCCGACGCGCTTCTGCTGCCAGGCGACCAGCCCCGCCACCAGGGCGAGGGACAGCAGGGCCGCCGCGCCCCCGCGCAGCCGCCGGGTGCGCCTTCGGCGCGCCGCGGCGGCCTGGCGGCAAGCCTCCAGGAACGCGCCCTCGAGCCGGCTCGCGCGGAGCCAGACCGGCGCCCCGGCAGCGCAGGCGCGGGCCGCCTCCGGGGCGCTGCCGGCCGGGAGGTCCTCGGCCCGCCTGCCCTGCCCGTCCCAGTGCCCGGCGGCCGCGGTCAGCCAGCGCAGCAGGAGCAGGGCCTGGCGGTCCTGGTCCACCCAGTCGCGCAGCCGCGGCCAGGCGCGCAGCAGGCCGAGCGCGGCGAGCCGCGCGGTGTCGTCCTCCAGGACGAGGAGCCGGGCGACGGCGAGGGAGTCGAACGCGTCGCGCAGCGCGCCGCGTTCCTCGTACGGGCGGCCGTCGAGCCATTCCGCCGTGGCGGCGGTGCGGAGCGTGTCCTGGGAGCCGTCGGCGGCGCTGCCGGGGACGACCAGCCGGAGCGCGATCTCCCGTACGGCCTGCCGGACCGGTTCCGGAAGGCGCTCGTACATCGTCTCCGCGGCGGCGCCGAGGGCCGGCTCGGCCGCGTCCGCGGTGGCGTCGCGCAGCCGTCCGGCGTTCTCCCGGCCCGCCGCGAGCAGGGCTGCGTCGGCCTCGTCGGCCGGTCCGCCCAGCATCCTCAGCAGCAGTCCGGTGGCGGTGGGGCGGTCCGCCGGGGACTTGGCCAGGGCCTCGCCGACCAGCTGGCGCAGGGCGGGCGGCAAGGGGGTGAGGTCCGGGTGGTGTTCGGTGACCCGTACGACGACCTCGCCGATGTTCTCGCCGCGGAAGGGGTCGCGTCCGGTGGCCGCGAACAGCATCACGGCTCCCCAGGCGAAGACGTCGGCGGCGCCGTCGGCGCGCCGTCCGGTGAGCACCTCGGGGGCCATGTAGCCGGGCGTGCCCATCAGGTGGCCGGTGGCGGTGAGCGACATGTCCTCGGTGCGGGCGATGCCGAAGTCGATGACGCGGGGGCCGTCGGGGCCGAGGAGGATGTTGTCCGGTTTGAGGTCGCGGTGGACGACGCCGGCGCGGTGGATGGCGGCCAGGGCGGTGGCGGCCCCGGTGGCCAGCCGGACGAGTGCGTCGCCGGTGAGCGGTCCCGAGTCGCGGACGGCCTTGCGCAGATCCCGGCCGGGGACGAACTCGCTGACGATGTAGGGCCGTTCTCCGTCGGTGCCGCTCTCCAGGACCCGTGCGGTGCAGAAGGACTCCACGCGCTGCGCGGCGAGCACCTCCTTGGTGAACCGGCCCGCGATCTCGGGGCGGGCGACGAGCTCGGGGCGCAGCACCTTGACGGCGACGCGTTGCCCTGCCTCGTCGTAGGCCTCGTACACCGTTCCCTGGCCACCCGCGCCGAGGCGGGCGGCGAGCCAGTACCCGGCGATCCGTTCCGGGTCCTCGGAAGTGAGCAACTCGGCCATTTTCCCCCCTGGTTCAGCGGCCCCCGATGCGCGCGCGGAGGTTACCAAGCGATGCGGCCGCGGGGTAGGGGGACATGGTCCAGGGGCTCAGTGCCTCACAGGTCCAGTGCGCGCGGCCCGCCCGCTGCGCCGCGTCCCGCCGCCGGGAGGACCGCGAGGACCGGCGCGGCGGGCGAGGAGGCGCGGTGGCCGCAGGGGTCGAAGGCCAGCACCACCGGTTCTCCGGGGCGCTGGCGCCAGGAGATGCGCTCCGGTACCCGGTCGCACACCGGGCAGCAGGGAAGCGGACCGGGCTCCGGCGGACACTCGGGTGCGGCCGCGAAGGGCGTGGAGTGCGGATCGCGCATGGAGGCTCCCTGGTCGTGCGGTTGGGCTGATCGCACTGTGCCATGGACGGGGCCTCGTCCGCACGGGCGAATCATCCAGTGTTCTGGCTGGTCAGAGGTGTGGTCGCCAGGAGGATTCCGGTCTTCTTGGGGGCACTTTGTGATCAACCGCTCCCCCTGCCGGCCTCAATCGCTCCCCCCGCCGGCCTCCACAAGCCCCGATTCGTACGCCGCGATGACGGCCTGGGCGCGGTCGCGGACGCCGAGCTTGCCGAAGATGCCGGTGATGTGGTTCTTGACCGTGGAGACGCTGATGTCCAGTTCGCGGGCGGTTTCCGCGTTGTCCAGGCCGGTGGCCATCAGCTGCCAAATCTCCCGTTCCCGCGGGGTGAGGTCGGCCGGGGTCACCGCGCCCGTGGGGCGGGGCCGCACGGGGGTCCGTACGTAGGTGGAGATGAGCCGGGTCAGCAGCCGCGGGGCGACGGCGGCCTCCCCGGTGTGGACGGTGCGGACGGCGGCGATCAGCTCCTCCGGGGAGATGTCCTTGGGCAGGAAGCCGTACGCGCCGGCGCGCAGGGCGGCGACACGTACTCGTCCATGTCGAAGGTGCTGAGGGCCAGGACCCGGGTCTCCGGGAGGACGCGGGCCAGCTCCCCGGTGGCCTTGACCCCGTCGAGGACCGGCATCCGGATGTCCATGACGACCACGTCGGGCCGCAGTTGCTGTGCGAGGGCGACGGCGCGGGCCCCGTCCTCCGCCTCGCCCACGACCTCGAACTCCGGGTCGGGGCCCAGGATCAGGGCCAGGCCGCGCCGCACCAGCGGCTGGTCGTCGGCGATGAGCACGCGGATCATCGGTGTCGTTCCCCTCCCTGGCCGCCCCCGGCGCCTCCCGGGACCGGGAGGCGGGCCGCCACCCTGAAGCCGCCGCCGTCGAGTGCGGCGGCCTCCAGGGTGCCGCCCTGCAGGGCGACGCGTTCGTGCATTCCGATCAGACCGTACCCGGAGCGGCGCGGTCCGGAGCGAGGAGCGGGCGGCGGGGCTCCCGCTCCGTCGTCCCGCACCTCCACGGCGACTTCGCCGGGTCCGTAGGTGATCCGTACCCGGGCCCGCGCCTCCCCGGCGTGTTTACGGGTGTTGGTCAGGGCCTCCTGCACGATCCGGAAGACGGTGAGGCCCACGGTCGGCGGCAGCGGCCGGACCGGCCCGTCCACGGTCAGCTCGGTGTCCGTGCCGGCCAGCCGCGACTCGGTGACGATCCGGTCCAGGTCCCGCACGCCCGGCTGGGGAGCTTCGGGCCCGGCCTCCGTCTCCTCCCCGGCCCGCAGCACGTCCAGGAGTTGGCGCATCTCGCGCAGCGCCATCCGCCCGGAGTCCTCCAGGGTCACCAGGGCCTCGCGCGCCACCTCCGGATCGTGCGCCAGGTTGGCCCGCGCACCGCCCGCCATCAGCTGCATGGTGGTGATGTGGTGGGCGACGATGTCGTGCAGCTCACGGGCGATCCGGCGGCGCTCCTCGGCCACCGCGCGCTCCGCCCGCAGCAGTTGGTGGGCCTCGGCCTCCCGCTGCCGGCGGTTCATGACCACGGCCGAACCCCCGACCAGCACCACGACCACCGCATTCGCGACGACGCCCCAGCCGGGCGGCAGCAGCATGCCGCCCTGGCCCACCGAGGGCAGGGGGACGGCCGCGAGGCAGGCCGCCGCGGCCACCGCGGGACGGCGGAACCTGACGACCGCGTACAGGGCGACGGCCAGGCTGATCGGGACGTGGGGAGTGGGCACCGGGGTCGCCAGGTTGGGCACCACGCCCAGGACCAGCACCACGGCGAGCACGGTCACCGGGTGGCTGCGGCGGGCGACCAGGGACAGCGCCGCCAGGACGAGCGCGAACGCCGCCGCGAGGCTGAGGGCCACCGTCTCGGACGGGTCCCCCTGCGAGAAGCCCACCAGGTCGACCGCCGCGGCCGCGATGGCCATGAGCGCGTCGTGGCGCGTCCAGGTCAGCCGGTCGGCGCCCTTGTCCATCACTGCCGGTCCTCCCCCGCCGACTGTCCCTCCCGGCCCGTGCCGGAAGCCGCGCAGCCGGTCCCCGTGATCCATTCTGGCACCGGCCGCGCCCCCTGCCACCGGCCCGGAGTCGGGTCCCGGACCAGGACCGGAGTCCTGGTCCGGGCCCGCGACCGGACCCGGGTCCCTGGCCGCGGATCCTCCTCCGCCCGGACGCCGGCGCCCGTCCCGCCTGATGGTCTGGAAACCGGCCGGGAGACCCCGGCCGCACCGCACCACCGGAGGAGCCACCGTGATCCGCGACCTGACCGGATTCTCGACGAGAAGTCCGTGGAAGGTGATCGCCGTGTGGGCCGTGCTCGGCATCGCACTGACCTTCCTGGGCCAGGCCATGGTCTACCGCGTCACGCAGACCAGCGGCGGGGACTTCCTGCCTGCGTCCTACGACTCGGCCGCGGCCCTGAAGGTCGCCGAGGAGAAGTTCGGGGTGAAGCCCGGCGCCAGCCCGCTGACCGTCCTGGTCGCCCGCACGGACGGCGCGCCGCTGGCGGAGGCCGACGAGCGGCGCATCGACGAGAAGGCCGCGGCGCTGGCGCGGCACCGGGTCGTCATGCCCCCGTCGGAGGACGACCTGTTCTTCGCCCCGGACCATTCCCAAGTGCCCCGCGTCAGCCCGGCCATGACGGCCCCGGACCGCAGCTTCCGGCTGCTGTCCGTGGAGCTGACGGGCAACTCCCAGGACCCCCGGGTCCACGACACCTACCGGGCCTTCCGCGAGTACGCCCGCGCCGAGTTCGCCGAGGCGGGACTGCGGACCGGGTTCACCGGCGGGCTCGCCGACGGCGTGGACACCGCCGACGCCGAGAAGACCCGGTCCACGGTCATCGGCATCGTGATGCTCGCGGTGATCGTGCTGCTGCACGTCCTGGTGTTCCGCAGCCTGCTCGCCGCCCTGCTGCCGCTGCTCGTCGTCTCCGTCGTCGGCGGGGCGGCTACGGGAACGGTGGTCGGGGCCGCCGCGCTGACGGGGATCGACCTCGACCCCTCCACCCCGCAGCTGATCAACGTCGTACTGGTCGGCATCGGCATCGACTACTTCCTCTTCCTGCTGTTCCGCTTCCGCGAGCAGTTGCGGCGGCGGCCGGACCAGTCCGGGCGCGCCGCCGCGGCCGAGGTCGCCGGACGGGTGGGGACGGCGGTGACCTCGGCGGCACTGACCATCGTCGCCGCCTTCGCCACGCTCGCCGTCGCCTCCTTCGGACAGTTCCGGGTGCTCGGTCCGGCCATCGCCGTCTCCGTGCTGGTGATGCTGCTGGGCAGCCTCACGCTGATGCCCGCCCTGCTCGCCGTCACCGGGCGCCGGATGTTCTGGCCCTCGCACTCCCTGAAGCGCGAGCCCCGCGGGGGCAGCGCGGCGCGGCTGGGCGACCGGCTGGTCCGGCGGCCCCTGGCGGCGGCCCTCGTGTGCGTGGCGCTGCTCGGCGCCCTGGCCGCGGGAGTGGCCGGGATCCGGATGGACTACGGGCCCGGCGACGGGGGCGGCGAGCGTACGGCGGCCGTGGTCACCGCGTCCGAGATCTCCCGAGCCCTGCCCGCGGGCGTGTCGGACCCGGTCAGCGTCTTCCTCACCGCGCCGGACGCGGGCGCGCTCGGCGCCGACGGACTGGGGGCACTGGCCGGGGCGCTGGGGAAGGTGGACGGCGTGGGCCGGGTCGTCCCGGCCGTGCTGAGCGAGGACCGGCTGGCGGCGCGGATCGACCTGTTCCCGAACGCCGGACCGCACACCCAGGAGGCCCGCGACCTGGCCTCCGGTCCGGTCCGGGAGGCGGTCGCCGCGCACCGGCCCGCGGGCACCGAGGCCCATGTGGGCGGTACCTCGGCGGTGTTCGCCGACATCGCGGCCGCGGTGGACAAGGACCTGAAGGTCGTGTTCCCGGTGGCCGCGGTACTGATCGGGCTGATCCTGTTCCTGCTGCTGCGGAGCCTGCTCGCGCCGCTGGTCCTGCTGCTCGCCGTGGGGCTGGGGTTCGCCGCGACGCTGGGGGCCTCGGCGCTCGTCTTCCAGCACGCGCTGGGGCAGCCGGGGGTGGCCTTCACCCTCCCGCTGATCCTGTTCCTGTTCGTTGTCGCGCTGGGCACCGACTACAACATCCTGGTGGCCGACCGGATCCGCGAGGAGATGGAGCGGCCTGGTCCGGCCCGCGCGGCCGTGGCCCGGGCGGTGCGGCACACCGCTCCGGCCGTCGCGACCGCCGGACTGGTGCTGGCCGCCTCCTTCGGCAGCCTCGCCGTGAACCCGGCGCCGGCCACCCAGCAGATCGGCTTCGCGACGGGGCTGGGGATCCTGCTCTCGGCCTTCGTCCTGTCGATCGTCCTGGTCCCCGCCTGTGCGGCGCTGCTGGGCCGCTCCCTCTGGTGGCCGGCCAGGCCCCGGTCCGAGGAGTCGCGGCAGGACCCGGCGGTACTGCCGGAGGGCGTCCTGGTCCGCTGAACCGCCGCCCCGGCGGGCCCGGACAGCGGTGCGCGGGTCCCCGTACGGTCTCGTACGGGGACCCGCGCGGCGTCCGCTCCGGGATCAGGCCAGCTGGTCGATCTCGGGGTGGTCGGCCAGCCAGGCGCGCACCGCCTGCTGCTCCTTGCCCTTGCCGGTCTCCTGGATCTTCGCCTCCAGGCCGGTGAGCTGCTCCTCGGTGAGCTTGAAGGAGCGCAGCCATTCGGCGACCTTCGGTTCGTCCTCGGCGAAGCCCTTGCGGGCGAGGGTGTGGATCCCGTCGCCGGTGCCCCAGACCCCCTTAGGGTCCTCCAGCTTGGTCAGCTCGTACGAGGAGTACGCCCAGTGCGGCGACCACAGCACGGCCACCACGGGCTCCTTCTTGTCGTACGCCCGCTTGAGTTCGGCGAGCATGCCGGGCGTGGAGCCGTCGACGACCTGGTACTCGGCGTCGAGCCCGTACTCCTTGAGGACCTTGTCCTTCAGGATCGCCATGACCCCGGCGCTCGGCTCGATGCCGATGATCCGGCCCTTGAACTGCCCGGACTTGCCCTTGAGGTCGGCGAGCGAGCGCACGTCCTTCACGTACGAGGGCACGGACAGCTCCAGCGAGGTGGGGCCGTACCAGGAGCCGAGGTCCTCCAGCTTGTTCCCGTACTTCTCCCAGTACTGGGCGTGGGTGACGGGCAGCCAGGCGTCGGTCTGGAAGTCGAGCTGGCCTCCGGCCAGGCCGGTGTAGAGCGCGCCGGCCTCCAGCTGGCGGGCGTCGACCTTGAAGCCGCGGCGCTCCAGGAGCTCCTTCCACAGGAAGGTGGAGGCTATGCCCTCGTCCCACGGGATGTAGCCGACGGAGAGGGTGCGGCCCTTGCCGATGTCCGCGGCCCCGGCCGGGCCCTCCTCGCGGGCGGAGCCGCCGAAGGTGCTCATGCCGCCAGCGACGAGGGCGAGGACCACGGCCCCGGTGATCGCGTACGCGGGCTGGGGGCGGTGGTTCCACACCTTGGCGGCGCCGGTCGCGGCGGCCCGCGCCTTGGCCAGCGTACGGCGGCCGAGCGGGGAGACCTGGCGGCCCAGCGCCCCGGTCATCCGGTCCAGGTACATGGCGAGGATGACGATGGAGATGCCCGCCTCGAAACCGAGGCCGATGTCCACGTTGCCGATGGCCTTGTAGACGGCGCCGCCGAGTCCGCCGCCGCCGACCATGCCGGCGATGACGACCATGGACAGGCCCAGCATGATGACCTGGTTGACGCCCGCCATGATCGTGGGCAGGGCCAGCGGGAGCTGGACGCGTACGAGGGTGTCGCGCGGGGTGGTGCCGAAGGCCTCGGCGGCCTCGACCAGTTCCCCGTCGACCTGGCGGATGCCGAGCTCGGTCATCCGGACGCCCGGCGGCAGCGAGAAGATGATGGTGGCGATGATGCCGGGCACCACGCCCACCCCGAAGAAGATGATGCCGGGGATCAGGTAGACCATGGCCGGCATGGTCTGCATGAAGTCCAGGACCGGCCGCAGGACCGCGCTGACCCGGTCGGAGCGCGAGGCCCAGATGCCCAGCGGGACCGCGAACACCAGCGTGACCAGGGTGGCGACCAGGACCAGGGACAGGGTGGACATGGCCTCGGCCCACAGGCCGACGGAGTCCACGAGCGCGAAGCCGGCGAAGGCGAGCAGGCCCGCCAGCAGACCGCGCAGCCACCAGGCGGCGACGGCCAGGATGCCCGCGAAGAGCAGCGGGGCGGGGGCGGAGAGGACGGCGTCGATGCCGTCGTAGAGGCCGGTGACGAGCGCGCTGATGGCGTCGAACAGCCAGGACAGGTGCCGCTGGAGGAAGTCGACACCGCTGTCGACCCAGGCGCCGAGGTGCAGGCGGGGCATCAGGCAGCCACCTCCACGCAGGCCATCGGCGGCCGCTGTTCGTCGCCGATGAAGGCGATGAGACGGTCCTGCGGTACGGAGCCGACGACGGCGCCGTCGGCGTCCGTGACGGCGACCGGGTGCGGGACGCGGGCGCTGACGGAGCACAGCTCGGCGAGCGGGGTGTCTGCGCTGACGGTGGGGCAGCCGCAGGCATCGGTCCCGGTGGAGGGGTCGTCCATGACGGCGTCGGCCGTGAGCACGCGCGAGCGGTCCACGTCCTGGATGAAGGAGGCGACGTACTCGTCGGCGGGGCGCATGAGGATGTCCTCGGCGGTGCCCTGCTGGACGATGCGGCCGTCGCGCATCACCGCGATGCCGTCGCCCAGGCGCATGGCCTCGTTGAGGTCGTGGGTGATGAAGACGATGGTCTTCTTGAGGCGGCGCTGGAGTTCGAGCAGCTGGTCCTGCATGTCGCGGCGGATCAGCGGGTCGAGTGCGCTGAAGGACTCGTCCATCAGCAGCAGCTCCGCGTCGGTGGCCAGGGCGCGGGCGAGGCCGACGCGCTGCTGCATGCCGCCGGACAGCTCGTCGGGCCAGGACTTCTCCCAGCCTTCGAGCCCGCACAGGGCCAGCGCCTCGGCGGCGCGCCGCTCGCGCTCGGCCCGGGGCACGCCCTGGACCTCCAGCCCGTAGGCGGCGTTCTCCAGCACGTCGCGGTGCGGGAAGAGGGCGAAGTGCTGGAAGACCATGCTGATCTTCGTGGACCGTACGCGGCGCAGCTCGCGCGCGCTGAGCACGGTGAGGTCCTGGCCGTCGAAGAGGATGCGTCCAGCGGTGGGCGCCAGCAGTCCGTTGAGCATGCGCAGCAGCGTGGACTTGCCGGAGCCCGACAGACCCATGACGACGAAGATCTGGCCGGGCTCGACGCTGAAGGAGGCGTCGATGACCGCAGCCGTCGTTCCGCCGGACCGCAGCTCGGCGCGGCCGACGCCGCCTTCGAGCGCGCGGACCGCGGCGGCGGCGTCGCCGGGTCGTCTTCCGAACACCTTGTACACGTGCTCGGCCTGGAGCGTGGACACATAAACCTCGCGGGTCGTACCGGGACGGCGGGCGCCGGGCGGGGCCGGCGGGCCGTAGAGCGGGACGGGATCGGCCCGCGTGCGCCGTGCCCGCCGGCAGGTCTGCCGGCGGGCCCGGGTCCGCTCCCGCAGCGCGGGTGCCCCGCCATAGCCCCACCAAAACCCGAGGTGACCCCCCACACCTGCAGGGGCCCTGGGATGGTCGGGGAGGGCCCGGCGTGGGCGGTGCCCGCGGTCTTGGGGGCGGGGGGCCACGGGTCCGCTCCAGCTGCGCGGGTGCCCCGCATTCGCCCGAGCAAACGCGGAGGTGACCCACCTCACGTGCAGGGGCCGTTGGATCCGGCGGACCGGGGTGTGACGAAACAGACACCCTCGCACTGGTTGACCCGGCGGTGGTCCGCCGGGTCAACCAGTGCGAGGGTGTGGGGCTCGCCGCGCATCGGGCCCGGTCTGTCCGGGCCGGCGCGTGTCAGGCCTGGCCCGTGGCGGGTTCGGCCGGGTGCGCGGGGGCCGCCGGATCCGCGGGGTCCTCCAGCATGGAGGTGCGCAGATGGGCCAGGAGGCGGGTGAGCAGCCGGGAGACCTGCATCTGCGAGATCCCGAGCGCGGCGCCGATCTGGGCCTGGGTCAGCTCCTCGCCGAAGCGCATCTGCAGCATGCGGCGCTCGCGGTCGCTGAGCTCCTCCAGCAGCGGCGCCAGGGTCTGGATGTCCTCGACCAGTTCCATGGCCGGCTCCTCCTCGCCCATGACGTCGGCGAGGGTGTGGCCCTCGGTCGAGGCTTCGCCGTGTTCGGCGTGGGGCGCGTCCAGGGAGCCGCTGGTGTGGCCGTTTGCGGCGACGAGACCCTCTATGACTTCCTCGTCCGAGAGGCAGAGGCGGGCGGCGAGATCGGCGACGGTGGGCGAGCGGTCGAGTGTGACGGTCAGCTCCTCCTTCGCCTTGGCTATGTCGATGCGCAGCTCCTGGAGCCGGCGCGGGACGCGGACGGCCCAGGAGGTGTCGCGGAAGTGCCGCTTGATCTCACCTGTGATGTACGGCATGGCGAGCGTGGAGAACTCGTTCTCGCGGGCCGGATCGAACCGGTCGATGGCCTTGATCAGGCCGATGGTGCCGACCTGGACGATGTCCTCCATGTCGCCGCCGTCGCCGCGGCTGCGGAAGCGGCGTACCGCGTACTGGACGAGTGAGGCGTTCATCTCGATGAGCGTGTTGCGGACGTACTGGTACTCCGGCGTGCCCTCGGTCAGTTCGCGCAGCCGCCGGAAGAAGACCTTCGACAGCTCCCTGGCGTCCGCGGGGGCCACTTCCCGGGGCTCGTCGATCCGGGGCAGGCCCGCGATCCGGGCGGCCTCGGCGCTGCGGCGGGGGCACGGAACGGCGGCGGGGACGGCGGGAACGGCGGCGGGGGCGGCGGCGGTATGGGAGGACGGGGCAGGGACCGGCATGGGGGTTCGCTCCTTGGGCTTGTCGGCTTGCGGCGCGGGACCTTGACTGCCGTAGATGGTGGACCTCTTCTGCTCGTACGTCAAGAATTACCGGAAATCCGTTTCGCGTCTTGCAACACGTGAATCGCCTGTCGCATCATGTGCGCATGGGGAGTATGTCGCAGCGTCAAAATTGGACATTTCTGACTAATCACGCACGAGTTCTGGTGGCCATCGCCCGGGACCCGGCCGTGCGGCTCAGGGATGTCGCCGCGGTGTGCGTACTGACCGAACGCACCGTGCAGACGATCGTCACCGACCTGGAGTCGGACGGGTACCTGCGGCGCGTCCGCGACGGCCGGCGCAACCGGTACGAGATCTCCCCGGGAGCCGTCTTCCGCCACCCCGCGGAGGCCGGGGTCCAAGTGGCCGGTCTGCTCGCCCTGCTGACCGGCGCGGCCTCGGACCCGGACGCCCCGCCCCTCCCCCAGGACATGACCGAGCCCGAGGCGACGGACCTCCTCGGCCTCCCCCCGGCGCCGGACCTCACCGTCGACTAGGTCCTGTCCGGGCGATCTTCGTGGATCAGCCCGCGTCGTCTGGTGCGGTGCATCGCAAGGCGGAGGATCGCAGCTCGTACTCGGCCGTAC
>NZ_JBEZMA010000055.1:0-48853 GCF_040652415.1 Streptomyces sp. NPDC048255
AACTTTTATGTCGGGGGGGCCTTCCCCCTCCCATGCGCGGGGGTTGGTGTGGGTGGGGTGGGTCGCGCCCGCGCGCCACCGCCGGGCACAGCGTCAGGCGGACACCTCGTCCGCCAGCGCGCGCAGCGCCAGCCGGTACGAGCCGATGCCGAAGCCCGCCACCGTCCCGGTCGCCACCGCGGCGATGACCGAGGTGTGCCGGAACTCCTCGCGGGCGTACGGGTTCGAGATGTGCACCTCGATCAGGGGCGCGGTGCGCTGCGCGGCCGCGTCCCGCATCCCGTACGAATAATGCGTGAAGGCCCCCGGGTTGATCACCACGGGGGTCTTCCCGTCCGCCGCCTCGTGGAGCCAGCGGATCATTTCGCCCTCGTCGTTGGTCTCGCGGACCTCGACGTCGAAGCCGAGCTCCTCCCCCAGCGCCCGGCAGCTCTCCACGAGTCCGGCGTACGAGGTGGCCCCGTACACATCGGGCTCGCGCGAGCCGAGCCGGCCCAGGTTGGGACCGTTCAGCACCAGGACCCTGCGGCTCACGCCGACACCTCGCCGTACGCGGCGATCAGGTGCGCCGGGTCGGGTCCCTCCAGGACGGTGGGCTTGCCCAGTCCGTCCAGGACGATGAAGCGCAGCAGGTTGCCGCGGGACTTCTTGTCGACCTGCATGGTCTGGAGCAGCTTGGGCCACTGGTCGCCGCGGTAGGTCAGCGGCAGGCCGACGGCGGCCAGGATCTCGCGGTGGCGGTCCGCCGTCGCGTCGTCGAGCCGCCCGGCGAGCCGGCCGAGTTCCGCGGCGAAGACCATGCCGACGGAGACGGCCGCGCCGTGCCGCCACTTGTAGCGCTCGTTCTTCTCGATGGCGTGCGCGAGGGTGTGGCCGTAGTTGAGGATCTCGCGCAGTCCCGACTCCTTCAGGTCGCTGGAGACCACGTCGGCCTTGACCTGGATGGAGCGCACGATCAGCTGGGCCGTGTGCGGGCCGGCCGGCGTACGGGCGGCCTGCGGGTCCTCCTCGATCAGGTCGAGGATCTTCGGGTCGGAGATGAATCCGGCCTTGATGATCTCGGCCAGGCCGCTCACGTAGTCGTTGACCGGCAGCGAGTCCAGGGCCGCCAGGTCGCACAGCACCCCGGCGGGCGGGTGGAAGGCGCCCACCAGGTTCTTGCCCTCGGCGGTGTTGATGCCGGTCTTGCCGCCCACGGCCGCGTCCACCATCGCCAGGACGGTGGTCGGCACGGCGACCCAGCGCACCCCGCGCAGCCAGGAGGCCGCGACGAAGCCCGCGAGGTCGGTGGTGGCTCCGCCGCCGACGCCGACGATCACATCGGTGCGGGTGAAGCCGGACTGGCCGAGCGCCTTCCAGCAGTACGCCGCGACCTCGACGGTCTTGGCCTCCTCGGCGTTCGGCACCTGGATGGCGACCGCCTCGTAGCCCTGTTCCGCCAGGTCGTCGCGCAGCGCCTCGCCCGTCGACGCCAGGGCCTCGGGGTGGATCACGGCGACCCGCTGGGCCTTGGTACCGATCAGGGTGCCGAGTTCGCCGAGCAGCTGCCGGCCGACCAGCACGTCGTACGGGTCGTGTCCGGCGCTTCCGCCGACGTGGATCCGCGTCACCTGGTCTGTCATACGTCCTTCAACTCCAGAGCGTCGAGGACCGCCTGGGCGACCTCTTCGGGGGTGCGGTCGTCGGTGGCCACCACGACGCGCGCGACTTCGGTGTACAGGGGGCGCCGGGCCTCCATCAGCTCGCGCCACTGGCGGCGCGGGTTGACGGCCAGCAGCGGGCGCGCGGCGCCGAGGCCCACGCGCCGTACGGCTTCCTCGACGTCCATCGACAGGTAGACGACGGGCAGGCCGGTGAGCAGCGCGCGGGTGCCCTCGTCGAGCACGGCGCCGCCGCCGAGGGAGAGGACTCCGCTGTGCCCGGCGACGGCGGCGGCGACCGCCTGCCGCTCCAGCTCGCGGAAGTACGGCTCGCCCTCGTCGACGAAGATGTCGGAGATCTCCCGGCCCTGGGCCGCGACGATGTCGGCGTCGGTGTCCCGGTAGGGGACGCCGAGCCGCTCGGCCAGCAGCGAGCCCACCGTGGACTTGCCGGACCCCATGGGGCCGACGAGGACGACCAGTGGTCCGCGCGTCACCGGATCTGCAGGTTGTCGAGGAAGGACTGGACGTTGCGGCGGGTCTCGGGGACCGAGTCCCCGCCGAACTTCTCGACGACCGCGTCGGCCAGCACGAGCGCGACCATGGCCTCGGCCACGATGCCCGCGGCCGGCACGGCGCACACGTCGGAGCGCTGGTGGTGGGCCACCGTCGCCTCGCCGGTCGCCACGTCGACGGTCGCCAGCGCGCGCGGCACGGTCGCGATGGGCTTCATCGCGGCCCGGACGCGCAGCAGTTCGCCGGTGGTCAGACCGCCCTCGGTGCCGCCGGAGCGGCCGGAGGTCCGCCTGAGGCCCTCGGGGGTGGAGACGATCTCGTCGTGCGCCTTGGAGCCGGGCACGCGGGCCAGCTCGAAGCCGTCGCCGACCTCGACGCCCTTGATGGCCTGGATGCCCATGAGCGCGGCGGCGAGCCGGGCGTCGAGGCGGCGGTCCCAGTGGACGTGCGAACCGAGCCCGACGGGGACCCCGTAGGCGAGGACCTCGACGACGCCGCCGAGGGTGTCGCCGTCCTTGTGGGCCTGGTCGATCTCCGCGACCATCGCCTTGCTCGCGTCCGCGTCGAGGCAGCGCACCGGGTCGGCGTCGAGCTTCTCGACGTCGGCGGGGGTCGGGTAGACGCCGTACGGGGCCTTGGCCGCGGCCAGCTCCACCACGTGCGAGACGATCTCGATGCCGGCGGCCTCCTTGATGAAGGACCGGGCGACGGCGCCGAGGGCGACCCGGGCGGCTGTCTCACGGGCGCTGGCGCGCTCCAGGATCGGGCGGGCCTCGGAGAAGCCGTACTTCTGCATGCCCGCCAGGTCGGCGTGACCGGGGCGGGGGCGGGTCAGCGCCGCGTTACGCCCGGTGTCCTTGAGCAGCGCGGGGTCGACCGGGTCGGCCGACATGACGGTCTCCCACTTCGGCCACTCGGTGTTGCCGATCATGACGGCGATCGGCGAACCCTGCGAGAGCCCGTGGCGGACGCCGCCGAGGAAGGTGATCTCGTCCTGTTCGAACTTCATCCGGGCACCGCGGCCGTAGCCGAGCCGGCGCCGGGCCAAGTGGTCGGCCACCAGCTCGGTGGTGACCGGGACGCCGGCGGGAAGGCCCTCCAGCGTCGCCACCAGCGCCGGTCCGTGCGACTCCCCGGCAGTCAGCCAACGCAACCTGCTCAACGATGCTCCTCATGCTCGCGCCTGATACAGCGACGGCGCGATCGGGTGCGCGGCCCGGACCCGCCGTACCCGATCCTCCCATGTCCGGGCCCGTGGACCGGGCCCCGGTCCAGTAATCGGACGGCTCGTCCATCAGGTGAGCGGCTGGGGAACCGTCCACGGACCCGGACGGGGGTCCTAGTGCTGTGGCCGGAAAGGTCTGCCGGGTCGCGTCGTCCGGTGCGGTGCATCGCGAGGCGGAGGGCCGCGGCTCGTACGGGACGTACCGGCGCGGTCCGACAACGCGGCGAGGTGCCGTGCCGGGCGGCGCGACCCGGTGAACCTTTCCGGTCACAGCACTAGCGGGCGGCGAGGGCCCGTTCTCCCGCGGCCCGCATGGCCGCGAGGGGACCGGGCCGGCCGGTCATCTGCCCGACCTGGAGCACGGCCTGGTGGACGAGGAGGTCCAGTCCGCCGACGACCTTGCCGCCGCGCCCGGACCAGGCCGCCGCGAGGGCGGTGGGCCAGGGTTCGTAGAGCACGTCGAACAGGGTCCCCGCCGCTTCGGGTACGGCCGGGGCGAGGGCGTCCGTCGTACCGGCGGGGGTGGTCGCGATCACCAGCGGCGCGGCCAGTGCCTCGGCCGCCCGCGACCAGTCGGCCGTCCGGACCTGGACGCCGAGCCGTTCGCCCCACTGCCGCATCTCGTCGGCGCGGGCCGGCGTGCGGACGTACGCGGTGACCTCGCCGGAGCAGATGCGCGAGAGCGCGGCGAGCGCCGAGGAGGCGGTGGCGCCGGCGCCGAGGATGGCGGCGGACGGCACCTTCTCGACCCCGCGCTCGTGAAGTGCGGCGAGGATGCCCGGGATATCCGTGTTGTCGCCGAGGCGGCGGCCGTCCTCGGTGAGGACGACGGTGTTGACCGCCTCGACCGAGGCGGCGGTGTCGCTGATGCCGTCGAGCAGCGGGATGACGGCCCGCTTCAGCGGCATGGTCAGCGACAGCCCGGCCCACTCGGGGCCGAGGTTCGTGACGAAACCCGGGAGCGCGGCCTCGTCGACCTCGAAGCGGTCGTACGACCAGTCGTCGAGGCCGAGCTCCTGGTAGGCGGCGCGGTGCAGCACCGGTGAGAGGGAGTGCTCGATGGGCGAACCCAGCACCGCGGCCCTTATCCGTGACATGTCGTGCTATCCGCCGTTCTTCTGCTTCTGCCGTTCCTGGAACTCATCGGCGAGCCTCTGGTGTTCCTCGTAGGTCTGGGTGAAGGTCGTCGTCTTCCCGTCGACCGACACGAAGAACATCCACCCGCCGTGGTCGGGGTTGAGCGTAGCGGTCAGGGCCTCCGCGCCGGGGTTCCCGATCGGACCGGCGGGCAGTCCCCTGATGAAGTGCGTGTTGTAGGGGTGGTCGAGCGCCCTGGCCTCCTTCATCGAGAAGTTGAGGTCGCTCGTGCCCTTGATGTAGTTGTACGTCGAGTCGAATTCGAGCCGCTGGTTGGTGACGTCGTTGGTCTTCTTCATCCGGTTGTAGACGACCTCGGCCATCTTCCGGAAGTCCTCGTGGTTCTTGCCCTCGGCGTTGACGAGGCTGGCGACCGTGACCACCTGGAGCGGATTCTCCAGGCCCAGCTCCTTGGCCTTGCCCTCGATGCCCAGCTCGGTGTACTTGTCCGTCGCGTTCTTGACCATCTGCTTGAGCAGGGACTCGGGCGTGCTGTCCTTGCTGACGTCATAGCGCGCCGGGAAGAGGAAGCCTTCCAGCGGGTCGATCAGGTTCTTGTTGTTGCCCGCCCAGGCCGGCAGGCCGAGGTTCTTGCCCTCGCGCTTGGCGATCTCCTCCGTGGTGCCCTCCGGCTTGTCCAGCCGCTTGTCGATCGCCTTGTAGACCTCGGTGTTCCGCTTGCCCTCGGGGACCGTGATCACGTTCAGCTTCGTGGGGTCGGTCATCAGCTTGACGGCTGCCGCGGCCGACATCTTCTTCTTGAGCGGGTACACACCCGCCTGGATCGACTTGCCCTTGGGATTGAGGTCGGCAGCCGTGGTGAAGGCCTCCACGCTCGCCACGATGCCGTGCTTCTTGAGGATGTTGCCCATCGTGGCCAGGGACGAGTCCTTGGGGATCTCGACGTCGATCGTCTCGCCGACCCCCTCGCCCGCAAAGTCCTCCGCCGGGGCGAACCGGTCCTTGAGGTAGGTGTAGCCGTAGTAGCCGCCGCCTCCGACCACGCCCACGATCACGAGGGCCGCGATCAGGCAGGCGGCGCCGCTGCGCTGCTTCTTGCCCTTGCCGCCCTTCGAGCGCCCGGCCCGGCGACCGCCGCGCCCGCCCGGCCCGTCACCGTCGTCGGAGCCCCGGCCGTCGTCGGCGAGCGACGAGGTCTCGGGCTCCTCCTCCAGCAGATCGGCCGGATCCGGCTCCAGGTGGCGCCGGTCCGGCGGCTGCGGCGGCGGGTATGCCTCGGGCGTGCTGTACAGGTCGGGGGCCTCGCCGGGGTACGCCACGACGGTCTGCTGGGCGTACGGATCGGCCGCCACGTAGGGGTCGGCCTGGACGGCGGCGGCCACGTACTGGCCCTGGCCGGTGTCCCAGACCTGGCCGTCGTACACCGGCTGCTGGGGGTGGGCCTGCTGCTGCGGGTGGGCCTGCTGCTGGACCTGGGGCTGCTGGGCGTAGCCCTGCTGCTCGGCGTACTGCTGGTACTGCTGCTGCTCGGTGTACTGCGGCTGCTGCGGGTACTGAGCGGGGTACTGCTGCTGGTACTGCGGCTCCTGCGGATACTGCTGCTGCGGGTCGCCGCCGTAGGGCGGCTGGCCCTGCTGGGTCTGGTGCGCGGTCCACCCCTGGTCCCCGTACAGGGGGTCCTCGGGGTGCCACGGTTCGGAGCCACGGCCCCGGCCATACTCAGTCATCGGTCCCCTAGAGCCGCGAGACGGAGGCCACGGATTCCGTCTGCCGTGACACCCGGTTCCGCCTCTTTGAGTGGTGGGCGACGGCTGTTCGAATGCCGTCTCATCTCGCGGAACGTTACCGTATCGCGATCAGACAACCACTTCGACGCACTCGCCGGGCGGATTACCTGATACCCGTTCGGTCTCAAGAGCGTTCTGCAGGATCACCACCGCGGCCGCCTGATCGATGACCGAACGGCCCTTCTTGGCGTTCTTCCCGGCGGCCCGCAACCCCTGGGCGGCGGTGACCGTGGTCATCCGCTCGTCCACCAGCCGCACCACGACCGGCTTGATGCCCTTGGCGAGTTCCGCAGCGAAGGCACGGCACTTGGCCGCGGCCGGCCCCTCCCGCCCGCTGAGCGAGCGGGGAAGGCCGACCACGACTTCGAGCGGCTCGTACTCCTCCACGAGCTGCCGCAGCCGCCGGTGGGCGGCCGGGATGTCACGTCCCGGCACGGTTTCGACCGGAGTGGCCAGCACCCCGTCGGGGTCGCACGAGGCGACCCCGATCCGGGCGTCACCGACGTCGATCGCGAGGCGGCGGCCGCGGCGCAGAGTCATCGTCAGGCCGTCTCTACCACGAGGCGTTCGACCGCGGCGATGGCCTGCGGCACGGCGGCCGGGTCCTGGCCGCCGCCCTGGGCGACGTCCGGCTTGCCGCCACCGCCGCCGCCGAGGGTCTTGGCGGCGGCGCGGACCAGGTCGCCGGCCTTGAGGCCGCGCTCGCGGGCCGCCTCGTTGGTGGCGATGACGGTCAGCGGGCGGCCGCCCGCCACGGTGAACAGGGCCACGACGACGGGGCGGTCGCCCTGGATGCGGCCGCGGACGTCGAGGACCAGCTTGCGCAGGTCGTCGGCGCCGGTGCCGTCCGGCACCTGGCCGACCACGAGGGCGACGCCGCGGATGTCCTGGGCGTTCTCGGCGAGACCGGCGGCGGCCTGGAGGACCTTCTCCGCGCGGAACTTCTCGATCTCCTTCTCGGCGTCCTTCAGCTTGCCGATCATGGAGGCGATCTTCTCCGGCAGCTCCTCCGGACGGCCCTTGACGAGCTCCTGGAGCTGGGCGACGACCGTGTGCTCCTTGGCGAGGAAGTTGTACGCGTCCACGCCGACGAGGGCCTCGACGCGGCGCACGCCGGAGCCGATGGAGGACTCGCCGAGCAGCTTCACCAGGCCGAGCTGGCTGGTGTTGCCGACGTGCGTACCGCCGCACAGTTCCTTGGAGAAGTCGCCGATGGTGACGACGCGCACGCGCTCGCCGTACTTCTCGCCGAACTCGGCGATGGCGCCCTGCTTCTTGGCCTCGTCGATGCTCATGATCTCGGCGGTGACGTCCAGCTCGCGGGAGAGCACGTCGTTGATCTTCTGCTCGACGTCGGTGAGGACCGTGCCGGGGACGGCGTTCGGCGAACCGAAGTCGAAGCGGAAGCGGCCGGGGCTGTTCTCCGAACCGGCCTGGGCGGCCGTCGGGCCCAGCGCGTCGCGCAGCGCCTGGTGGGTCAGGTGGGTGGCCGAGTGGGCGCGGGCGATGGCCAGGCGGCGCTTGACGTCGATGGCGGCGTACGCGGAGGCGCCCACCGTCACCTCGCCGACCTGGACGGAGCCCTTGTGCACGGAGACACCGGGGACCGGCTGCTGGACGTCGCGGACCTCGATCACGGCGCCGGAGTCGAGCTTGATGCGGCCCTGGTCGGCGAGCTGGCCGCCGCCCTCGGCGTAGAAGGGGGTGCGGTCGAGGACGACCTCGACCTCGTCGCCCTCGGAGGCGGCGGGCGCGGAGACGCCGTTGACCAGCAGGCCGACGATCGTGGACTCGCCCTGGTTGGTGGCGTAGCCGGTGAACTCGGTGCCGCCGCCGGCCCTGTCGGCGATCTCGCGGTACGAGGAGACGTCGGCGTGGCCGGTCTTCTTGGCCTTGGCGTCGGCCTTGGCGCGGTCGCGCTGCTCCTGCATGAGGCGGCGGAAGCCGGGCTCGTCCACGGAGAGGCCCTGCTCGGCGGCCATCTCCAGGGTGAGGTCGATCGGGAAGCCCCAGGTGTCGTGGAGCAGGAACGCCTTGTCGCCGGAGAGGACCGTGCCGCCCGCGGCCTTGGTCTCGCTCACGGCGGTGTCGAGGATGTTCGTACCGCCCTTGACGGCCTTCAGGAAGGCGGCCTCTTCGGCGAGCGCGACGGTCTCGATGCGCTTGCGGTCGGTGACCAGCTCCGGGTACTGCTGCCCCATCGTCTCGATGACGACGTCGACGAGTTCCCTGACGACCGGGCCGGTGGCGCCCATGAGGCGCATGTTGCGGATGGCGCGGCGCATGATGCGGCGCAGCACGTAGCCGCGGCCCTCGTTGCCGGGGGTGACCCCGTCGCCGATGAGCATGGTCGAGGTGCGGATGTGGTCGGCGACCACGCGCAGCGAGACGTCCGTGCCCTGCTCGGCGCCGTAGCGGACGCCGGTCAGCTCGGTGGCCTTGTCCATGACCACGCGCAGGGTGTCGGTCTCGTACATGTTCTGCACGCCCTGCAGGATCATGGCGAGACGCTCGAGGCCCAGACCCGTGTCGATGTTCTTCGACGGCAGGTCGCCGAGGATCGGGAAGTCTTCCTTCCCGTCGCCGGCGCCGCGCTCGTACTGCATGAAGACCAGGTTCCAGATCTCCACGTAGCGCTCGTCGTTGACGGCCGGGCCGCCTTCGACGCCGAACTCGGGGCCGCGGTCGTAGTTGATCTCCGAGCACGGGCCGCAGGGGCCGGGGACGCCCATGGACCAGAAGTTGTCCTTCTTGCCCAGGCGCTGGATGCGCTCGGCGGGGACGCCGATCTTCTCGCGCCAGATCTGCTCGGCCTCGTCGTCGTCGAGGTAGACCGTGATCCAGAGCTTCTCGGGCTCCAGGCCGTAGCCGCCGTCCGCCACGGAGCTGGTGAGCAGCTCCCAGGCGTACTTGATGGCGCCTTCCTTGAAGTAGTCCCCGAAGGAGAAGTTGCCGCACATCTGGAAGAACGTGCCGTGGCGGGTGGTCTTGCCGACCTCTTCGATGTCCGGGGTGCGGACGCACTTCTGCACGCTCGTGAGCGTCGGGGCCGGCGGCTTGACCTCGCCCAGGAAGTAGGGCTTGAACGGCACCATGCCCGCGGGCACCAGCAGCAGAGTCGGGTCGTCCGCGATGAGCGACGCCGAAGGGACAACGGCGTGACCGCGCTCCTCGAAGAAGCTCAGCCAGCGGCGGCGGATTTCAGCCGACTCCATCAGTGGTCCTCATTCCGGTTGTACGTAACCGCCGAGCGGTTCGATCGGGGGGTGGTCTTGTCGTGCGGGTCGTGCGCGATGGCCCGCAGCCGCCGCGGCCCGGGGAGGGCGGTGACGTTGTCGGGCCGGTCGGGGTCGCTGTTCAGCCCCAGTACGTCGTTCAGCTCGTCCTCGCGCTGCGTCATTCCCGCCTTGACGTCGAGGGCGAAATCCTTGAGGCGGTGCCCCGCCTCAAGGGCCTTGTCGGCGGCCTGGGCGGCGAGGCTTTCCGGCGTCAGCTTCTTCAGCTGGCGGTTGACCTTGGTGGTGGCCCACACGCCGGCGGCGGCGCCTGCGGTGAACCAGAAGGCTCGGCGGAACATCGGCGGTCTCAGCCCTTCTGCTTCCGGCGCCGGGCGGCCGGCACCGTACGGCCGACGATCACGGTGCGTCGGGAGGTCTTCGCGGGTGCCTCTTCCGTCCGGCCGAGGGCCTTGCGGACCCCGTAGCCGAAGGCCGCGACCTTGACCAGCGGTCCGCCGAAGGCGGAGGCCACGGTGGAGGACAGCGCGGAGGCGTTGGAGGTGACTTCCTGGACGTCGCTCGCGATGGCGTCGACCCGGTCGAGCTGGGTGCGCGCGGAGCGGACGGTGGTGGAGGCGTCGGCGAGCAGCGGGACGGCCTGGTCGGTCACGTCGGCCACCAGCTTGGTGGTCGCCTTCAGCACCTGGGCCAGCCTCACCAGCACCACCGCGAGGAAGGAGACCAGGATGGCCCAGAAGACGGCCACGAGGATCCCGGCCACCTCTCCACCGGACACGTCACACCGCTCTCTGTCTGTACCTGCACCGCTAGAAGATTTGTCCTCCGACCCTATCGCGCCCGAGATCCCCGGCTGTACCGGAATTCCGAGGTCGGAGGATCGCCTTGTACGCAGCGCGTGCGGACCAGTACTCTCCGTGTCCCATGCGACAGAGACCCCTTCGAGACACCGCCTGGGGCAATCTTCCCCCGGAGCTGAACCGGTTCGTCGGGCGGGGTGGCGAACTCGCCGGACTGGGGCGGCTGCTGGAGTCCTCCCGGCTGGTCACGGTGACCGGGGTGGGCGGTGTGGGCAAGTCCCGGCTGGCGCTCGCGGCGGCCCGGACGCTCGCCGGCGGGGCCGGCCCGGCGGAGCGGGCCCAGGAGGATGCGCAGGAGGGCGCGCAGGAGGGCGCGCAGGAACGCTACTGCGACGGCCTGTGGCTGGCCGAGCTGGCCACCGTACGGGACCCCGCGCTGCTGGAGCTCGCCCTCGCGGAGGCGCTCGGGCTGACCGACCACACCACCCGGCCGCCCCGGACCGTGCTGGCCGAGCACCTGGCCGGACGGCGCCTGCTGCTGGTGCTGGACGGCTACGAGCAGCTGGTCGAGGAGACGGCCGGGCTGGTACGGGAGCTGCTGCTCCGCTCCCCCGGCCTGCGGGTGCTCGCGGCGGGCCGGCGTCCGCTGGACCTGGAGGGGGAGCGGATCTTCCCGCTGGCCCCGCTGGCCCCCCAGGAGGCCCTGGCGCTGCTGGCGGAACGGGCCGCCGAGGCCGATCCGGCCTTCGCGGTGACGGGGGCGGACCGGGCCGTGCTGGCGGAGGTGTGCGCCCGCCTGGACGGGATCCCGCTGGCCCTGGAGCTGGCGGCGGCCCGGCTGCGGGTGCTGCCCCCCGCACAGGTACTGGCCCGGCTGGAGGACCGTTTCGCGCTGCTGGCGGGCGGCCCGCGCGGGGTGCTCCCCCGGCACCGGACGCTGCGCACGGCCATCGGCTGGAGCCACGAGCTGTGCACGCCCCGGGAGCGGCTGCTGTGGGCGCGGCTGTCGGTGTTCGCGGGCCTGTTCGACCTCGACGCCGCCGAGTACGTGTGCGCGGGCCCGGACCTGCCCGTGGAGGGCGTGCTGGACCTGGTCGGGGAACTGCTCGCCCAGTCCTTGCTGGCCCGGGAGGAGACGGCCGCCGGGGTCCGCTACCGGATGCTGGAAACCGTACGGCTGTACGGGGCGGGCTGGCTGGAGTCGACGGGTGACGGCCGGCGGCTGCGCCGCCGCCACCGGGACTGGTACATGGGCCTCGCGACCTGGTGCGAGCTGGACTGGTTCGGCCCGCGTCAGCAGGAGGTGGCCGCGCTGGTGGAGGTGGAGCTGCCGAATCTGCGGCTCGCACTGGAGTGCTGCCTGGAGGAGCCGGACGAGGCCCACCTGAGCCAGTACCTCGCGGGCACCCTCTGGTTCTACTGGGCGGGCTGCGGGCGGCTGACCGAGGGCCGGCACTGGCTGGACCGGACCCTGGAGCCCTGCGCCGGCACCGCCGGGCCGGGTTCCGGGCCCGCGGAGCGTCCGTACGAGAGCTCGCGGCTGAAGGCGCTGTGGGTGCTCGGCTACGTCGCGGCCCTCCAGGGGGACGCGGTGGCCGCGATGAGCGCCCTGTACGAGTGCCGGGAGGGGGCGGCGCAGGCGCGCAACCCGGTCGCGGCGGCCTACGCGGTGCACCGGCTGGGCTGTCTGGCACTGGTCTCCGACGACATGGCGCGGGCCCGGGAGCTGCTGGGTTCGGCGCTGGAGCGGTACCGGGAGGCCGGCGAGCTGAACAGCGGCGTGCTGATGTGCCAGGTGGAGCTGGCGATGGCGCTGGCCTTCCAGGGGGAACTGGCGGGCGCGCTCTCGCTGTGCGAGGAGGTCCGTGACATCTGCGAGGAACGCGGGGAGCGCTGGACCAAGGCGTACGCCCTGTACGTCCTCGCGTACGCGGCCCTGGACGCGGGGGCTACGGCCGAGGCGCGGCGGCTGCTGACCGAGTGCGTGGAGATCAACCACACCTTCCACGACCTGGTCGGGCTGGTGCTGGCGCTGGAGCTGCTGGCCCTGGTCACGGTCGCCGAGGGCCATCCGGCGGAGGCGGCGGTGCTCCAGGGGGCGGCGGAGCCGATGTGGGACGGGGTGGGGCTGCAGCTGTTCGGCTCGGGGTACTTCAACGCCCCGCGGCTGATGTGCCAGGAGCGGGCGGGCGAGCTGCTGGGCGCCGAGCGCTACGCGGCGTACGCCGCCGAGGGGCGGGAGCTGAGCCGCGAGGCGCTCGTCGTGCGCGCGCGGCACGCTCCCGGGGAGCGGGGCGCCGCGACCGCCGGGCTGCGGGTGGGCCGGGGCGGGCCGCGCGGACCACGGGCGCAGCGCCGGGCGGCGGCGGACCAGCCGTGACGGCCGTGACGGGCGGGGGAACCGCTCCGCCGTGACAGCGGTGACAGCGCCGGCAGCCGTGACGGCGGTGCAGCGCCGGCGCCCGTACATGCGGAAAACCCGCCGCCCCCGAGGGGACGGCGGGTTTCCACCAGCCTGTGAGGGCTACGCCTGCATCAGCGGGCGTAGTACTCGACGACGAGCTGCTCGTCGCAGATGACCGGGATTTCCTTGCGGTTCGGGTCGCGGTCCAGGCGGAAGGCCAGGGCCTTCAGGTTGACCTGCAGGTAGCGCGGGGTCTCGCCCTCGCCTGCGTAGCCACCCTCACGGGCAACCTGGAACGGAACCTTCTCGCGGCTGCGCTCGCGCACCGTGATGACGTCGTCCGGGCGGACACGGAACGACGGCTTGTCGACCTTGCCACCGTTGACCTCGATGTGGCCGTGAACGACCATCTGGCGAGCCTGGTAGATGGTGCGGGCGATGCCCGAACGCAGGACCAGGGCGTCGAGGCGACGCTCGAGCTCGACGACCAGCGCCTCGCCCGTCTTGCCTTCGGCCTTCTTGGCGCGGTCGTACGCGCGGGCCATCTGACGCTCAGAGATGTCGTACTGAGCGCGCAGACGCTGCTTCTCCAGCAGACGAACCTTGTAGTCCGAGTTCTGCTTGCGGCCACGGCCGTGCTCGCCCGGCGGGTAGGGGCGGGCCTCGAAGTACTTGACGGCCTTCGGGGTCAGCGCAATGCCGAGGGCACGCGACTTCTTGACCTTGGGTCGCTTCTGGTTCACGTGGAACCTACCTCCATGTAAGTTAGGTGAGGCTTACCTTAGCGAGGAGGACGTAATGTCTCGACCACATGGGATCCCCCTGCCCAGTGCGCGTCGAAGTTCAGATTCCAACGAAACGGAATCTGCTTTCGACGACGATAAGCAAGGTCAGCCGCGTCCCAGGGAAGGCGTTCGGCAGCTCACCGGAGCCGAACGCGTACGAACCCTCGTAGAGTCCAACGCCTCAGTATCCCTCACCCTGCCGGGTGCTCGTGACAGCCAGGCACTCGACGAGTTCGGGACAGGGATGCCGGTCGCACGGACCGTCACCCCGGACGGGGACGTGATTCTCCTTGTTTCCGGGGAATCCGCGGCTGCCAGGGCAGCCGCTCACGCCCAGGACGACGACCTCACCGCCGTGATCGAGATCACGGACGTGGCGCCGGTGTCCGTGCCCCATCGTATCCGAGGCCGCGCGTGGCTGGCCGGGTGGCTGACGCCGGTGCGCGGCACCGACCGCGCGGCCTGCGCCGTCCTGCTCGCCGAGCGCCGGCCGGTGGGCGAGCTGCTGGGCATGACGGAGTCCCTGGAGCCCCCGTACGCCGGACGGCCGGCCTGGATGATGCTGCGCCTGGAGGTCGGCGAGATATCGGTGGACGACCTGTGGGGCGCCGATCACGTAGAGCCCGAGGCGCTGGCCACGGCGGAGCCCGACCCGATGTCCGCGCACGAGGCGGAGCTGCTCCAGCACCTGCACACGGCCCACGGCGACCGCCTAGGCGAACTGTGCGGGCTGCTCGGATCGCGGGGCGCCGGCTCCATGACCGCCGTCCCCCTCGCCCTGGACCGCCTGGGCCTGCGGGTCCGCTTCACCGGCGGCGCCGCCGGAACCTTCGACGCCCGCTTCGACTTCCCGGAGCCGGTCGCGGACATCTGCGGGCTGCGCCGGGCGATGCACACCCTGTTCTCGGCGGCGTCTCACTGAGGGCAGGACGCCAGCAGCTCCTGCAGGGCGAGCTTCTCGGGCGCCGTCACGGACAGCCGGTACTTGGCCTTGATCCCCGTATAGCGGCGCCCGTACTCGCACCAGTACTCCCGCCGCGGCGGCCTCCACTTGTCGGCGGTCCTGCTGCCCTTGTCGTAGTTGGTCTGCTTGTCCACGGCGAGCAGGACGTCGAGGTCGTTGGCGTACTCCAGCCTGCGCTGCGCCGTCCAGCCGTACGCGCCGCCCCGCCAGGCGGCGCCCAGCGCGACCACGTGGTCGCTCTGGATCTGCGAGGCGCGACGGTAGGTGTACGGGAGCTCCTTGCCGGTGTACGGATCGTGCAGCACCCCGGACACCACGACGCAGGGGTTGCGGTCCCCTTCGCGCAGCTCGCTCAGGTCCCGCCGCAGCACGTCGTCCCGGGTGTCACATCCGTTGCGCCCGCCGACGGCGTCGGTCTCGTCGGACCAGTACTTGCCGAAGTTCTCCCGCTCGTACGTCTGCCAGTTCTTGCCCCGCTCCACCTTCAGCCCGGCCAGCATGGTCCTGGCGGTGGCCGCGCCGGGCGGGAACCCCGCACTGGCGAGCGGCACCTGCGCGACCAGCGCCGCCGCGCTGGCTCGCGCCTTCCCGGGGTCGTCGTGATGGCAGCCGCTCAGCAGGAGCGCGGCGGTCACGGCGATGAGCGAAGCCCGGCGTCCCATGCCCGGGATGCTAGCCATCTCAGGCCCGCCGGCGTTCGAGGCGCGGGCCGGGGCGGAGCCCCGGCAGCTGCGCCGCGCCTCACTCGCCGCGCAGCCGTTCCCGGACCTTTTCCACCACGTCCGCGTACCGCGCCTCCGCCCCGTACCGCGTCGGCTCGTAGTACCGCTTCCCGTGGATCTCGTCCGGCGCGTACTGCTGCGCGGCGATGGCGCCCGGCACGTCGTGCGGGTACACGTACCCCTGGGCGTGGCCCAGCTTCGCCGCGCCCTTGTAGTGGCCGTCCCGCAGGTGCGGCGGCACCGAGCCCGCCAGCCCCGCCCGTACGTCGGCCAGAGCCGCGCCGATCGCGGTCGTGGCCGTGTTCGACTTCGGGGCCAGGGCCAGCGCGATCGTCGCGTGCGACAGCGTCAGCGCGGCCTCCGGGAAGCCGATCAGCGCCACGGCCTGGGCCGCGGCCACGGCCAGGGGCAGGGCCGTCGGGTCGGCGAGCCCGATGTCCTCGCTCGCCGAGATCATCAGCCGCCGGGCGATGAACCGCGGGTCCTCCCCCGCGTCGATCATCCGCGCCAGGTAGTGCAGCGCCGCGTCCACGTCGGAGCCTCGGATCGACTTGATCAGGGCGCTCGCCACGTCGTAGTGCTGGTCGCCGTCCCGGTCGTACCGCACGGCCGCCCGGTCGACCGCCTCCTCCACCGTTTCGAGGGTGATCGCCTCCTCGCCCTTGGCGATGGCCGAACCGGCGCCCGCCTCCAGCGCCGTCAGCGCCCGCCGGGCGTCGCCCCCGGCGATCCGCAGCAGGTGCGCCTCGGCGTCCGCCGGGAGGGTGACGGCCCCGCCGAGGCCCCGCTCCTCGGTCAGGGCCCGGCGCATCAGCGCGCTCAGGTCCCCGTCCGTGAGCGGTTCGAGGGTCAGCAGCAGCGACCGCGACAGCAGCGGGGAGATGATCGAGAAGTACGGGTTCTCCGTGGTCGCCGCGATCAGCGTCACCCAGCGGTTCTCCACGGCCGGCAGGAGCGAGTCCTGCTGCGCCTTGCTGAAGCGGTGGATCTCGTCCAGGAAGAGGACGGTCTCCTTGCCGTAGCCACCGGCCGCGCGCCGCGCGCCCTCGATGACCGCCCGGACCTCCTTGACGCCCGCCGTGATGGCGGACAGCTCCACGAACCGCTTCTTCGTGGCCTGGCTGACCACGTACGCGAGGGTGGTCTTCCCGGTGCCCGGCGGCCCCCAGAGGATCACCGAGGAGGCACCGGCAGGGCCGCCGGCCCCCTCCCCGACCAGCCGCCGCAGCGGGGAGCCGGGCTTCAGCAGGTGCTGCTGGCCGACGACCTCGTCCAGGGTGCGCGGACGCATCCGCACGGCGAGCGGAGAGCTCGCGGGGTCCTTCTCCTGGCGGTCCTCGGCGGCAGCGGTGAAGAGGTCTGGTTCCACACCGGAAGCCTATGCGAGCCCACTGACAGGGCGGCCGCCGTCAGGAGGTCCAGAAGTCCCACCAGCGGGTCAGGATCAGCATGCCGATGATCCCGATGTGCAGGACGGGCAGCACCCAGGTGAACTCGTCGAAGAAGCCCCGCAGCCAGCCGGGCGCGGGCAGGAGGCCCTGGCGGACGTTGTGCGAGGTCACGTACCAGAACATGATGATCGTGGCGACCCAGGCCAGGCAGCACCACAGGCAGAGCGAGTTGATGTTGTACAGCGACTGGTACATCAGCCAGGCGCAGAAGACGACGCCGAAGAGGGTGCCCGCGTTCAGCGTCAGCCAGTACCAGCGGGCGAACCGCGCCCCGGCCAGCAGGCTCATGCCGACGCAGACCACGATCCCGTAGGCCACCAGCCCCAGCATGGGGTTCGGGAAGCCGAAGACGGCCGCCTGGTCGCTGGTCATGATGTTGCCGCAGGAGACGATCGGGTTCAGGCTGCACCCGGGAACGAAGTCCGGGTCCTCCAGCAGCTTGAACTTGTCGATCGTGATCACCCAGGCGGCGAGCAGACCGAGCGCTCCCGTGATCACCAGCAGCAGGGCCAGGGCCCGGCTGCCTCCGGTCGTGGTCCTCGGGGCGGTGTCCGCGTCCGTGCCTCGTGTCGTCATACCGCCCGCTCCACATCTGCAAGGTCAACAAGCACCGGCCATTGTGCCGTACCGGGCTGTGTGGCCACCGTTCGATCCGGATAAGGACCCACCACCGCTCCGGGCCCGCGCGAGCGGGCCTCGGCCGGCGCCCCGGCGGGACCCCGGCGGAAGCGCCGAGGGCGGGGCCGGAAGGACTCCGCTCTGCGGAATCCCCGGCCCCGCCCTCGGCGGCGCACCCGGTCCGGTCAGGCCAGACGGGCCTGGACGGTGGCGACCAGGTCGGCCAGCGCCACGGGGGCCTGCTCCCCGGACTCCATGTCCTTCAGCTGGACGACGCCCTCGGCGAGATCGCGCTCACCGGCGACGACGGTGAAGCGCGCACCCGACCGGTTCGCGTCCTTCATCGAACCCTTGAGGCCCTTGCCGCCGTACGAGAAGTCCGCCGCGACCCCCGCCCTGCGGAGCTCGGTGACCTTCCCGAACAGCACGCGCCGGGCCTCCTCGCCCAGTGCCACCGCGAACACCGACGTCGACGCCGGGATGTCCAGGTCGACGCCCTCGGCCTCCAGGGCCAGGACCGTGCGGTCCACGCCGAGCGCCCAGCCGACCGACGGCAGCGCCGGTCCGCCGATCATCTCGGACAGGCCGTCGTAGCGGCCGCCGCCGCCCACCGCGGACTGGGAGCCCAGACCGTCGTGGACGAACTCGAAGGTGGTCCGCGTGTAGTAGTCCAGCCCGCGGACCAGCTTCTCGTCGTCCTCGAAAACGACCCCGGCCGCCGTCACCAGGGCCCGGACCTCCTCGTGGTACGCCTTGCACGCGTCGCACAGGTAGTCCCGCAGCATCGGCGCGCCGACCAGCTGCTTCTGCACGTCCCTCCGCTTGTCGTCGAGGACGCGCAGCGGGTTGATCTCGGCCCGGCGGACGGTCTCCTCGTCCAGGTCGAGGCCGCTCAGGAACGACTGCAGCGCCTCCCGGTACACCGGGCGGCACTCCTTGTCACCCAGCGAGTTCAGCAGGATCCGGAAGTTGCGCAGGCCCAGCGAGCGGTACGCCTGGTCGGCCAGGATGATCAGCTCGGCGTCGAGCGCCGGGTCCTCGGCACCGATGGCCTCGGCGCCGACCTGCGAGAAGTGGCGGTAGCGGCCCGCCTGCGGCTTCTCGTAGCGGTAGTACGAGCCCGAGTACCAGAGCTTGACCGGCAGGTTGCCCTTCTTGTGCAGGCTCGCCTCCAGCGCCGCGCGCAGCACCGAGGCCGTGCCCTCGGGGCGCAGGGCCAGCTGGTCGCCGCCCTTGGTCTCGAAGGCGTACATCTCCTTGGAGACGATGTCGGTGGACTCGCCCACACCGCGGGCGAAGAGGCCCACGTCTTCGAAGCCGGGGGTCTCGATGTAGCCGTAGCCGGAATTCCGGAGCGGGGCCGCGATGGCCTCGCGTACCGCCAGGTACTTCACGGAGACCGGCGGGATCAGGTCGTACGTGCCCTTGGGGGCCTGAAAAGTAGCCACGAAAATCTCGTCACATTCCTCGTCGTGGAGCGGCTGTGCCGTCTCCCAGGCCGGCGGCGACCTCCCGCAGGTACGGGTTGGTCGCGCGCTCACGGCCGATGGTGGTCTGGGGACCGTGGCCGGACAGCACCACGGTCGAGTCGTCGAGCGGCAGGCACACGCGGGCCAGCGACTCGAGCATCTCGGCGTGGGAGCCGCCGGGCAGGTCGGTGCGTCCGATGGAGCCGGCGAAGAGCAGGTCGCCCGAGAAGAAGACCGGCGGTACGTCGGCCAGTTCGGGCATCCTGAAGGTCACCGACCCCTTGGTATGCCCCGGCGCGTGCGCCACCGAGAAGTCCATACCGGCCAGTTTCAGTCCGGCGCCGTCGGTGAGCTCGCGGACGTCGTCCGGCTCGCCCACGGTCAGCTCGCCCATGAGCGGCATCCCGATGGAGCGGCCGAGGGCCTTCTCCGGGTCGCTCATCATGTAGCGGTCCTCGGGGTGGATCCAGGCCGGTACGTCGTGTGCTCCGCACACCGGGACCACCGAGGCCACATGATCGATGTGGCCATGGGTCAGGACGACCGCGACGGGCTTGAGCCGATGCTTCTTCAGCGTCTCCTCGACACCCTGGGCGGCCTGGTGGCCCGGGTCGATGATGACGCACTCCTCGCCTGCGGCGGGGGCGACCACGTAACAGTTGGTCCCCCAGGCCCCGGCGGGGAACCCGGCAATCAGCACGTTCGTCCTCAATCGTCGTCCGGCGGGAGGCTGCGGATCGGAATGCAGCTGCTCAGAGCCTACCGGCGCCGCTCATTACACAGCTAACCCATATACGGTACGGGCTAGCCCAGCCCGGACAGCGGTACCAGACACGTACAAGGAGACGACCCGGTGGTCACGAGCGATCAGCGGCGGCGACAGCTCGCCAGGGAGAAGTACGAGCGCCAGCAGAAGCGCCGGGCCGAGGCCCGGCAGAAGGCGCGCCGGCGGATGGCCGTGATCGGTGCGGCGGTGGCCGTGGTGGTCGCGGCACTGGTCGGCCTCATCGTCGGCGGCGTCTTCGACTCGGACAAGAAGGACCAGGCGGCGGATCCGTCCGCGAGCCCGTCCGCCGAGCCCACGCCCAAGCAGTCCCCCTCGCCCGAGATGGCGATCGACCAGAAGGCGAAGTACACCTTCGCCCTGAAGACCAGCGCGGGCGACATCAACTTCGCGATGGACGCGGCGAAGACCCCGCAGACGGTCAACTCCTTCAAGTCGCTCGCCGACAAGGGGTACTTCGACAACACCAAGTGCCACCGGCTGACGACCGGCGGGATCTACGTGCTCCAGTGCGGCGACCCGGAGGGCACAGGCCGGGGCGGCCCCGGCTACACCATCCCGGACGAGAACCTGGACTCCCTCGGCAAGCCGAACGAGCAGGGCCAGGTGACGTACCCGGCGGGCACGGTGGCCATGGCCAACACCGGGCAGCCGGGCTCCGGCGGCAGCCAGTTCTTCCTGGTCTACAAGGACAGCCCGCTGGCCCCGGGGTACACCCCGTTCGGCAAGATCGACGCGGCCGGCCTGAAGATCCTCGAGGACATCGCCAAGGCCGGAACGGCCGACGGCGGCCAGGACGGGGCTCCGAAGAACGAGGTGAAGATCGAGAAGGGCGCGGTCACCCAGGGCTGACGGCCCGCGGCGGCCCGGAGCCGCGGCCGGCGTCCCCCACCCGCTGCGTCGATATTCCGTCGTGCGGGATGCGGACAGCCGGCCCGGCGGTCGCCTATGTTGGCGTTGTGCAGGGCGGGCGCGGCCCGCCCCAGGAAACTGTGGACGATGCCCGGGGGTGAACCCCTCACAGGCATCAGGTGGAGGAGGCGCTGTGAGCAGCGACCCGTGGGGCCGAGTCGACGAGACGGGCACCGTGTACGTGCGTACTGCCGAGGGCGAGAAGGTCGTCGGCTCGTGGCAGGCGGGCACCCCGGAGGAGGCCCTGGCCTACTTCGAGCGCAAGTACGAGGGCCTGGTCGTCGAGATCGGTCTCCTCGAAAAGCGGGTGCGGACCACCGATCTGTCCGCCAAGGACGCCCAGACGGCGATCGACCACCTGCGTACGCAGGTCGAAGAGCACCATGCCGTGGGCGACCTCGACGCGCTGCGCGTCCGGCTGGACAAGCTGGTGGCGACCGTGGAGTCCCGGCGCGAGGAGCGCAAGGTCCAGAAGGCCAAGCAGACGGACGAGGCCCGTGCGGCCAAGGACGCGCTGGTGGTCGAGGCCGAGCAGCTGGCGCAGAGCGACCAGTGGCGCAGTGCCGGCGAGCGGCTGCGGGCCCTGGTGGACATCTGGAAGGGCCTGCCGCGCCTGGACCGCAAGTCGGACGACGAGCTGTGGCACCGCTTCTCGCACGCCCGCTCCGCCTTCTCCAAGCGCCGCAAGGCGCACTTCGCCTCGCTGGACGCGCAGCGCGAGGACGCCCGCAAGGTCAAGGAGAAGCTGGTCGCGGAGGCCGAGTCGCTGTCGAAGTCGACCGACTGGGGTCCGACGGCAGCCCGCTACCGCGAGCTGATGGCGGACTGGAAGGCGGCGGGCCGGGCCCAGCGCGAGTCCGAGGACGACCTGTGGAACCGCTTCCGCGGTGCGCAGGACGTGTTCTTCGCGGCGCGCAGCGAGGTCTTCGCCGAGCGGGACGCCGAGCAGGTGGAGAACCTGAAGCTGAAGGAGGAGCTGGCCGACGAGGCCGAGAAGCTCGTCCCGGTCACGGACCTGAAGGCGGCCCGTGCCGCGTTCCGCTCCCTCAACGAGCGCTGGGAGGCCATCGGCCACGTGCCGCGGGACGCCCGGCCGAAGGTCGAGGGCCGGATGCACGCGGTGGAGCGGGCGATCCAGGAGGCCGAAGAGGGCGAGTGGCGTCGTACGAACCCGGAGGCGCGGGCCCGTGCGGCCGGCCTGACGGGGCAGCTCCAGGCGGCGGTGGACAAGCTGCGCGGCCAGATCGACGCGGCCCGCGCGGCGGGCAACAACGCGAAGGCCGACAAGCTGGCCCGTGAGCTGGAGGGCCGCCAGGCCCTGCTGGACCAGGCGCTCAAGGGCCTGGAGGAGTTCGGCGGCTGACTGCGCCGAACCCGCTGAAGGCGGTCACGGGAAGGGCCCCGGTACGGAGATCCGTACCGGGGCCCTTCCCGTCGCGTGGGCGCGTTTACGGCCTGCGGGCCGAGGTGACGCGGTAGACGTCGTAGACGCCCTCGACGCCGCGGACGGCCTTCAGGACGTGCCCCAGGTGCTTCGGGTCGCCCATCTCGAAGGTGAACCGCGAGGTGGCCACCCGGTCGCGGGAGGTCTGCACGGCCGCCGACAGGATGTTCACGTGCTGGTCCGACAGGACCCGGGTGACGTCCGACAGCAGGCGGGACCGGTCCAGTGCCTCGACCTGGATGGCGACCAGGAAGACGGAGGACTGGGTGGGCGCCCACTCGACCTCCAGCATCCGCTCGGGCTGCTGGGAGAGCGAGTCCACGTTGACGCAGTCCGCGCGGTGAACCGATACGCCACTGCCGCGCGTGACGAACCCGATGATCGGGTCGCCCGGCACCGGGGTGCAGCAGCGGGCCAGCTTGACCCACACGTCGTCGACGCCCTTGACGACGACTCCCGGGTCGGCGTTCTTGCGTCGCTTGCTCCGGCCGTGGGCGGGCGGGATGGACTCCTCGATGTCCTCGTTGGCCGCTTCCTCGCCGCCGAGGGCCGCCACGAGCTTCTGTACGACGCCCTGCGCGGCCACGTGGCCCTCGCCGATCGCCGCGTACAGGGAGGAGATGTCGGGGTAGCGCATCTCGTGCGCGAGCGTGACGAGCGAGTCGCCGGTGAGGATGCGCTGGATCGGCAGGTTCTGCTTGCGCATGGCCCGCGCGATGGCGTCCTTGCCGTGCTCGATGGCCTCGTCGCGGCGTTCCTTGGAGAACCAGGCGCGGATCTTGTTGCGGGCCCGCGGGGACTTGACGAAGCCGAGCCAGTCGCGGGAGGGCCCGGCGCCCTCGGCCTTGGAGGTGAAGACCTCGACCAGGTCGCCGTTGTCGAGCGTGGACTCCAGCGGGACGAGGCGCCCGTTGACCCTGGCCCCTATGGTCCGGTGGCCGACCTCCGTGTGGACGGCGTACGCGAAGTCCACGGGGGTGGCGCCGGCGGGCAGCGCTATGACGTCGCCCTTGGGCGTGAAGACGAAGACCTCGTTGCGGGAGAGGTCGAAGCGCAGCGAGTCGAGGAACTCGCCGGGGTCCTCGGTCTCCTTCTGCCAGTCGAGCAGCTGGCGCAGCCAGGCCATGTCGTTGACGGTGTCCTGGCCTGCGGTGCCCTTGGCGGCCTGCGGGACGTCGGTGCGGACCTTGGAGGTGCCGGCGACGGTCTGCTGCTTGTACTTCCAGTGCGCGGCGATGCCGTACTCGGCGCGGCGGTGCATGTCGAAGGTGCGGATCTGGAGTTCGACCGGCTTGCCGCTGGGCCCGATGACCGTCGTGTGGAGCGACTGGTACATGTTGAACTTGGGCATCGCGATGTAGTCCTTGAACCGGCCGGGGACCGGGTTCCAGCGCGCGTGCACCGTGCCGAGGGCTGCGTAGCAGTCCCGGACGGTGTCGACGAGGACGCGGATGCCCACCAGGTCGTAGATCTCCGCGAAGTCGCGGCCGCGGACGATCATCTTCTGGTAGACGCTGTAGTAGTGCTTGGGCCGGCCGGTGACGGTGGCCTTGATGCGGGCCGCCCGCAGGTCGGTCTGCACCTCGTCGGTGACGACGGCGAGGTACTCGTCGCGCTTGGGTGCTCTTTCGGCCACCAGGCGGACGATCTCGTCGTACATCTTGGGGTAGAGGATCGCGAAGGCGAGGTCCTCCAGCTCCCACTTGATCGTGTTCATGCCGAGGCGGTGGGCCAGCGGCGCGTAGATCTCAAGGGTCTCGCGGGCCTTCTTCTCCTGCTTCTCCCGCTTGAGGTAGCGCATGGTGCGCATGTTGTGGAGCCGGTCGGCGAGCTTGATCACCAGGACGCGCGGGTCCTTGGCCATCGCGACGACCATCTTGCGGACGGTCTCGGCCTGGGCGGCCTCGCCGAACTTGACCCGGTCGAGCTTGGTGACGCCGTCGACGAGCAGGGCCACCGCGTCGCCGAAGTCACGGCGCAGGTCTTCGAGCCCGTACTCGGTGTCCTCGACGGTGTCGTGCAGCAGACCGGCCATGAGCGTGGCCGGGTCCATGCCCAGCTCGGCGAGGATCGTGGTCACCGCGAGCGGGTGGGTGATGTACGGGTCGCCGCTCTTGCGCTTCTGGCCGCGGTGCCAGCGCTCGGCGACCTGGTAGGCCTGCTCCAGCTGGCGCAGCGTGGACGTCTCGATCTTCGGGTCGTTGCTGCGGACTATCCGGAGGAGGGGCTCCAGTACCGGGTTGTACGCGCTGGAACGCTGGACGCCGAGGCGGGCGAGGCGGGCGCGCACCCGGTTGGAGGACCCGGCCGATTTCGCCGGCGCGGGCTTGACCGGCGGGGCCGGCGGGGGCGTGGCGGCGGGCGCCGCGGCCGGCTCGGCCTGCGGGTCGGGCTGCGCGGCGGAGATTGGCTGGACCTCGTCTGGCAAGAGCGCTCCTCAGCGGATCCGGTGCCCGTGTCCGGTCCGGATAACCCATCGTAGCGAGGGTTCCGCCCCCTCGTTCGCCGAGCCTCCCGCCGAAACCAGCCTCGCCGGCGTTTGAGGCGCGGGGGTCCGGGGGCAGAGCCCCCGGCAGCGGCGCCGTACGCGAAAGCGGCGGGCACCCGGGGCGAACCCGGACACCCGCCGCTTCGCGCAGCAAGAGTCAGACCACGATCAGCGCATCCAGCGGAGCCGCACCCAACGCGTCGGCCAGCCGCAGGCGCCCCGGCAGGAACGACAGCTCCATCAGGACCGCCACCCCGGCGACCTCCGCCCCGGCCCGCCGGATCAGCGAGAGCGAGGCTTCGGCGGTGCCACCGGTGGCCAGTACGTCGTCGATGACCATGACCCGGTCACCGGCCGCCAGGTCCTCCGCGTGGACCTCGATCTCCGCGGTCCCGTACTCCAGCTCGTAGGACTGGGCGAGCGTCGCGCCCGGCAGCTTCCCGGCCTTGCGCACCGGTACGAAGCCGATCCCGGCCTGTACGGCGACCGGAGCCGCGAGGATGAACCCCCGCGCCTCCAGCCCGACGATCTTCGTCGCCCCGTACCGCACGGCCAGCTCCACCAGCGCGTCCGTGAGGGCCGCGAAGGCCTTCGGGTCCGCCAGCAGTGGGGTGATGTCCTTGAACATCACGCCCGGCTTGGGGTAGTCCGGCACGTCCTTGATCCGGCTGAGCAGCAGCTCGCGTACGTCCTCGGACGGCAGCGCGGTCACCGGCGCCGCCCGGACCGGCCCTGCGACACGATCTGCGGCTCGTCGCCGTCGCTGCCGGACTCGTAGCCCTCGTCCGGGGACTCGCCCTTCGCCGTCGCGGCCGCCCGCTTGGCGAGCACCCGCTTCTTCAGCGCCTTCATGGCGGGCTCGCGCTCCTTCAGGTCCACGACCAGCGGGGTCGCGATGAAGATCGAGGAGTACGCACCGGCCGCGAGGCCGACGAACAGCGACAGCGAGATGTCGTTGAGCATGCCCGCGCCCAGGAAGCCGCCGCCGATGAACAGCAGCGCGGCGACCGGGAGCAGCGCCACGACCGTGGTGTTGATCGAGCGGACCAGCGTGCCGTTGATGCTGCGGTTGGCGATCTCGCTGTACGTCCAGCGGGTCTGCTTGGTGATGTCCTTCGAGCCCTCCTTCAGACCGTCGAAGACGACGACGGTGTCGTAGAGGGAGTAACCGAGGATGGTCAGCAGACCGATGACCGTACCCGGGGTGACCTCGAAGCCGACCAGCGCGTACACGCCGACGGTGATCGTGAGGTCGTGGATCAGGGCGATCAGGGCCGCGATGGCCATGCGCCACTCGAAGGCGATGGCGAGGTAGATCACCACGAGCACCATGAAGATGCCGAGGCCGGTCCACGCCTTGTTCGCGATCTGGGAGCCCCAGCTGGGGCCGACCAGGTCCGCGTTGATATCGGCCTCGGTGACCTTGAGGTCGGTGGCGAGCTGCTTCTTCACCTCGGTCGCGGCGGCGGTGTCGACGCCCGAGATCTGGATCCGAAGGCCGCCGGTGCCGAGCTCCTGGACGATCGCGTCGTGGCCCGAGGCCTTCTCCGCGTCCTCCGTCGCCTTGGCGACGGAGACGGCCGTCTTCGGGGTGGTGAAGACGGCACCGCCCTTGAACTCGATGCCCATGTTGAGGCCCTGAACGGCCAGGGCCACGATCGCCGTGATGGTGATCAGGATGGAAACGCCGTACCAGAGAAAGCGCTTGCCGACGAAGTCGTAGCCGACCTCACCGCGGTACAGCCTGGCGCCGAGATCTCCCAGCTTCGACATCTCTCACGCCTCCTTTGCGTCGACGGGGGCGGGGGCGGCACCGGTACGACGGGACCGGCGCAGCGGCGGCTTGGCGCCGAGCCGCTTGGGGTCCAGCCCGGACCACGGGTGACCGCTGGAGAAGAACTTCGTGCGCGCCAGCAGCGTCATGACGGGCTTGGTGAAGAGGAACACCACGACCACGTCGAGCAGGGTGGTCAGACCCAGCGTGAAGGCGAAGCCCTGGACCTTGCCGACGGTGACGATGAAGAGCACCGCCGCGGCCAGGAACGACACGAAGTCGGAGACCAGGATGGTGCGCCGGGCACGGGGCCAAGCCCGCTCGACGGCCGGACGCAGGGTGCGGCCCTCGCGGATCTCGTCACGGATGCGTTCGAAGTACACGATGAACGAGTCCGCCGTGATGCCGATCGCGACGATCGCACCGCAGACGGCGGGCAGGTTCAGCGCGAAGCCGATGCCCTTACCGAGCAGCGCCATGATCGTGTAGGTGAGGATCGCGGACACCAGGAGGCTGATGATGGCGATGAACGCCAGACCGCGGTAGTACACCAGCAGGTAGATCACGACGAGGAGCAGGCCGATGGCTCCGGCGATCAGGCCGGCCCTCAGCTGCTCGCCGCCGAGCGCGGCGGTGACGGTGGTGACGCTGTCCTCCTGGAAGGACAGCGGCAGGGCGCCGTACGAGAGCATGTTGCCCAGGTCCTGCGCGGACTGCTGGGTGAAGCCGCCGGAGATCTGGGCGTTGCCGCCCGTGATCGCGGAGCTGACGGACGGGTCGGAGACGACCGAACCGTCGAGCACGATCGCGAACTGGTTCTGCGGCATCTGCTTCGCGGCCAGCTCGCCGGTGACCTTGGCGAAGGCGTCGCTGCCGCGGTCGTTGAAGTCCATCGTGACGATCCACTGACCGGACTGCTGGTCGATGACGCCCTTGGCGCTCTTCACGTCCTTGCCCTCGACGGCGGCCGGACCGAGCACCCACTTGCCCCAGGCGTCGCCGCGCTGGCCACAGGCGAGCGTCGGCTCCTCGGGCTTGACGCCCTTGCCGACGGCGGCGCGCTGCGCCTCGTCGGTGCAGTCGAGCGTGGCGAACTTGGCCTGGAGGGCGGCGGCAGCGGCCTCGTCACCCGACGGAGGCGGGGTCGGGGTCGGGGTGGGCGCCGCCTTGTCGTCTGCCTTCTTCGACTCGCTCGCCGAGGGCGAGGGAGTGGGGGCGTTCGGGGCCTTGAGGGCCTCACTGAGCGCGCGGCCCTGGGAAGTGGCGCTGGACGACGGGGTGGCCGGGGAGGAGGGCTTGTTGCCGTCCTGCGCCTTCGGAGCACCGGAACCGCTCGCGGAGGGGCTCGGGCTGCCCGAGGGCTCCGGAGCGACCGGGGCGCCGTCCGCGAAGGCCAGGACGGGACGGAAGTACAGCTGGGCGGTCGTGCCGACCTGCTCGCGCGCCTGCTTCTCGTTCATCCCCTTGGGGATGTTCACGATGATGTGGTCGCGGCCCTGGGTCTGGACCTCGGCCTCCGACACGCCGAGACCGTTGACGCGGCGCTCGATGATGCCGACCGCCGTGTTCATGTTGGTCTCGTTGATCGCGTCCGGCTTGCCGGGCTCGCTCTTGGCCTTGAGCGTGATGCTCGTACCGCCGGCGAGGTCGATGCCCAGGCGGGGAGTCGTCTGCTTGGAGATGAACATCCCCGCGGTGAGCGCCACCATCGCGATCAGGATGATCGCCAGGGCGCGCCCCGGCCTCCCCTGAGCCCCCGTGGGCCGCCGGCCCTTCTTCGGTGCTGCCACCTTGTCGTTTCTCCCTGTCCAACCGCCCCGCGCCGGGTCAGCGCGCGGACGGCCACGAAATGTGTGGTGGGGACCCCTGCCCCCCGCAGAAGTGTCACTGGCGGGACCGCGGCGGCCGCCGGTCAGGCGCCCCCGCGGTCCCGGCCGACGCTACTTGGCGCCGGCCTCGCCGTCGGCCTTGCCGTCCTTGGGCTCGTCGCCGGGGGCGTTCTCGGAGGCGTCCTCGTCGGAGGCGTCCTTCTTGCCCAGGTCGAGCTTGGGGGACTCGTCCCCGTCCTTGGCCAGGTCCGTCTTCGGGGCCTCGGTCAGGGAAGAGGCGTCGTCCGGGACGACCGGCGTGTCGGTCGGCTCGTCGTGGCCGACGCCGTGGACGATGCGGTTGTACTCCGCGTCCTCGAGAACGGCGCCGATGGCGTTCTTCGCGTAGATCGCGTGGACGCCGGGGGCCACCTCAAGGGTGACGGTGTCGTCACCGACCTCCTTCACCGTGGCGTACATGCCGCCGATGGTGCGGACGCCGGTGCCGGGCGTCATCTGGTCGCGCATCTGCGCGGCAGCCTGCTGCTTCTTCTTCGCGGAACGGGTCATCAGGAACATCGCCCCGATGAGCACGATGAACGGGAGGAGTGTCACGAGATTCACGGGACGGAGATCCTTCGCACGACCGCACGGGAGACGGCCTTTTTCTACGGGGGTGGGCACGCCGACCCGAAGGGTCGGCATCGGCGGAGTCTAGGCGAGTCCGCACCGATGGAACAACGCCCAGCATGGCACCGCAGTTCCTGAGCGGTCGAACCTCCGCGCCGTCAGGCCCCGAACAAGCCCTGTTGTCCGCTTGATCCACTGCCGCCGTGCTGCGGCGGGACGAGCCCCAGGTGAGCCCATGCGGCGGGCGTCGCCACCCGCCCCCTGGGCGTCCGCGCGAGCAGGCCCTCGCGGACCAGGAAGGGCTCCGCGACCTCCTCCACGGTCTCCCGCTCCTCACCGACGGCCACGGCGAGGGTTGACAGCCCCACGGGGCCGCCGCCGAACAGCTTGAGCAGCGCCTCCAGCACGGCCCGGTCCAGCCGGTCGAGCCCGCGCCCGTCCACCTCGTACACCTGGAGGGCGGTGCCGGCCACCTCGCGGTTGATCACGCCGTCGGCCCTGACCTGGGCGTAGTCGCGGACGCGGCGCAGCAGCCGGTTGGCGATGCGCGGGGTGCCCCGGGACCGTCCGGCGATCTCGGCGGCCCCGGCGGTGTCGATCTCCACGTCGAGGAGGCGGGCGGAGCGGTGGATGACCCGCTCCAGCTCCTCGGGGGCGTAGAACTCCATGTGGCCGGTGAAGCCGAAGCGGTCGCGCAGCGGCGGGGGCAGCAGTCCGGCCCTGGTGGTGGCCCCCACCAGGGTGAACGGGGGCAGCTCCAGCGGGATCGCGGTGGCTCCCGGCCCCTTGCCGACGATCACGTCGACCCGGAAGTCCTCCATGGCCATGTACAGCATCTCCTCGGCGGGCCGGGACATGCGGTGGATCTCGTCGAGGAAGAGGACCTCGCCCTCCTGGAGGGAGGAGAGGATGGCTGCGAGGTCGCCCGCGTGCTGGATGGCCGGGCCGGAGGTGATCCGGATGGGCGCGCCCATCTCGGCCGCGATGATCATCGACAGCGTGGTCTTGCCGAGGCCGGGCGCACCGGAGAGCAGGACGTGGTCCGCGGTGGCGCCGCGCTGGCGGGCCGCCTTGAGGACGAGGTCCAGCTGCTGGCGGACCTTCTCCTGGCCGACGAACTCGCCGAGGTCCTTGGGGCGCAGGGCCGCCTCCACGGCGGTGTCCTCGCCGTCTGCGGCGGCCGCGACGATGCGGTCGCCCTCGGCGGTGGCCTCGGTGTCGTCGTCCCAGTTCACGGTGTCAGTCTGCCTTCTCGGTTTGCACGGTGGTCTGTCGTGTGCGGCGCCGCCTCCTGGGGCTCCGCCCCAGACCCCGCGCCTCAAACGCCGGCGGGGCTGACTTTGCCCTGCGGGCAGTCCAGCCTCGCCGGGCCAATTCCAGCCCCTCCGGCGTTTGAGGAGCGGGGTCCGGGGCGGAGCCCCGGTAATTCGGGGCAGGGGCCTCGCAGCGGCGGCGCGGCCTAGCGGGCGCGGTTCAGGGACTGGAGGGCCGCCCGCAGGAGCTGGGGGACGGGGGCCGCGCCGCCGGAGGCGATGGCGGCTTCGGCCTGCGGCGTCACGGCCGCCACCGCCTCCTCCGCATCGCGCGACGCGTAGCCCAGCCCGATCAGGGCCGCCGCCAGCTGCTCCGTCCACGGCGCCGGACCCGACGCGGCGGCCCGCTGCGCCCCCACCAGGCCGCTGGAACCACGCGGAGCCCCCAGCTTGTCCTTCAGCTCCAGGAGCAGCTTCTGGGCGCCCTTCTTGCCGATGCCCGGCACCGCCATGAGCGCCTTCTCGTCCCCGGTGGAGACGGCGAGCCGCAGCGCGTCCGGGCTGTGCACGCCGAGCATGGCCTGCGCCAGCCTGGGCCCGACCCCGCTCGCGGTCTGGAGCAGTTCGAAGACCTGCCGCTCGTCGTCGTCGGCGAAGCCGTACAGGGTCAGCGAGTCCTCGCGTACGACCAGGGAGGTGGCCAGCCGGGCCTGCTCGCCCGTCCGCAGGCCGGCGATCGTGGCGGGCGTGCAGTGCACGGCCATGCCCACTCCCCCGACCTCGATGACGGCCAGGGTGGGGGCGAGCGCGGCGACCGGGCCGCTGACGAAGGCGATCATCGGGTACGGCCTTTCGAGGCGTGCAGGGCGACCGCCTGCTGGAGGCGGTTCTGGGCGGGGGCCCGCCAGATGTGGCAGATGGCGAGGGCGAGGGCGTCGGCGGCGTCGGCGGGCTTGGGCGGCTCGGCGAGCCGCAGCAGCCGGGTCACCATGGCCCCGATCTGCGCCTTGTCGGCCCGGCCGCTGCCGGTGACGGCGGCCTTGACCTCACTGGGGGTGTGCAGGGCGACGGGTATGCCGCGCCGGGCGGCGCACAGCATGGCAACTGCACTCGCCTGGGCGGTGCCCATCACGGTGCTGACGTTGTGCTGGCTGAACACCCGCTCCACGGCGACGACTTCGGGCCGGTGCGTGTCGAGCCATTCCTCGATGCCCTGCTCGATGGCGACGAGCCGGTGGCCCAACTCGGCGGTCGCGGGCGTCCGTACGACACCTACGCCGAGCATGGTCAGGGGGCGTCCGGCGACTCCCTCGACGACGCCGACGCCGCACCGCGTCAGCCCCGGGTCCACACCGAGTACCTTCACCGCACCCCCCACCCTCTTTGCGGCTGAACCGCCGCCGCTCTCGCGGACCTGGCTGATCGCCGCGTGGGTTCCTCAATTGATGGTTGCGGTCCTCAGCGGGCGATCACCGACATCTCACGACAGGCTAGCCGGTGCCACTGACAACGCGGCGGGCCGACGGGGTGTGTCCCCGTCGGCCCGCCGTCAGTGCGTGGACGCGGCGTTACGCGTCGACCTTCTCCATGACCTCGTCCGAGACGTCGAAGTTGGCGAAGACGTTCTGGACGTCGTCGCTGTCCTCCAGCGCGTCGATCAGCTTGAAGATCTTGCGCGCGCCCTCTTCGTCCAGCTCGACCTGCATGGTGGGCAGGAAGTTGGAGTCGGCCGAGTCGTAGTCGATGCCCGCCTCCTGGAGCGCGGTACGGACCGCGACCATGTCGGTGGCCTCGCTGATGATCTCGAACTGCTCGCCGAGGTCGTTGACCTCTTCGGCACCCGCCTCGAGCACCGTCTCCAGGACGTCGTCCTCGGAGAGCTCGCCCTTGGGCAGGAGGACGACACCCTTGCGGTTGAACAGGTACGAGACCGAGCCCGGGTCCGCCATGGAGCCGCCGTTGCGGGTCATGGCGACGCGCACGTCGGAGGCGGCACGGTTGCGGTTGTCGGTGAGGCACTCGATGAGCACCGCGACACCGTTCGGGCCGTAGCCCTCGTACATGATCGTCTCGTAGTCGGCGCCGCCGGCCTCGAGACCGCCGCCGCGCTTGACCGCGGAGTCGATGTTCTTGTTCGGGACCGAGCTCTTCTTGGCCTTCTGAACGGCGTCGAAGAGCGTCGGGTTGCCGTCGATGTCGGCGCCGCCCATACGGGCCGCGACCTCGATGTTCTTGATCAGCTTCGCGAAGAGCTTGCCGCGCTTGGCATCGATCACGGCCTTCTTGTGCTTCGTCGTAGCCCATTTAGAGTGGCCGGACATCCGCCTGTCTCCTTCGCGTCACCAACAGTGTTCGTTCCCGATCCTACCGGGACCCGGTCACAGCCCCGCGCGCACCATGTCGACGAAGTACGCGTGCACGCGGTCGTCGCCGGTCAGCTCGGGGTGGAACGAGGTCGCCAGGACGTTGCCCTGGCGCACGGCGACCGTGTGGCCGTCGTACGTGGCGAGCACCTCGGCGGCGCCGCCGACGGACTCGACCCACGGGGCGCGGATGAAGACGCCCTCGACGGGGCCGCCCTCTATGCCCGTGAACTCGATCTTCGCCTCGAAGGACTCGTTCTGGCGGCCGAAGGCGTTGCGGCGGACGATCATGTCGATGCCGCCGAGCGTCTCCTGGTCCTCACGGCCGTCCAGGAGCTTGTCGGCGAGCATGATCATGCCGGCGCAGGTGCCGTACACGGGCATGCCGGCCCGCACGCGCTCGCGCAGCGGCTCCAGCATGCCGAACAGCACGGCGAGCTTCGACATGGTCGTGGACTCGCCGCCGGGGATCACCAGGGCGTCGACCTCGGCGAGCTCCTCGGGACGCCGGACCGGCCTGGCCACGGCGTCCGCCGCGGCCAGGGCGATCAGGTGCTCCCGTACGTCGCCCTGGAGGGCCAGGACACCAATCACGGGGGTGCTCATGGTGATGACTACCAGCCGCGGTTGGCGTAGCGCTCGGCCTCGGGCAGGGTGTCGCAGTTGATGCCGACCATGGCCTCGCCCAGGTTGCGGGAGGCGTCCGCGATGATCTTCGGGTCGTCGTAGAAGGTGGTGGCCTTCACGATGGCGGCGGCGCGCTTGGCCGGGTCGCCGGACTTGAAGATGCCGGAGCCGACGAAGACGCCCTCGGCGCCGAGCTGGCGCATCAGCGCGGCGTCGGCCGGGGTGGCGACGCCACCAGCGGAGAACAGCACGACCGGGAGCTTGCCGAGCTCGGCGACCTCCTTGACGAGCTCGTACGGGGCGCGCAGCTCCTTGGCGGCGGCGTACAGCTCGTTGTTGTCGTAGCCGCGCAGGCGGGCGATCTCGTTCTTGATCTGGCGCAGGTGGCGGACGGCCTCGACCACGTTGCCGGTGCCGGCCTCGCCCTTGGAGCGGATCATGGCCGCGCCCTCGGCGATGCGGCGCAGGGCCTCGCCCAGGTTGGTGGCGCCACAGACGAAGGGGGTGGTGAAGGCCCACTTGTCGGAGTGGTTGACCTCGTCGGCCGGGGTCAGGACCTCGGACTCGTCGATGTAGTCGACGCCGAGGGACTGCAGGACCTGGGCCTCGACGAAGTGCCCGATGCGGGACTTGGCCATGACCGGGATCGAGACGGCCTCGATGATCTCTTCGATCATGTTCGGGTCGGACATGCGGGCGACCCCGCCGTCCTTGCGGATGTCGGCCGGAACCCGCTCCAGGGCCATGACGGCCACGGCGCCAGCGTCCTCGGCGATCTTCGCCTGCTCGGCGTTGACCACGTCCATGATCACGCCGCCCTTGAGCTGCTCGGCCATGCCGCGCTTGACGCGCGAGGTGCCGATGGCCGACTCAGCGGACTGGGGGGAGGTGGGAAGCGTGCTCACGGGATGACCTCACTCGAAGGAAACTCGAAAGGGAGACGGGTACTACTCCGCCGAGGAAACCCCACCGACCAGTCCACAACAAGGGCCAATGTGGAGCCGGTGGCCTCTTCACTTGTCCCCTGCGGCACTGGACCGCCCCTCGCGGCCCTATACGGGGCGCTCCGCCAGGTCCGCCGGAGGCTCGTCGTCCATTTCGAAGGCGAGGGGGAACGGGGCGTGCCCGGCCAGCCGGAACCAGCGCACCTTGCGGTGCCTGCGCAGGGCGCGGGCGGCCCGTACGGCGTCGTTGTGGAAGCGCCGCGCCATGGGCACCCGGCGGACGGCCGCGGCCAGCTCCTCGGTGGCCTCCGCCCCGCCGGGGGCCGCCTTCAGCACCTCGACCTGGTCGACGTCGGCGAACACCGCCCGCAGCGCCTGGCTGAGCTCACTCTCGGCGACCTCCCGGTGCTCCTCCTCGGCCTGCCGGGCCGCGTGCGCGGCCTCGTACAGCACCAGGGAGGAGGCGGGGTCGAGCACACCGGAGGTGGCGACCTCCACCACCACGGAGGCCCGCCGCACGAGCTGGGCGTCGAGCGCGGCCCGGGCGGCGTCCATCCGCGAGTGGAGCCGGTCGAGCCGGCCGGCGGTCCAGCTGAGGTAGACCCCGATGACTCCGAGAGCCAGCGCGATCCAGACAAGGGTTTCGATCACGCTGCGCGACCCTACCGCTCCGCGGCGGCCCGGCCCCCATCGCCCCTGGCCCCCGTCCCGCCCGCTCCCCTAGGCTGCGTGATCCACACCGTTCGGGGGGACCATGCAGCTCACGCGCCACGGCAGACCACTGGCCGCCGCACTACTGGCCGCCGCCCTCGCCCTCCTGGCGACGGCCGCCTGCGGTTTCCTCTACGGAGGCGACTCGGGCGGCTACGTCCTGGCCGTGCGCGCCCGCGAGCACGCCGTCCTGCTGGGGTGGCTCGTCCTGGCGGCACTGACCGGGGCGGTCCTGCTCGGGCTGGCGAAGTCCACGGTGCGCCTGGCCCTGTGCGTCCTGCTGCTCACCATCGGCATCCCCGTCCTGCTGATGGCCTCCCTCCTGATGGCGATGTTCGGCGGAGCCGAGGAGACGAAGAACGAGGCCGCGCCGGGCCGCGACGACCGGCGGCTGGTCGTGGAGGAGGGCGCGGCCATGATCGACCCGCTCTGGTACGTCTACGTCCACGAGGGGACCTGGCCCCTGGAGCGCCGCTGGGCGGTCGGCCGGTTCAACGGCGACGACCCGGCCGACGAGCTCCGCGAAGCCGTGTGGACGGCGTCCGACCGGCTCCGTGTCACGACGGCGGAGGGCACGGTCCACGAGGTGACCGTCACCCCCGGCGGGCGGCCGGACCGGACCGTCTCCGCCGGCTGGTGATCCCCCGGGCTCAGGCGTCCCGCGAGAAGCCGAGGCGGGTGCGGAGCGGGACGCGCTCGTCGGCGGCCACCGCCGCCGCGCCGTCCGTGACCGTCTCGTAGACGGCCAGGATGTCCGCCCCGACCGTGGACCAGTCGAAGCGGCGCACGTGCGCCGAGCCGCGCGCGCTCAGCTCCGCCCGCCGGGCCGGGTCCCGCAGCAGGCCGACGGCCGCCGCAGCCAGCGCGTCGGGGTCCTCGTTCGTGAAGAGTTCGCCCGCCCCGCCCTGGTCGAGCACCTGCGCGAAGGCGTCCAGGTCCGAGGCCAGCACCGTCGCGCCCGCCGACAGGGCCTCGACGAGGATGATGCCGAAGCTCTCGCCGCCCGTGTTCGGGGCCACGTAGACGTCCACGCTGCGCAGCAGCCGCGCCTTGTCCTCGTCCGAGACCATGCCGAGGAATTCGACGCGGGAGCGCAGGTCCGCCGGGAGGGAGGCCACCGCCTCCTCCTCGTCACCGCGTCCCGCGACCAGCAGCCGTACCTCCGGGCAGGCCTCCACGATCTTCGGGAAGGCCGCCATCAGCACCGGCAGGCCCTTGCGCGGTTCGTCGATGCGGCCGATGAAGCCGAGGGTCTGCCCGCCCCACTCCGCCTTGGGCTCGGCCGACGCGAAGAAGCCCACGTCCACGCCGTTCGGGATCACCACCGCATCACCGCCGAGGTGCTCGACCAGCGTGCGCCGCGCGTACTCGCTCACGGCGATCCGCGCGCTGATCTTCTCCAGCGCCGGCTGGAGGATCGGGTACGCGGCGATCATCGCCCGCGACCTCGGGTTCGAGGTGTGGAAGGTGGCCACGATCGGCCCCTGCGCGGCCCAGCAGGACAGCAGCCCCAGCGAGGGCGAGGCCGGCTCGTGGATGTGGATCACGTCGAAGGTGCCGTCGTGCAGCCAGCGCCGCACCCTGGCCGCCGAGAGGAAGCCGAAGTTCAGCCGGGCCACCGAGCCGTTGTACGGCACCGGCACCGCCCGCCCCGCCGAGATCACGTAAGGCGGCAGCGGGGTCTCGTCGTCCGCCGGGGCCAGTACCGACACCTCGTGGCCGAGCCGGATCAGGTGCTCGGCCAGGTCCCGGATGTGGAACTGGACGCCGCCCGGCACGTCCCACGAGTACGGGCACACGATGCCGATCTTCACTACGGGCGCTCCCCCTGGTCGGTCAGATCGTCCAGCCACAGCCGCTGCAGCATGTGCCAGTCCTCCGGGTGCTCGGCGATGCCCCACGCGAACGCGTCCGCGACGGCCTGGGTCATGACCGTGGTCTTCTCGGTCCTGGTACCCGTCTTCGGCACCTCCACCTCGGGGTGGATGCGGCCGTACATCTTCGGCGTGTCCCCGTAGTAGAGGGTCGCCGGGAGCAGGACCGCCCCCGTCTGCTGGGCCAGCAGCGCCGGCCCGGCCGGCATGCGCGCCGTGGAGCCGAAGAAGTCCACCTCGACCCCGGAGGCCGACAGGTCCCGGTCCGCGACCAGGCAGACCAGGCCGCCGGAGCGGAGCCGGCGGGCGAGGGTGCCGAAGGCGGCGCCCCCGCTGTGCGGCAGCACCTCCATGCCCAGGCTCTCGCGGTAGGCCACGAAGCGGTCGTAGAGGCTCTCGGGCTTGAGCCGCTCGGCGACCGTGGTGAACGGCACGCCGATGTGGCCGATGGCCCAGGCCCCGGCGAGGTCCCAGTTGGCCAGGTGCGGCAGGGCGACGACGACCCCGCGCCCCGAGGCCAGGGCCTCGCGCAGGATGTGGTCGTCCTTCATCTCGACGTCCACGCCGAACCGCCGCGGGTCCATGGTGGGCAGCCGGAAGGACTCCATCCAGTACCGCATGTACGAGCGCATGCCCGCCTGCGACAGCTCGCGCAGCCGTTCCGGGCCCGCGTCCGGTACCACCCGGGCCAGATTGGACTCCAGCCGCAGCACGCTCTTGCCGCGCCGCTTCCACGCGAAGTCCGCGATCCGGCGGCCGAGGGCCACCGCCGCGGGCTCGGGGAGCTTCTTGACGCCGGCCCAGCCGAGCCCGTAGAGCCCGTCGACCAGCTTGTCCTGTGCCTTGCCCATCAGGCGGCGCCACCCTCGGCGGCGGCCGCGGCCGCGTCGGCCTCGGCCGACTCACGGCGCACGGTGACCACCCGCTGGATCAGCGTGACCAGCGAGCCCACCGCCACGACCCACAGGGCGACCGGCAGGAGCACCCCGATCCAGGACGGCACCCCGAAGGTCTGGAGCCCGGACAGACCGGCCGCGACCAGCGAGATCACCAGCCGCTCGGCCCGCTCGATGAGCCCGTTGACGGCCACCGGCAGCCCGATCGACTCCCCGCGCGCCTTCGTGTACGAGACCACCTGGCCGCTGGCCAGGCAGAAGATCGTCACCGCGCAGAGCACGTTGTCGTTGCCGGAGCCGGCGTACCAGAGCGCCAGTCCGCCGAAGATCGCCGCGTCGGCCACCCGGTCGAGGGTGGAGTCGAGGAAGGCGCCCCACCGGCTGGAGACACCGGCCTGGCGGGCCATGTTCCCGTCCACCAGGTCGGAGAAGACGAAGAGGGTGATGGTGATCGTGCCCCAGAAGAACTCGCCCCTGGGGAAGAAGACCAGCGCTCCCGCCACCACTCCGGCCGTGCCGATCAGGGTGACCGCGTCCGGGCTCACCCCCCGCCGGAGCAGAAAAGCGGCGAATGGCGTGAGAACACGCGTGAAGAATGCACGCGCGTACTTGTTCAGCATGGCCTTCCCGGAGGGTCGCTGGGCCGCACGGCCACCACGGCCACCGGCTGGCCCATCGTAGCCAGCGCGCCGCCGCCCGGACGCCGCGCACCCACCGGTTCGGGCCACGTAAGACGTACTTCACGTCGCGGACCGCCCCGGGGCCCTCTCCCGTACACCACCGGTACGACGTATGGACGCGGTGTGACACCAGTGCAAAGCTCGAAGAACCGCGTATTCCCCTTCGACGCACCCCCTCCTCACCGTCACGACCGGGAGGCACGAGAACCATGGGAGCCACATCTCACCAAGCCGGAGCCGCCGGCAGGGCACTGACGGCCGACCGACCGTCCTCCGTACGGAACGTCGTGCTGGTCGGCCACAGCGGATCCGGCAAGACCACGCTGGTCGAAGCCCTCGCCCTGACCGCGGGCGCGGTCAACCGGGCGGGCCGGGTCGAGGACGGCGCCACCGTCTCGGACTACGACGAGATCGAGCACCGGCGACAGCGCTCCGTCCAGCTCTCCCTCGTCCCCGTCGAATGGGGCGGGATCAAGATCAACATTCTGGACACCCCCGGATACGCCGACTTCGTCGGGGAACTCAGGGCCGGTCTGCGCGCAGCGGACGCGGCCCTTTTCGTCGTCTCGGCCGCGGACGGCGCCGAAGGCCTCTCCGGGGCCACCCGCATGGTCTGGGACGAGTGCGAGGCCGTCGGCATGCCCCGCGCCATCGTCGTCACCCATCTGGAGGCAGCGCGCGCCGACTACACCCAGATGGCCACCGTCTGCGGCGAGATCTTCGGCGCGCAGGACCCGGACGCCGTCATCCCGCTGTACCTGCCCCTGCACGGACCGGCCGCGGCCGACGCCCACGCCCCCGTCACCGGCCTGCTCGGCCTGCTCTCCCAGCGGGTCTACGAGTACGCCTCCGGGGAGCGCACCGAACGCGACCCGGACCCCGCGGAGCTCGCCCTCATCACCGACGCCCGGTCCCGCCTCATCGAGGGGATCATCGCCGAGAGCGAGGACGAGGGCCTCATGGACCGCTACCTCGGCGGCGAGGACATCGACCTCAAGACCCTCGTCGACGACCTGGAGCGCGCCGTCGCCCGCGGCACCTTCCACCCGGTCCTGATGGCCGCCCCCGCCGCCGACGGGGCCCGCCAGGGCCTCGGCACCGTGGAACTCCTCGAACTGGTCACCGGCGGCTTCCCCACGCCGCTGGAACGCGCCCCCGTCACCGTCACCGCCCCCGACGGCGCCGCCCGCCCCGAGGTCACCTGCGACCCCGACGGCCCCCTGCTCGCCGAGGTCGTCAAGACCTCCTCGGACCCCTACGTCGGCCGCGTCTCCCTCGTCCGGGTCTTCTCCGGCACCCTGCTGCCCGAGGAGACCGTCCACGTCTCCGGGCACGGGCTCGCCGACCGCGGGCACGAGGACCACGACGTCGACGAGCGGATCGGCGCCCTCAGCTCCCCCTTCGGCAAACAGCAGCGCACCCTCACCCGGTGCATCGCCGGCGACCTGGCCTGCGTGGCCAAACTCACCCGCGCCGAGACGGGCGACACCCTCTCCGCCAAGGACGACCCGCTCCTGATGGAGCCCTGGACCATGCCCGACCCGCTGCTCCCCCTCGCCATCGAGGCCCACAGCAAGGCCGACGAGGACAAGCTCTCCCAGGGCCTGGCCCGGCTGGTCGCCGAGGACCCGACCATGCGGCTGGAGCAGAACCCGCACACCCACCAGGTCGTCCTGTGGTGCCTCGGCGAAGCCCACCAGGACGTCGCCCTGGAGCGGCTGCGCACCCGCTACGGGGTCCAGGTGGACCCCGTACCGCACAAGGTGAGCCTGCGCGAGACCTTCGGCGCCAAGGCCGCCGGACGCGGCCGCCACGTCAAACAGTCCGGCGGCCACGGCCAGTTCGCGATCTGCGAGATCGAGGTCGAGCCGCTCCCGCCCGGCAGCGGCATCGAGTTCGTCGACAAGGTCGTCGGCGGCTCCGTGCCCCGGCAGTTCATCCCGTCCGTGGAGAAGGGCGTACGCGCCCAGGCCGCCCGCGGGGTCTCGGCCGGCTACCCGCTGGTCGACGTCCGCATCACCCTCCTCGACGGCAAGGCCCACTCGGTGGACTCCTCCGACGCCGCCTTCCAGACCGCCGGCGCCCTCGCCCTGCGCGAGGCCGCCGCCGAGGCCGCCATCCACCTCCTCGAACCCGTCGCCGAGCTCTCCGTCCTGGTGCCCGACGAGTACGTCGGCCCCGTCATGAGCGACCTCGCAGGCCGCCGCGGCCGCGTCGTGGGCACCGAGCAGGCCGGATCCGGGCGGACCCGGGTCCGGGCCGAGATCCCCGAGATCGAGATCGGCCGCTACGCCATCGAGCTGCGCTCCGTCTCGCACGGCACCGGCCGCTTCGCCCGGTCCTACGCCCGCCACGAGCCGATGCCCCCTCAGATCGCGGACAAGGTGCGCGAACAGGCGGAGAAGGGAAGCTAGTTGACATAGCCGTACGGAGGCCGCCGGCGGGGGCGGCGGCCGCCGCCCACCCAACCAGCTTGCGGTGGGCGGCATTTCCCTGTCCCATGACCATGGGGCGGGATCCGCCGATAGGCTCATCGGCGCACCAATTGAGCACGAACGCACAGCGATGGGGGCAGCGGTGGCGGACGACGGATTCGACTTCAGGCCCGGGGCGCAGATTCCGCTCCAGGGGGGCGGCGGCCAGACGGCGGCGACCAACGCACTGGCCTCCGCCGCGTACCGGGACGGCGCGAAGGACACCGATCTGGCCTCCATACTCGGGGCCAACAGCGAGAACCACCCCGCCACGGTGAAGCCGCCCAAGATCTCCCTCTTCGAGCCCAACCTCGGCGAGGCCTTCTGCCGGGCCGTCGAGGCCCGCACCCTCGGCGCGGCCCGCAAACCGCTCATCCAGTCCTTCGGCGCCGATCCGCAGACCGTCGTCGAGCACTGCCTGGCCGCGTCCCGCATCCGCAAGGAGCGTGACCAGAAGCTCCGCCTGATCATGCTGGTCTGCGGGGTGCTCTTCCTGCCCGGCCTGCTGCTGTGGCTGGGCCTGTTCCAGCTCCGCAAGTCCCTGTCCTCCGGCGAGGGCAAGCGCTCCTCGTGGATCGGCACCGCGGTCCTGGTGGGCGTGGGCATCGTGGTGGCCGTCCTGATGTTCAGGCTGCCGTTCACCGGCTTCCTCGGCCTCTACCTCCGCGGCATGATCATCGCCCCGGCGCTGGGCTGGCTGCTCGCCCGCCGCCTCTGCGAGTCCACCGCCGCCGACCTGCGCTCCCGCTGGGACGGGCTGCTGGACGGGGACGGCATCGGCGCCAAGATCCCGGAGGCGGTGCCCGGCAACCCCGACGAGAAGGCCCGCGAGGACCTGCGCCACCAGCTGGCCAAGCTGACCGCGGAGGACCGCAGCAACCACGTCTTCTACGCGGGCCCCAAGGGCATCCTCGGCATGGGCACCCGCTGGGGCAGCTGGCAGATGGCCGAGGAGCTGTCCCCCAAGGCCGAGGGCGCCGAGATCCACCCGTTCCGCAGCTGGGACGTCATACGCGCGATCGACACCCAGCTCCGCAAGCTGGAACGCGGCCCCCTGCACACCGGCGGGTTCCCGCCCGCCGCCATCCAGCACTGGATCGTCACCCCGGTCGGCGAGGGCGCCGCCGAGGTGGCCCGCCCCACCGGCGAGAACACCGACACCTTCCTCATCAAGCCGCACGAGATCACCCGCATCTGCAACGAGCAGCAGTTCAGCGCGGGAAACCGGCACTACCTCGGCATCCAGTACCCGCTCTGGGACGGCCAGCTCGTCATCACCATGCTGGTGACCGTCACCGTGCTCTACAAGACGCTGCGCGTGGACGTCACCGCGCACGCCCTGGGCCCCGTGCACGGACTGTTCACCACGAAGTCCAAGGCCCCGGTGGTGGAGGTGCCCAAGAGCATCCGCTTCTGGGAGACCGTGGAGCGCCCGCTCCCGCTGGTCACCACCCAGGAGGTGGTACGCCTCGCCGTGCGGGCCCCGCTGACCTGGTACCCGCCGGTCCTCGACTTCCTCGGCGGCAAACTGGTCCTGCCCGAGCCCTTCGGCCTGCGCCACGTCTGGGCGAACTCGATGTGGCGCCACCGCTTCATGGCCGATGACGCGCTGCGCACCGTGGCCCCGGTCCTGAGGTCGGTGCACGCCGCCACCTTCAAGGTCCTGGAGGAGAACGGCGTCGACACCGACCGCTTCACCAACCGGTCCTCGATCATGAGCGGCCTCATCCAGGAACCCGCGCCGCGCAAGGCGGACGTGTACGACGCGTAGCCGGACCCGCCCCGCCGGTCGGGCAGGGCGCCCGGCCGGCGACAGCGCGCGGGCCGGGCGTCCGTCAGTCCGTGGGCCAGGCGTCCGCGAGCATCTGCCGCGTTTCCGCGAGCAGTTGGGGCAGCACCTTGGTGTGGCCGACGACCGGCATGAAGTTCGTGTCCCCGCCCCAGCGGGGCACGATGTGCTGGTGCAGGTGGGCGGCGATGCCCGCGCCGGCGGCCGCGCCCTGGTTCATGCCGATGTTGAAACCGTGTGCCCCGGACGCCTTGCGCAGCGCGATCATGGCCCGCTTGGTGAGGTCCGCGAGCTCGGCCGTCTCGGGGCCGTCGAGCTCGGTGTAGTCGGCGACGTGCCGGTACGGGACGACCATCAGGTGCCCGCCGTTGTACGGGTACAGGTTCAGCACGGCGTACACATGCTTGCCCCGGGCCACCACCAGGCCGTCCTGGTCGGTCATCTCCGGAATCCCGCAGAAGGGGCAGCCGTCCCCGGCCTCCGGGCCGGTCGGCTTGTTCTCCCCTTGGATGTACGCCATCCGGTGAGGCGTCCACAGGCGCTGGAACGCGTCCTGCGTGCCCACACCGATCTGCTGCTCCGGCTGAATCGTCATGGCATGCAGCATATGACCTCGCCTGCGCGTACGAGGAAGGCCCCCGGAAAGTGATCTCTTTCCGGGGGCCCCTCGGTACGGCTCGGCCGCGCGTCCGCGATCAGACCTGGACGCGGTCCTCGACGACCTTGGCCAGCTTCGCCAGCGCCTCGTCACGCGGGACGCCGTTCTCCTGCGAACCGTCGCGGTAGCGGAAGGAGACCGTGCCCGCGGCCATGTCCTCGTCGCCGACGATGATCATGAACGGGACCTTGAGCTTCTGGTGGTTGCGGATCTTCTTCTGCATGCGGTCGGAGGAGGCGTCCACCTCGACCCGCAGGCCCTTCTTCTTCGCCTCGGCGGCGAACTCCTGGAGGTACTCCACGTGCCCGTCGCCGATCGGGATGCCGACGGCCTGGACCGGGGCGAGCCACGGCGGCATGGCGCCCGCGTAGTGCTCCAGCAGGACCGCGAAGAAGCGCTCGATCGAGCCGAACAGCGCGCGGTGGATCATGACCGGGCGCTGGCGGGAGCCGTCCGGGGCGGTGTACTCCAGGTTGAAGCGCTCCGGCAGGTTGAAGTCGAGCTGGATGGTCGACATCTGCCAGGTACGGCCGATCGCGTCCCGCGCCTGCACGGAGATCTTCGGGCCGTAGAAGGCCGCGCCGCCCGGGTCGGGGGTCAGCGGGAGGCCCTGCTTCTCGGCGACCTGCTGGAGGACCGAGGTGGCCTCCTCCCAGACCTCGTCCGAGCCGACGAACTTCTCCGGGTCCTTGGTCGACAGCTCCAGGTAGAAGTCGGTCAGACCGTAGTCGCGCAGCAGGTTCAGGACGAAGGTGAGCGTGCGGTCGAGCTCGTCCGCCATCTGCTCGCGGGTGCAGTAGATGTGCGCGTCGTCCTGGGTGAAGCCCCGGGCGCGGGTCAGGCCGTGCACGACGCCCGACTTCTCGTAGCGGTACACGGTGCCGAACTCGAACAGGCGCAGCGGCAGCTCGCGGTAGGACCGGCCGCGCGCGTCGAAGATCAGGTTGTGCATCGGGCAGTTCATGGGCTTGAGGTAGTAGTCGGTACCACCGTCGAGCTGCATGGGGGGGTACATGCCCTCCGCGTACCAGTCCAGGTGCCCGCTCTTCTCGAAGAGGGCGCCCTTGGTGGCGTGCGGGGAGTAGACGAACTCGTAGCCCTCCTCCTCGTGCCGGCGGCGCGAGTAGTCCTCCATCGTGCGGCGGATGATGCCGCCGCGGGGGTGGAAGACGGCGAGGCCGGAGCCGATCTCGTCCGGGACGGAGAAGAGGTCGAGCTCGTTGCCCAGCTTGCGGTGGTCGCGCTTCTCGGCCTCGGCGAGGAAGTCGAGGTGCGCCTTCAGCTCCTCCTTCGAGGGCCACGCGGTGCCGTAGATGCGCTGGAGCATCGGGTTCTTCTCGCTGCCGCGCCAGTAGGCGGCCGCGTTGCGCATGAGCTTGAAGGCCGGGATGTTGCGGGTGGTGGGCAGGTGGGGACCGCGGCAGAGGTCCTTCCAGCACAGCTCGCCGGTCTTCGCGTCGAGGTTGTCGTAGATGGTCAGCTCGCCGGCGCCCACCTCGACGTTCGCGCCGTCGTCGGTCGAGGCCGAACCCTTGATGCCGATGAGCTCCAGCTTGTACGGCTCGTCGGCGAGCTCCTCGCGGGCCGCCTCGTCGGAGACCACGCGGCGGGCGAACTTCTGCCCGCGCTTCTGGATCTCCTGCATCTTCTTCTCGATGGTCTTGAGGTCATCGGGGGTGAAGGGCCTGGCCACGTCGAAGTCGTAGTAGAAGCCGTCCCGGACCGGCGGGCCGATGCCCAGCTTGGCCTCGGGGAAGAGCTCCTGCACGGCCTGCGCCATGACGTGCGCGGTCGAGTGGCGCAGGATGTTCAGGCCGTCCTCGGAGGAGATCTCCACCGGCTCGACGGTCTCGCCGTCCTTCACCTCGTACGCGAGGTCCTTCAGCTCGCCGGCGACGCGCGCGGCCACGATGGTGCGCTCGCCGGCGAAGAGCTCCGCCGCCGTAGTGCCCGTGGCCACCACGCGCTCGTCCCGCTCGGAATCGCGTTGGATGATCACACGGACGTCTGACACCGGTCTCTCCTGCCTCAGGGGGTGCGCGAGCGAACACTGCGCGCCTGAATCGTACCGAGCGGAGTGGCCGCGCCGCTAAACGGTTCAGGCCCGGGCCTGCGGCGGGCCGGTCCCGGCGGCTCCGAGTAGCGTGGGGTCCTCCCGCCGCCGCCCGAAGGGGACCCGTGCCGAACCCGCTGATCCGCCCGCTGGACCTGACCGACGACGCGACCGCCGCCGCCGTCCACCGCATAGGACTGGCCGCGTACGCGGTCGAGGCGGAGCTGATCGGCTTCGACGGCATCCCCGCGCTGAGCGAGAGCCTCGCGGAGCTGCGGGCACGGCCGCTGCACTGGATCGGGGCGCTGTCCGGGGCGGGCGAGATCACCGGATTCCTCGCGTGGGAGGAAGAGGAGGACGGCAGCGTCTGCATCGACCGCCTGTGCGTGGCCCCGGCCTGGTTCCGCCGCGGCATCGCCTCCCTGCTGCTGGACCACGTACTGACCGACGTCCTGGCCGGGCGCCCCGTCACCGTGACGACGGGAGCGGCGAACGTACCCGCCGTGGCCCTGTACACCCGGCTGGGTTTCGCCCGCGGCCCGGACTTCTCCCCGGTTCCCGGCCTGCGGATGGCGTCCTTCACCTTCACCGCAGTTGTCCTTTAGTGAAATCAACCTGCGCGATCACGCCAAGATGCGCGACGGCCAAGCCGAAAATCGCCCCATCTTCTGGCCGATACCGGAGCAGATGACGCAAAACGACGCACTGCGGAGTTCATTAAACGTTGACCAACACCGGGGTGCCTGACGAATATGAGGACCACCCGGGCAGCAGCCGCCGCCCGGTCGCCGACCTGGGGGGTCCCATGCTCAAGCCGCTTTCCGCCGTCTTCGCCACCGTCGCGCTCACCGTCGCCTCCGTAGCCGTCGCCTCGCCGGCCGGCGCCGCGACGTCGAGCATCGACAGCGCTCTGGCGGCGACCTCGGGCGCCGGGATCTGCTACCAGGCCCATGTCCAGAACGAGGGCTGGCAGACGCCCAGGTGCAACGGCGAGATCGCCGGCACCGAAGGCAAGAACCAGCACCTGGAGAAGCTGCTCATCGCCAAGGTCGGCACCGGCCGTCTCTGCGCGCGTGCCCACGTCCAGAACCTGGGCTGGCCGGACAAGTGGCAGTGCGCTGACGACAACCAGACCATCGCCCTGGGCACCGAGGGCCTGGGCCTGCAGATCGAGGCCATCGAGATCACGGTGAGCACCGGCGTCGCCATCGACGGCCACATCGAGAACCACGGCTGGACCGGCTGGTCCGGCTACCACACCGGCGTGGGTGTCGGCACCGTCGGCCAGAACCGCGCCATCGAGGCCGTCAAGCTCGCGGTTCGCTGAACCGGAGCCTCGCTGACGGGGGACAGCGGGGAGCAACGGGGGACAACGGGGGAATGGCGGGCGGCAGGCCGGGGAGACCCGGACTGCCGCCCGTTTCCGGTTTCCGCGGCTCTCGCCGCACCAGGCCGGTCCGCGGGCGCCCTCCTTGCGGAATACTTCCCGGAGACAGGTGACGGCGAGAGGCAAGGGCGCGGTGGACGACAGCGACCGCACAGCTGACATGAGCGCATCCCCGGACGAGCAACCGGCCGAGGCGCAGCGTCTCGCTGTCCGTCTCGAATACCTCTTCGCCCACGTGCAGCCGCTCGGCCGCCGCCACACGCTGCAGGAGGTGGTGGACGGCATCCGGGAGGACGGCGGCGCCGGGGACACCACGCTCTCGGTCGGCCGGCTTTCCATGCTCGCGAACGGCAAGGTCCCCAACCCGACCATCGGGACGCTCCGGGCCCTCGCCCGCTTCTTCGGGGTGCCGACCGCCTACTTCGTCGACGACGACGTGGCCACCCAGACCATGGCGCAACTGGGTCTCCTCAACGCCATCAGGGCCAACGACGTACGGTCCGTGGCGCTGCGTGCCGCCACGGTGGCGACGTCTTCCGCTCACGGACTCGACCTGGTGCGCACCCTCGTGGAACGCGCCGCCCGGGTGGCCGACGCCCCGGAGGGCGGCGCCGGGCGGCCGCCCGAGACGTCCGGATGAACCCCTGTCAGTGACGGTGCATAGACTTCCCGCGAAAAGTCACGCGTCCGCCCGCCCGGGAGGGTGCGTGCCGCGCGGCGGGGGGATCTGTGCAGCACGAGAACTGGTCGGCCGTCGATGTCCGGTTCACGGAGATCCTCGATGAGCTGGAGATAGCCCGTCCGCTGGACGTCGAGCGGCTCTGCCGTTCGGTCTCCGACCGGCGCGGACGCCCCCTCCACCTGCTCCCGCTGCCCGATACGGCCGGTTCCGTCGCGGGCGTGTGCGGTCTCTGGCTGAGCCTGGGTGATTCCGACATCGTCTTCTACGAGGCCGCCACCAGCCGCGTGCACCAAACCCACATCATCCTGCACGAACTGGCGCACATGCTGCTCGACCACGGACAGCAGCAGGAAGGGGACCGATCCCTTCCGCCCGGCCTCTTCCCCCATCTCGACCCGGCGATGGTGAACCGCATGCTCGCCAGGGGACGCACCGACTACTCGGCCGTCGAGGAGCAACAGGCGGAGCTGCTGGCGACACTGATGAGCAGTCACGGCCGGAGCCGCCCGGTGGCCGGCCGGGACGCCTCGTCGCGGGCCGCCGGGGTTCTCGGCCGGCTGGGTGACGCCCTCGGCCTGGGGCGCGGGGCATGAGCGCGGTGCGCGCCTTCGATCTGGCGCTGGTCGGTCCGCTGACGCTCGGTACGGCCTGGATGGGGCGGGGTGCGCTGGCCGGCGGACTGCGGGAGCGGTCGCTGTGGGGCGCCCTGTCCCTGGTGACGGCGGCGACCGTGGCCGGGGTGCCCGGTGTCCGGCGGGGCATCGACGGCCTGCTGGGCGTGGCCAGCGGCACGAATCTGATCGTCCATCTGCTCACACTGGCCGCCGCGGCCTGCCTGATCGAGTTCGTCCACCAGACCACCGGCGACCGGCGGAGGCTGTCCTCCCCGGTGCGCTGGCTGACGGTGGCCGGGCCGGCGCTGGTGCTCGTGTTCGCCATGATGCCGCGTCCGGACGGCGACGAGGACCTGCTGACGCAGGCGACGACCGGCTGGTCCCTGGCGTACTGGGGGATCGTGACGCTCTATCTCGGATGGGGTCTCACGAACTGCGCCTCGATGTGCCTGCGCTACGGCGGTCAGGCGGCCTCGGGTTCGCTGCTCACCTCGCTCCGGCTGATCGGCGCGGGAAGTGTCGCCGGGCTCCTCTACGTGTGCCACCGCGTGGCGTATCTGGCGGTGCAGTCGGTCGTACCCGGCTGGTTCCGCAACTCGGCCGTCGTGGCCACCACCCAGCTGCTGCTGGCCTGCGCGCTGCTCCTGCTGATCCTCGGGGTGGCCTGGCCGAGCCTGGCCGAACGGGTCCGGCTCCGGCGGGTCCGCGGCCGCCTCGCGAGGATCCGTCCGCTGTGGTCGGCGCTGCGCGAGGCGGCGCCCGAGGTGATGCTCTCGCTGCCCTCCGAGCTGAAGAAGGATCCGGACGTCCTGCTGTACCGGTACGTCATCGAGATCAGGGACGGCGCCCTGGCGGTGGGTTCCTTCGACAGCGGGGAGGTACGGGAAGCGGCCCGGGCCGCACTGGCCGCCGAGGGTCTGTCGGGAGGGACGCTGGACGCCTCCGTGGAGGCGGTGTCACTGCGGTGCGCCCTGAAGCGGGCGGCGCCGGGTGACGGTCCGAAGTCGCCGGGCCGTCCCCCCGGGGCGGGGCCGGCCGACGACGACCTGGACGCCGAGGTGGCCTGGCTGGAGCAGGTGGCGGCGGCCTACCGGACCCCGCTGGTGCGGCAGTTGGCCGAGGAGCTGGCCCCCGCGTCGCGCTGACGGTCCGTCGCCCGGACAGGCCCTGGTGCTGTGACCGGAACGGTTTGCGGCCACAGCACTAGGCCGTGTCTGATGGCTCTTGCCCGGGTGGTGGATCTGCTGCCGTTCCGGGCATGAGTCGGTCATGGTGCGTCGGCATGAACTGACG
>NZ_JBEZMA010000056.1:0-47840 GCF_040652415.1 Streptomyces sp. NPDC048255
AACGCGACTACATCTTCAACGGCACCCTGGCCACAGCAGCCATCGTGATCTGGCTCCGCGACCTCATCAAAGAGCCATCAGACACGGCCTAGCCCAGAGTGCGGGCCCGTTCGAGCACCTCGGCCGGGGCCTTGGCCAACGAGCCGGTGTCGAAGGGGGGTTGCGGGTCGTACTCGGTGTAGAGCTGGATCGCCTGGGCGGTCACCTCGTCGGTGAGCAGGGCGGCCAGCCGGATGGCCATGTCGATGCCGGAGGAGACCCCGGCCGAGGTGATCACCCGATCATGTCGGACCACCCGCTCGGGGGTGTAGACGGCGCCGTACGACTCCAGTTCGGCGGCCGCGTCCCAGTGGGTGGTGGCGGTCAGCCCGTCCAGCAGGCCGGCCGCGCCGAGCACCAGGGAACCGGTGCAGACCGAGGTGGTGAAGCGGGTGCCGGCGTGGATCCGGCGCACCCAGCCGAGGAAACCGGGGTCTTCCACCATGGTTCGGAAGCTGCCCCCGCCCGGGATCAGCAGGACGTCGCAGCGTTCGACCTCGGAGTAGCTGGTCGGGACGTGCACCGGCAGGGAGCCCAACACGTCCTGCACCAGGCCAGGTTCGGCTGCCACGAACCGCACGGTGGCGCCGGGCACATACGCGAGGATCTCGTACGGCCCGATCGCGTCGAGCGGCTCGAAGTGGTTGAAGAGCGGGATCACGATGTCCATGCGCCGCAGCATAGCCACCACCCGGTCAGGCCTTGCCGGGGCCGGCGAACTCCGACTCCGACCCCTGGCCGCCCCTCATGTGACGGCCCCTGTACCGAAGGCGGGTGCGGCCCCAGTCAGGCGGCCCCGTCAGTGGGCGAACAGCGGCGACACGGCAGCCTCCGAGCTGCTGTTCCAGTACGTCACACGCGCCTTGTCGTCCACGTGGACGCCGCCCTTCGGCATCTGCAGGAGCACACCCTCGCCCGTGTTGTGGTCGGGGCGCTGACCGTGCGGCGCGAGCGCCATGTTCTTCACGAGGGTGCTGACGTCCTTGTTGCTCTGACGCAGGAGCAGACCCGCGTACGCCTCCTTGCCGGGGGCGAGGGTCACCTCCGTCTGCGGCTTGGAGTTCTTGAACACACCCACGAGCCGGCCGTTGCCGTCCTCCAGCCGGAGTACCGGATGGGTCCGCAGCTTGCACGGCTTGGTGCTGGTGTTGGTGACGGTCAGCAGGAGCTTCGAGTCGTCCTTGGTGGGCGGCACTGCCCACTCCACCTTGACGTCGGTGTAATCGTCGGGGCAGTTGCCGTCGATGCCCTGGGGGTCGCCCTCGGCCTCGCCCGGACGGCCCGGCGCGGGGGAGGACGCGGAGGGCTTGGCGGGGGACGGCGCGGAGGTCGAGGGGACGGTCGGCGCGGATGCGGATGCGGAGACGGACGGCGATGCGGAAGGGGAGCCGGAGGACTTCGGCGGCGGGGTGGCGCCGGCCTTGTCGTCGCTCGGCTCGCAGGCCGTGGCGGCCAGGAGCGCGGCGGCGGCGAGGCCGAGGGCGCCGAGCGTCCGGGCGTGGGTGGTCTTGCGGAAGGTGCGCATCATGGGCCCCCGTGGCTGCTGACGTGCTGGGATCGGTCTGGACAGGATGCCCGCTCTGACTTCGGATTCACGCCCCCGCAAGGACCGTTACAGCTCTCGTATGCGGCGGTGACGGTTCCGTCGTGAGGCGACGTCAGACCCGGGTCCGGTAGGTGGCGCTCCAAGGACTGGGGATCGTCGCCAAGCAAGCGCGCGGTCTGCCCGTGACGCGGGGTCAGCGAACGGAGGGTACGACTCGAGCGCGACTCGTGGATCCTGATGCGGGCACTGGACCCGCATGTCATACCGCAGCGGATACGGGACAAGAACGCCGGCTTAGACGACCCCGAGACGACGCGCCTGTATCTCGCGTGTGATCGATCGGTCGACTGGGATCCGCACGATCCACGCCTGGACCAGCTCATCGACGACCTTGACGCATGGAAGATCAAACACGAAGGAGACAGCAAGCCGGCCGGGTACCTGAAGCTGGTCTCCTCCCGGATCTCCGAGGCGTCACCGGCATGGCAACGCATCCTCGATGCGCTCGCCCACCGGGCAAAGCTGCGTCGACCGGCCGCGCACGGCACGCGACGGCGCAGGCGTCGAGCGCCTGCACGACACCGTCGCAGAGTGGCTGGGCACAAACGAGCGATGGCACGCCACTCCAGAACGGGACCTCGACACCATCCAGTCTTCACCGCCACACCACTCCTGATCGGCCTCGCTGTGGGGGAGAATGCTGCGTATGACGACTTGAAGAGCGCCGGTCGGGAGATACCGTTGGGTCAAGGTCGCGACCTGGGAGACGGTCCAGGAAGGCGGCAGACGTTTCTGCGCCGCTTGCGGGGCGGACGTCCGCTCCTACCAGTTCCGTTTCCATCCGCCCGAGTCCTCGATGTTCCAGCGCTGCATCGGCCTGACTTGGTGTTCTGGATGCCGGATCTATTCCACAGCTCTGGTTCATGTGCCTCGAGCGCGAGTCCTTGTCGACGCCCTGGCCGCGCTTCCCGGGGACCAACGGGAGCGGCTGCTTCGTAAAGAGGCGGCGCTGATCGAATACCTCAACGCTTCATCTGTGGGCGGGGAGGTTGGGGATCGGAGAGCGAATGTGGAGAGCTGAGAGCCCGATGTGGGTCGCCGTGTAGGTTCCCGGCATGACTGATGACTGGCGGATGGACCGGATCGGGAGTGCGCTCAGGGGCGAAAACCCTTCCGTGCTACGGCGTTTGGACGCGGGGTTCGCGGTGGTCGGGGACGTGCAGTTCCTGCCGGGATACTCGGTCCTCTTGGTGGATGAACCGGATGTGCAGCGACTGTCCGACCTTCCGAGGGCCAAGCGGCACCGCTTCCTGTCGGACATGGACAAGCTGGGAGAGGCGGTCGAGCGAGCTTGCCGTCGTTTGGACCCGGCTTTCCGGCGGGTGAATCTGGAGATCCTCGGCAACACCGACGGGTTCCTGCACGCGCATGTGTGGCCGCGGTTCGAGTGGGAGCCGGCCGATCTGGTCGGTATGCCGGTCTGGCTCTACCCGCGCGAGCGTTGGAGCGAGGAACAGTTCAAACTCGGCCCGCAGCATGACCCTGTGCGGGAGGCGATCAGCTGCGAACTGGACAGCTTGCAGTCCTGAGTCGATGGGGTGGCCCGGTGACCGCCGGGTCGGCGCCCAGCGATCAGTGACAGGGGGAGCGAGCTTCGGCGCCGGCGGCGGCAGTTCGGGCAGCGTGGGCGGGGCGACCGGTGCTGCGGCGAACCGTGACATGAAGCTCAGCGTGGCCGGCGGATCCCGATTGTGCCTCCTCCGCCCGCATGACGACGGCCTTGCCGCCCACCGTCAGGCTCCCTCGGCCGTGAGCCGGCCGATGGCCCGGATGAGGCGAACCCGGCGTTGTCGATCACGCTGTGCAGGCGGTGTCAGTTCCGGGTGGTAGACAAAGGCTTGCCGGCCAGCACCGATATGGGGGAGAGGCGTGACGTCCGAGGAGCTTGTGTTCGATGTCGAGCAGGTACGCATACACGGACTCGAGGTGTACGAGGGAACCCCGCTCGACGTGCGTGCTGTGGTCGCGGGGATGCCACAGGACGTCAAAGGCGGGTTCCGGACCGAAGAGGTGCCCTTCAGCCGCTTCAGGTACGCCCACGGCGGCCCGGCGCACGACGTACCTGAGTTGCTGACCCGATTGGGTCGCGCGGACGCCGACGTGTCCGGGCGGGCGCTGGCGGAACTCTGGAACAGCCTGGTTCACCAGGGAACGGTCGGCTCCGTCGGCCCGCTGACCGTGCCGTTCCTTCTGCGCATCGCAGCCGACCCGTCAGCCCATCACCGGTCGAGCATCATCCGTCTTGCCACTGCTGTGGCAAGAGAACAGCACTGGGGGTACGGCACTCGCGACACCTTCCTCCAAGTGGCCACGCAGCGCTGGACATGCGACTGCAACGGCTACGCGATGAACTGGTCCATCGAGGCAGCACGCAACGCCCTTACCTCCGATGCCGACCTGCTCCTCCCACATCTTCACGACGCGGACCCCGACGTCCGCACCTCCACCTGCTATGCCCTGGCCACCGTCTCGGGCAAGGCCCACCGCATCACAGAAGCCCTCCGGGCCCGCCTGGCCACCGAGCAGATCCCCGCAGTCCGCGCGAGTCTCGTCCTGGCCATCGCGGAAGTCGCCTTCCAGAACGCCGACCCCCGCGCCGCCGCATGGGCTCACGCCCTCTGGCCTGATCCCGCACAGCCCGCGGACGTCCGCGTGCCCGCCGCGCTCGCCTGGCTCTGCCTGGTGAACGACCCTGTCCCGGACGAACTGCGCTCGACGTTCGACGCCCTTGTCACCGGTGATCTGACCGACGTCCTGGATGGTGTTCCCTGGATCGCGCACGTCGACGAGAAGGGCCTCGCCCGCACCATCGACCAGATGCTGAACAACGCGAAACCGGGTGTCATCGACCCCTGGGACGACGACCCCTGGGCCTGATACCCGATGCAGTTCGTGACCTTCTGTGCACACGACATCGTGATCAAGGGCATGAACACCTTCAACTGCCTCGGTCCACCAGTAGCCCTGGCCCCAAGTACGGCGGGGGTTCGGTGCCCGTCTTGTGGTGGGAGGGTCGGCGACAGGGCTGACCAGTGAGCCGTGACCCGGCCCCGCGAGAGAAGGGACGTGCCCGTGGGCATTTACGTGTCGGTCAGAGGATGGCTGGAGTGCGACGAGAGGCAACTCGTCGCCGTCCAGGAGATCATCTCGTCGCACGAAGACGATCATTACTCCAACGGCTGGGGCACACCTCGCCAGCACGTCAACTGGACGCACTACATCTTCTACGGCGCCGACATCCGCCAATCGGCTGTGGACTGGCTCGTCGACCAGATCAGAGCGATCGCACGGATCCCGGCTTCCGACGAGGACGGGGACCGCATCAGGGGGTTGTTCCTCGCGAGCCACGAGGCCGACGGCACAGTTGAATGGCAGGTCCGCGATGGCCAACTCTTCATCTCGTCAGGCGACATCAGACACCGCTACCTCGACGGCTAGCCCGACCGACCCACGATGAGGGTTCGGCAGCCCCAGCACTGCGTACGTGCCTCACCCGGCCATAGGGACACCCGATGACCCCTGATTGCCGACTTACGCTGCCTCAGTTCTTGCGAACGGCTCGTTCTCCCTCCTGCAGCGCCTCGCCGGCCGGCCGTTCGCAGCCGGGTAGGACGCTGACGAAGGGCACCCCGGTACGGGGATGCTCGATGACCTCGGCCTCGACCTCGTACACGTCGGACAGGAGCGGGGCGGTGAGGACCTCCTCGGGCTTGCCGGTGGCGACGACGCGGCCGCCGGCCATGACGCAGATCCGGTCGCAGAAGGCCGCGGCGAGATTCAGGTCGTGCAGCGCGACCACGGCGGTGACGCCGAGTCTTCGCACGAGCCGGAGGGCGTCGAGCTGGTGCCGTAGGTCCAGGTGGTTGGTCGGCTCGTCCAGGACCATGGTTCCGGTGCGCTGCGCGAGGGCGCGGGCGATCAGGACCCGCTGTTTCTCCCCGCCCGACAAGCGGTCGAAGGGCGCGTGCGCGAGGGCGTCGACGTGGAGCTCCGCCAGTGAGCGCGTGATGATGTCGCGGTCGTCCGTACTGTCGCCCGCGAAGGCCCGCTTGTGAGGGGTGCGGCCCATGGCGACCACGTCGTACACGGTCAGCTCGAAGTCCCCGGACGTCTCCTGAAGGACGGCCGCGAGCCGCTGGGCGAGCCGCTTGCCGGGCATCCGCCAGACGTCCTCGCCGTCGAGCAGGACCCGGCCCGAGGTGGGGCGCAGCGCCCGGTAGAAGGTGCGCAACAGGGTGGACTTGCCGGCGCCGTTGGGGCCGACCAGGCCCATCACCTCGCCGGGTGCCACGTGCAGCGATACCTGGTGGACCAGCGCCTTGCCGTTCATGACGACGCTGACGCCCTCGGCGTCAAGACAACCGGGCCCGCCGGTCGGTGGGTTCGTCACCGCGCCGCCTTTCGTCGCATCAGCCAGAGGAAGAAGGGACCGCCGACCAGGGCGGTGAGAATGCCGACGGGTATCTCTTCGGGGCTCATGAACGTACGCGCGGCCAGGTCGGCGGAGATCAGGAAGGCCGCCCCGAGGAGCGCTGCGGCGGGCAGCGCGCGACGGTGGTCGGCCCCGACGAGCAGCCGCACCACGTGCGGCATGATCAGCCCGACGAACCCGATCTGCCCGCTGACCGCGACGATCGTGCCGATCATCAGGGCCACCAGCGTGAACAGGGCGCCGCGGAACCGGTGGACGTCCAGACCGAGGGCCGAGGCGGCCTCCTCCCCGGCGAGCAGGAGGTTGAGCGGACGGCAGACGCCCAGGAGGACGGCCGTACCGAGCAGGACCGCACCGACGGGGACCCACACCGTCGTCCAGGTGGTCCCGGCCAGTCCGCCGAGCATCCAGCGCAGCGCGGACTGCGTCTTGTGCGGATCGTTCGAGGTGACGATCAGGAAGCTGGCCAGCGCCGACAGCACTTCGGCCATGGCCACCCCGGCCAGGACCAGCCGTACCGTCGTCATCCTCCCGCCGGAGCGGGCCAGGAAGTAGACGGCGACCAAGGCCGCCAAGGCGCCGCAGAACGCCGCCACCGGCAGCGTGAACAGCCCGAACATTGTCAGGTTCAGGACCAGGACGAGCACCGCGCCGACCGACGCACCGGACGAGACACCCAGCAGCATCGGGTCAGCCAGCGGATTGCGGACCAGCGCCTGCAACGCCATCCCGGCCACCGACAGACCTGCGCCCACCACACCGGCCAGCAGCACCCGTGGCAGCCGGACGTCCACGACGATCGTCTCGCGCACCGGGGTCCACGTCGGCTCCGCGAGGGCCGGGTGCACGCGGTGCAGCAGGATGTTCCACACCTGGTCGGCCGGCACGCTGATCGATCCCGCCGCGATCCCGGCCGTGGCCGCGCAGGCCACCAGCAGGCCCAGAAAGGTCAGCACCAGGCCGTACGGGAGCCCGGGGCGCCGCGCGGGGACGGGCCGGCCCTCCTCGCGGAGGCCGGCCCCCTCGGCCGCCGGGGCCTTCACAACCGTCACTGGACGCGGCCCGGGTGGAGCTGCTTCGCCAGCGACTCGACGGCAGACGGCATCCGGACGCCGAGCACCGTGGAGGACAGCGGCAGGACCGCGAACCTCTGGTTCTTGATCGCGGGCACGTCCTGCAGCGCCGGGTGGGCGAGCAGGAACTTCTTCTTGTCCTCGACGGACTGGTCGCCGTAGTCGTAGATGACGACGGCCTCGGGGGCACGCTGCGCCACCTGCTCGAACGAGACGTCGCCGAAGGCCTTGTCCAGGTCGGAGAAGAGGTTCACCCCGCCGGCCCGCCGGATCATCTCATTGCCGATGCCCTTGCCGCCCGCGGTGAAGGCCGTCTTGTCCCCGCTGTCGTACACGAAGAGCTTGACCGGGGTGACACCGGCGAGCCCGGTCTCCACCTTGTCGAGGGTGGCGTGCAGTGTCGTCAGCCGTTCCTCGGCCCGCTCGGGCACACCGAAGATCTTGCCGAGGGTGCGGATCTCCTCGTCCATGGAGGCCACGTTCACCGGACCCGTCGGGCACTCCTCGCTGTTGAGGTGGGTATTGATCCCGGCCTTGGTGAAGGCGGCCCGGCTGCGTCCCTCCTTCTCGTCGAACGTGGAGGTCCACCCGCCGTAGACGAAGTCGGGCTCGGCCTCCAGGAGCGCCTCGAAGGAGGGGTACTCCTTGGAGAGGACCTTTACGCCGTCGTAGGCGGCCTGGTACTCGGGGAGGATCTTGTCGTCGAGATAGCCCGTGCCCACCATCGACTTCTCCAGGCCGAGCGAGAGCATGACCTCGGTCGCGTGCTGGTTCAGCGAGACGGCGCGCTGCGGCGGACGCTGATAGGTCGTGGTGATGCCGCAGTTGTTCACTGTGATCGGAAACCCCTTGGCGGGAGCACCCGCAGAGGGGCCGGCCGTGGATGTAGTGCCTCCTCCGCAGCCGGATATCAACAGGGCCACAGCGAGTGCGGACAGGACGGACTTCGGGTGGTTGCGGAGCATGGGAGTTCCTCTCAACGCAGGTGGATCGGAAGGTCCTCGCGCCTCGTCGGCAGACGGACCGAGTGAGGGCGTGCGGCCAGGGCCCGTAGGAATCCGTCCAGTCCCGCCCGCCATCCCGCGACCGCTGATGCACGCTAGGGGCAACTGCGGAACTCTCGCAATAAGGCGACTGGAACGGGAAGGGCTCACAGGGGCGCGCAGCGTCGCGCGCCGCGGATCGCGCTACGGCCGACGGGACAGCACGGCGAACTCCGGCCACAGCACTAGGGGCGGGCCGGAAGACTGCTGGCTGGCGTCGGAGCCAACTCGCCTACGCGGTGGCCGGGTCCAAGGCGTCGAGAGCCGGGACGGGGCGCGGCCTGCCGTCGGCGTCTATCGCGACGAAGGTGAGCTGGGCGGTGGCCACCTCGGTCGTGGGTCCCGAGGCGTTCCATCGCTCGGCCCGCACACTGACGGTGACGGTCATCGAGGTTCGGCCGGCCCGTTCCAGTTCGGCGTCGACGCTGAGCAGGTCACCGGCGCGCACCGGCGCCAGGAAGGACATCCGGTCCACGGCCACGGTGACGGCGGGACCGCCGGCGTGCCGCCCCGCAGCTGCGGCGGCCGCGTCGTCGATGAGCTTCATCACCACGCCGCCGTGGATGGTGCCGTAGAGGTTGGTGTCGTGCTCGCTCATGATGTGGGCGAGCGTGACCCGGGACTCGCCCGGGCCCTTGGAAACGCACCTCACCGTGATGGCGGTCTGGTCGGCCACGTCAACTCTCCTTCGCGAGTCGCGCCAGAGGGTCCCGGAGGGTGTTCTTCGGGACCACCGCATGACGAGTCGGCATGCGGACAGCGGCAGGTCTTCGGACTCGCGGGCACGTCGCCCGACCGGGCTGACACCTACTGGCCGTCGCTTCCCGGACCCGTTCGGGTCCAGTGCTCTATGACGGCGGTCGTTCCCACTCACCGCTGCGGGGCAGTCCCGGAATCTCACCGGGTTCCCTCTTACGACGCGTCCTGCCTGGTGGCAGGGGCGAACCAGCTGTACCCACAGCCTACCCGTGACGGCACGATGCCAAGTCCCTCCCCGGCCCGGCCTGCTGACCGGACGGAACACCCCTGCTGCCTACGCGGCCGGGACCCGACCCGGTCGAGGTTCAGCCGGTCCGCCGCCCGGCCGCCGGGAGGACATGGCTCAGATCAGCGCGTTCTTGTAGAAGATGCTGGAGCGCCGGTCGCCCTCCACGCCGGTGGCGAAGCCGATGAAGAGGCGGGCCTCGCCGGCGTCGGTGCGGTAGATCGCCAGGCCCTCGGGCTCGCGGTGGTGGAGGGTGGAGCCGGCCTTGGTAAGGACGGGGCCCTGCGCCACGGTGCCCGTGTTGATGTCGATACTGGTGACGTAGGAGTTGCCGTCGCCGGTGGGGGTGCCGTCGCCGGGGTACGCGTCACCCGTCAGGTAGTACATATACGAGCCGTAGAGCGTGTAGCCCTGCGGAGTGCCGGAGATCGTCGGCTGCTTGAAGTCGACCAGAGGCGAGCCGAAGCTGCGCGTCTCGAAGGCGGAGAGGGGATACACGGCGATGCGCTTGCCGGCGCTGGTGTGGTAGCGCACGATCATGCGCTGGTAGACCGGGTCGACGGAGCAGGTGTACTCGGTGGCCCCGGAGATCGGCTGGTAGGCGGCCGAGGCAGCCGGCGAGCTCAGGGTGGTGTCGGCGGTGAAACGGATGGGGGCGAGCGCGGTGCCGTACCCCTTGCTGTTCGCGTCGCACTCGATCCACAGCTCGGTGTCGGAACCGCTCGGCAGCGCGGCGAAGGCGACGCCGTGGCCGAAGCCGTTGAGGTGCATGTACGAGATGTAGTTCCCGTCGAAGTCCATCTTGTTGATGCACAGGTCACCATCGGACTCGGCGCTTCCACTCCGCTTGGTTGCCACGAACAGGAACTTGTTCACCCAGTCGAAGGCGAAGCTCTGCTGGACCCGCGCACCGTGCGTGTCCTTGGACCGGAACAGGTCGTGCGACGGCTGCGCGAGGTCGAACCGCTTGGTCGCGGTCACATCAGCCGAAGCGGTCTGCGCGCCGGCGGCGAGCCCGAGAGCGGCGAGCGAGGCGCCAACACCGGTGCGTATGAGGCCGCGGCGGGAGAGGGGGAGGCCAGGGATGTGGTTCATGGGGGGACTCCGAGGCATGGGTGGAGGGCAGGGACACGTGATGCTATCCATCACAGGGGTGGTGTGACATGTCGGGTCCGGTGGGCAGTTGGGTGTCCGGTTGATCTCGATGGGAGGCAGCAGGGTGGCCCCTGGGACGGCGGGGGCCGGCGGTGCGAGAGCCGCCGATGTGGAACGCCAGGCAGGGCGCCCCGGTCTCGGCCGACCTGTCTCGAAACGGAATGGATCACCGCCGCCTCTGTCGCGTTTCCGTCGCTGGTGCTCCTCACAGCCGCCGGGGTGCACCGCTCAGCCGGGAGGACGTGAGTCCCTGTGAACCGGCATCTTCGTCACTACCTCGCGCGTCCGGTAGAGGCATTGAAGATGTGGCGGATGATGGACGCGGCCTCGTTCGGGTTGTGGTCCAGCCAGTCGGTGAGGTGTTCGCGGACGACCTCCTGGACGTAGGCGCCCGCTTCGGGATTCCTGAGCTTGGTCTTGGTGGCGCCCTCGAAGACTGGATGGGCGAGTTTTACGGAGACGACCGCGGTCAGGCCCTCGTGGACGGCTCCGGCCGTGATGTCCTCGTCGTCTGCGGACAGCTGCCCCTGCCGGCGCGCGTAGTCGTTCACGAGGTCCGTGAGCGCGGTACGGAAGCCCACTTCGTGGGCCCCGCCCTCGAGGGTGCGGGTGCTGTTCGCGAAGGAGTGGAGCTCTCCCGGGGACCAGGTGTTCCACTGCATGGCGACCTGCACGAAGACCGTCTGGTCCTCGTTCTCAGACTCGAAGCTGATGGCGGGGGAGTGGACGAGACTCACGGGGTGGGGGTTGAGGCGGGTGACGAAGGCCCGGAGGCCGTCCGCGTGGTGGTGGCGAACAGGCCGCTCCGGCCGCTCATCGGTGAGCGAGATGGCCAGGCCCCCGTTGAGGAAGGCCAGTTCCTGGAAGCGCTCCGACAGCGTGGCGAACGAGTACCGGGTGATCTCGAAGATGTCGGCGTCGGGCAGGAATGTGATCGTGGTGCCGTGCTCGCTCGTCTCCTCGTTCCTCGTCAACGGGGTGACCGGGGCGCCCTTCTCGTACTCCTGGGTCCAACGGCGGCCGTCTCGGTGGACCTCGACCATGAGACGGCTCGACAGCGCGTTGACCACGGACAGGCCCAGGCCGCTGAGGCCGCCGGAGACCCCGTAGCGGGTGTGGGGCCTGGAGCCGAAGGACAGCTCCGTCAGTTCGAGTTCGACGGCCGACTTGCCGGTGGGCTCCTCCACCTCGACGGGCAGGCCCCGCCCGTTGTCGGCGACGCGAATGCCGCCGTCCGCGGTGATCGTGACGTCAATGGCGTCGGCGTGGCCGGCCTGGTGCTCGTCGACGGCGTACGAGACGACCTCGTACACCAGGTGGTGCAGGCCGCGTTCGCCGGTCGAGCCGACGTACATGCCGGGGCGCCTGCGTATCGCCTCGTGGCCTTCGAGTACCTGGATGTGGCTGCCGGTGTACTCGTTCACGTTCGCGGGCTGACTGGGGTTGCCGAACTCGGTCATGAAGCACCCTCCCTGGGCCGTCCTGAGCAGGTTTGCGGGCGGAGCCAGCCGAAGCAGCCGACGCTGCGTCCATGTCGTCGCCCGTGCGTGCCCATCTTAGGTATCTGGAGGTAAAAGTGCAGGTCAGGCTATGGATGGCGAGGTCCCAGGTGGCCGCGTCCACGGCATTGCCGAAGCCGCCGTTCCGTGGGGTGGCCGCAGGGAGCGGAGCAGCGTGAAGGCCCCGCCGAAGGCGCCCGAGGGGGCGTTCTCGACGCAGCCCGAGGGCGTTTTCCCCGCGCATCGAGGATGCCTCCTCCGGCGGACAGCCTGCACAGGCCCAGTACGCGGATCGGGCCGAACGCGTGACGGCGGGCCGCCGCGGCGGCGGGGCACGCACCCGTCCGAGCCGCCGCCGAGCTCCGCCGCGTGAACGCCGACTTCTCCAGCCGCGCTGGGGACCAGCGCCCAAGAGGAGAGGCCTCCAGGGAGGACATCCCTGGAGGCCCCTTCACATGCCGCGGGTGGTTGCTCAGGCCGTCGTACGGCGACGGCGGCCGGTGCCGGCCACCAGGGCCGCGCCCATGGCCAGTGCCACGCCGGCGCCCCCGAGCGCCCAGCTGGTGGCCGCGTCGGCGCCGGTGGCGGCGAGCTCGCCGCCGGTCTGGGTGGTGGTGCCGGTGGTGTTGGTGTTGCCGGTGTTGCTGATCGGCGTGGTGGTGCTGCCGCCGTTCGGGTTGGGCTGGTTGCCGGTGTTCGGGTCGGCGGCCAGGATCTTCACCAGGACCGGGCGGCTTTCGCTCCGGATGTTCGAGCCGATCTCAAGGACCGTGCCGGAGGCGCGGAACTGCGCGTAGCCGAGCTGGGCATCGGCGGTGAACCGGATGCGCAGCTTGACGTCGAAGGTCTTGCCCGCGGGGATGGCGCCGCCGGCGAGGTGGTTGACGACGTAGTAGCCGTCGCTGTAGCCGAGTTCCGCGCGCTCCCAGCCGTTCTTGCCGTAGACCTCGACCTCCAGCTGCTCGCCGTCCATCGGGACCCAGTCGGGTCGGGCGAGGCTGAAGTACAGGTGGAAGTCGTCCAGGGCCGGCTTGCCGGAGTTGTCGACGTGGATGGTGAGGTCCTGCCAGGCCCCGCCCGCCGCCAGGCCGTTCGGCAGGCCGTCGATGGTGAGCTTGGGGCCTTCGGTCACGACGGGCTGGTCGTTGTCGGGGGTCGCGCCCGTGATGCTGGTGTTGTACCAGGTCGTGGGGGAGGCGCTGATCTTGTCACCGGTGCGGCTCGTGCCGTCGGAGGTGAGGTCGAAGGGGACGACCGGGGTGTCCGCGGCGAAGCTGATCCGCACGTCGATGCTGTGGACGGCGTCGACGGCCACGGAGGCGGTCGTGCCGAGCTTGTAGACGAGCCCGGGGCCGTACTGCGGGCCGTGGACCAGCTTCGCGGGCTGCCAGGAGACGGATCCGTTCCCGGCGGTGACCCGCTGCTCGACCTTGACCTGCGAGGCCTTGATCTTCCCGTCCCACTGCATGACGGTGATCTCGGGGGTGTAGTTCGGAACCGCGACGTGACCCGAGTTGTCGACCTGTACGGTCAGCTGGGTCCAGCTGCCGTCGGCCTTGAAACCGGTCTTCGGGATCCCCTGCACGGTGACGTCGGGCCCTATGAGGATCCCGGTGGGCGGCTCTTCGTCGGGGTCCTCGGCCGGAGTGTCCGCGACGTCCTTCGCCGGCGTCCCGGCGGCCGGAGGTACGGGCGTATTGGCGGCCGGGGGTGCGGGCGTCCCGGCGGCCGGCGGCTGCGGGACGGCCGGCGGTGTCACCGCGGGCTCGCCGGCCGGCAGCCCGGCCGGAGTGCCGGTGGCGGCGGGCTTCTGCGCCTCCGCCGTTCCCCCGGCGGCCGGTGCCTTGTCGTCCTGCGGCTCGGCGTCCGGCACGGTCACGGCCGGCTGCTTCTGCTCCTCGGCCATCGCGGGCGTGGTCAGCAGGACCGGACCGACGACGGCGGCGGCCGCGACGGCGGCGATACGCTTGATCTTCACTTCTGGATTCCCCTCCATTTTTGAACATGCTCAGATTAGAGGGGTCGGTGGGGCTCGGGTCCGAAAAACGGATCACGGGTCGGACAAGATTCCGGACGCCCCTGCTCCGTGCCGGGGCGGGGGTCGGCAAGACCCGGCTGGCACTGGAGGTCGCCGCGCGTCGGGCCGGGGACCTCCCGGACGGCGCCTGGCTGGTGGAGCTCGCCGCAGCACGCACCGGCGCCGACATACGAGAGGCGGTCGCGGCGGTGCTCGAACTGCGGGACGACGTCCACGCCGCGGCCCGGTCCCTGGCAGCCCGGCTCACCGACGCCGTCGCGGGTCGGCACATGCTGCTCCTGCTCGACAACTGCGAACACGTCGTGGAGCCGGTCGCCGAGCTGGCCGCGCTGCTGCTCCGCGCCGCGCCTGGACTGCGCATCTTGGCCACCAGCCAGGAACCGCTGGCGGTCACCGGTGAACACTCCTGGCCCGTCCCTCCACTGGACCTGCCCGAACCGGGCGCCGACCGGCCGGAAGAGTCGAACGCCGTGCGGCTGTTCGTGGCCCGTGCAGTAGCCGCCGTACCCGGCTTCGCCCTGGAGCCCGACAACGCGGAAGCCGTCGCCGCGATCTGCCGCTGCCTGGACGGAATCCCGCTCGCGCTGGAGATGGCCGCCGCCCGGGTACGCGTCATGCACGTGGGAGAACTCGCCGACCGCCTCGACGACCGCTTCCGGGTTCTCGCGGCGGACCTGCGCGGGGTACCGGCGCGGCAGCGCACACTGCGCGCGATGATCGACTGGAGCTGGGGGCTGCTCACCGAGAACGAGCAGGTGGTGTTGCGCCGCCTGGCCGTGCCCGCGGACGGCTGCGATCTGCCGGCCGCCGAGGCGGTGTGTGCGGGCGAGGGCGTGCGGACCGAGGAGGTCCTCGGTCTGCTCGGGCGGCTGGTCGACCGTTCCCTGGTCGTCCACCGGAGCGGCCGGTACCGGCTGCTGGAGTCCGTCGCGGCCTACTGCCTGGAGCGGCTCGTCGAGTCCGGGGACGAACAGCGCGTGCGCGACCGCCACCTCACCTGCTACGTCGACTTCGTCGAACACGCCGATCCCCGGCTGCGGGGCCACCAGCAGCGGCTCTGGCTGGATCGCATGGACGCCGAGGCCGCCAATCTGCGCGCCGCCCTCGGACACGCCGTCCGCAGGGACGGGGCGGACACGGCACTTCGGCTGGCGAACGCGACTGCCTGGTTCTGGTTCCTGCGCGGCCGCTTCGCCGAAGCCAGACGCTCGCTCGACCTCGCGCTGTCGGCCGGGGGCGACCCCGGGCTGAGGACATCGGCTCGCGCGTGGCGGGCGGGAATGGCGCTGTTGCTCCTCGACGCTCCCGACACCGAGAGCCAACCCGTGCTCAGGCTCTACGAGATGGGTGATGATCCCGCCGGACGGGCCCGGGCCCGGTGGTTCGTCGCGTTGGGCAAGGCCGGGTTCGGCGACGCGGAGGCGACGTTCGACCTCGCCGACCAGGCCCATGCCGAGTTCCGGACCCTGGACGACCGTTGGGGAACCGCCGCCGCGCTTTCCGTCCGGGCCGAGGTCGCCCTGTACCAGGGGAAGCCGGACAGAGCGCGCGCCGACGCGGAGCACGCGGCCACGCTGTTTCGGGAACTCGGCGACAGCTGGGGCGAGTTGCAGGCGAATGTCACTCTAGGTGACCTGTCCGAATTCGCCGGAGACTACGACGCGGCAGGACACCTGCGCCGGGAAGGGCTCCGGCTGGCCGAGCAGCTGAAGCTGTGGAACGAGGCGTCCAAGATGCTGGCGCGGCTGGGACGTACCGCGCTGCTCACCGGCGACCTCGACCGCGCCGAAATCCTCCACAGACGTGCCAAGGACCTCGCGGCCGCGCATGCCTACCAGCGCGGCGAGGAATTCGCCGAAGTCGGCCTGGCCCTGGTGGCGCGGCGCCAAGGCAGGCTGGACGACGCCGAAACCCACCTGCGCGCGTGGCTCGACTGGTGCCGCCGGTGGGACGGCGATCTCGGAGTCGCGTTCATCCTGGCCGAACTGGGCTTCATCGCCGAACAGCGGGGCGACGCCGACGCCGCGCTGACGTTGCACGAGGAAGGGCTGGACTACGCCCGGCGCACCGGCAACCGGCGGGCGCTCGCACGGGCCTTCGAAGGCCTCGCCGGCGCCCACGCCCTCGCAGGTGACCACCGAGCAGCCGCCCGGCTGCTCGCTACGGCGGCCGCGACGCGCGAGGCCGTCGGCATACCGCTTCCCGCCGCGGAGCGCGGCGACGTCGATCGCATCACCACGGCCGTCCGCCAGGCCCTGAATCCGGCTGCCTTGGACGATGCATTCGGGCAAGACGTCGACCCCACACGGACGTCAGAGGAGGACGGCCCGATCCCCTGCCCGATACCCGCCAAGGCCCCCTGAACGGGGAGGGCACGGCATCAGGCTCTGAGGAACGCCAGTACCGCCAGGACCCGGCGGTGTCCGTCCGTGTACACCGGCAGATCGAGTTTGTTGAAGATGCTGCCGATGTGTTTGTTGATGGCGGCTTCGCTGAGGAACAAGTGCGCCGCCAGGTTCGCGTTGGACCGTCCTTCCGCCATCAGGCTCAGCACCTCCTTCTCGCGGGCGCTGAGCCGCCCCAGCGGATCGGGGTGGAGCTTGACGAGCTGGTGGATCACCTCAGGGTCCACCACGGTCCCGCCGGCGGCGACGCGGTCGAGCGCCGCCATGAAGTCGGCGACCGCACCGACTCGTTCCTTCAGCAGGTAGCCCACCGCGGCGCCGTTGCACGAATCGAGCAGCTGCAGGGCGTACGACCGCTCGACGTACTGACTCAGGACGAGCACCGGCAGCCCTGCGTACGTCTCCCGCAGGGCGACGGCCGCACGCAGCCCGTCGTCCCCGTTCGAGGGCGGCATCCGTACGTCCGTGATCACCAGGTCCGGCCTGTCCCGGTGGACGGCCTCGACGAGTGCGTCCGCGTCGCCGACCACGGCGAGCGTCTCGTGGCCGAACCGCTGCAACAGGCCGACCAGCCCTTCGCGCAACAGGACCGCGTCTTCTGCGAGGATCACGCGAAGTGGCACGGGATCTCCACGTGGAGAAGAGTCGGACCGCCGGTCGGACTCGATACGCGCATGCGGCCGTCCAAGGCGGTGAGCCGGTCGGCGAGCCCGGTCAGACCGGTTCCGGCGGCCGGATCGGCGCCGCCGTGTCCGTCGTCCGTGATCTCGAGGACCAACAGGTCGGAGTGGTGGCGGCCGTGCACTTTTGCGCTCCGGGCGCCGCTGTGTCGCGCGATGTTCGTCATTGCCTCGTTGATCAGGTAGTACACGCTGGTCTCCAGCTGCCGGGGGAGCCTTCCCGGCAGCTGGAGATCGACGGTGACCGGGACGGGGAAACGGCTCGCATGGTCCTGGACCGCGGCGACCAGGCCGTGGTCCGCGAGCACCGGGGGATTGAGCCCTCGGATCAGACTCCGTAGTTCCTGGTGAGCGGTCGCGAGCTGGGTCTCGGCCTCGGTGAGCCGGTCGGCGAGCGGGGACCCTTCGGGGATGTCCAGACGCATCAGGCCGAGCGCCATCCCGAGCGAGACCAACCGCTGTTGCGCGCCGTCGTGCAGGTCGCGCTCGATGCGTACGCGCTCTGCGTCGAAGGAGTCGATGAGCCGTACCCGCGACGCGTGCACCTCGTGCAGCGACTCCCCGAGCTCCTCGTCACGTGGGGCGAGCAAGGTCCGGGCGAGCGCGGCGCGCGCACCGGCCCACGAGGTCACGGTGTACGGCGAGGCCAGCAGGACGATGGCGCCGAAGACCGCCCAAGGCCAGGTGGTGCTGTCGACCGCCTCGAAGGTCAGCGCGGGCAAACCGAAGGAGAAGGCGAGCACCAGCAGGTCCAGCCACCACAACGCCGCCGCGGAGATGAGCGTGAAGAGCAGTTCCCGCCAAGTGACCTGTTCGGTCAGGCGGGTCGACACCCAAGCCCGGAAACCGGGCTCCTCCGGCCGCCGGTGCGGGTCCGGCATCTCGTCGAGGTCTACGAGACGCAGTCGGCGCCGCTCGACTGTCGCCACGGTGATCGAGGACAGGACGACGCCGACGAGGGGTGCCACGCCGAGCAGGACCACCAGCAGGATCAGCCCGGCCACGAGCCCGGTCACGAACACCGCCACGGCGGCCGCGCCGACCACGACACCGGTGGCCAGGTACGCCAGTGACCGCCATGGCCACGTGGAGGTCAAGAAGCTCAGCGGACGCTGAGCCATCGCCTGCCAAGCCGTTCTGGGAAGCATGGGGCAACGGTATGTCAGGCGACTGCTTCACCGCAGTAGAGCTAGCTCTACCAGCGAAGTAGAGCGCAGATCAATGTGGGACACCGGGTCACTCAGCTGAGATCGACCCCATGACCACTACAAGGCAGTCACCCGCATCGGATGCGGTTCAGTTGCAGACGGTCCGGAAGACCTACGGGGCCGGCGACCGCTCGGTCGCCGCGCTGGACGGCGTTTCCATCGGCTTTCCCCGCGGGACGTTCACCGCCATCATGGGGCCGTCCGGCTCCGGGAAATCCACGCTGCTGCAGTGTGCGGCCGGCCTGGACCGGCCCACCGAGGGGCGGGTGGTGCTGGCCGGCGTCGACATCGGCCGGCAGAACGAGAGGGAGCGCACCAAACTGCGGCGCGACCGGATCGGCTTCGTGTTCCAGGCCTTCAACCTCGTCGAATCGCTGACCGCGGCGCAGAACGTGGAGCTCCCGTCGCGTTTCGCCGGGCGCCGGGTCAGCCGGGAGCAGGTCGACGCCGCGCTCGCCGCCGTCGGGCTGGCGGAGCGGGCCGGGCATCGGCCCAGCGAGCTGTCCGGTGGCCAGCAGCAGCGCGTCGCGCTCGCCCGCGCCCTGGTGACCCGGCCCGACGTGCTGTTCGCGGACGAGCCCACCGGTGCCCTGGACACGACCACCTCGCGTGAGGTGCTGCAGATGATGCGCCTGCTGGTCGAGAAGGAGGGGCAGACCACCCTCATGGTCACTCACGACCCGGTGGCCGCCGCGGTCGCCGATGTGGTCGTGTTCCTCAAGGACGGCCGCATCGCGGACCGGATCGGTCTCAGCCGCGACTCCGACGGCCGCAACGCGGCCTCGATCGCGGCGCACATGGCGAGCCTGGAGGCGTGATGCTGGTCTTCGCGAACGTCCGTGAACGCTGGACCAGCTTTCTTGCGGCCTTCGTCGCGGTACTGGTCGGCGTGGCGCTCATCACCACCACCTTGATCATTTACGACTCCTCCCGCCCCGAGGTCCAGTCCCGGCTGTCGGCCGCGTCCGCGATCGCCCTCCCCGACCAGGCGGCCGACCAGGACAAGACCCCGGAAGACAGGGTGCCGTGGAGCCGCGACGAGGCCCAGCCGCTCATCGACAAGCTGGGCGCGGTACCGGGCGTGGCCTCCGTGGTGCTGGACCGCTCGTTCTACGCGCAGGCGTTCCTCGACGGCAAGCCGGTCGAGGACGAAGGAGCCCTGGTGGCGGGGCACGGCTGGTCGAGCGCACGGCTCGCGCCGTACGAGCTCGTCACCGGACGGGCACCGGCCGCGGCCGACGAGGTCGTGGTGGACCGGGCGCTCGGAGTGCCTGCGGGCACGACCCTCACGGTGAACATCACTGCCGGACGTACCGAGTTCCGCGTGGTCGGCACCGTGGACGGACCGGGCTACTACTTCACTGACGACTTCGCCACGCGGCAGCAGCCGGGCATCGGTGCCATCGCGATCCTCGCCGACAAGGGCGCGTCCCCCGGCGACATCAAGAAAGCGGCCGAGAGAGTCGTCGGCGACGAAGGCACCGTGGTCTCCGGCGACGGCCGGTCCACGCTCCAGCCGGCGTACGTGGAACACAAGCGGTTCCTCGGTACGCAGCTCATCGGAGCCATGGCGACGCTCGGCCTGTTCACGACCGTCTTCGTGGTCGCGTCCATGCTGGTCCTGGCGACCGGGCTGCGACGGCGGGAGATCGGCCTGCTGAGGATGATCGGTGCGTCTCCGCGTCAGGTGCGCCGGATCGTTCTGGGCGAGGCGGGCCTCATCGGCCTGCTGGGCTCGCTGGCAGGCTGCCTGGTGGGCATCGGGGCCGCGCCGCTGCTGCGCGACATCCTGCAAGGGCTCGAGGTGACGCCGCCGGAACTCGACGTGCGGGTGGCGATGTGGCCGCTGTTCACGGCCGCCGCGATCGGTGTCGGCGTCAGCGTCCTGGGGGCGTGGTCGGCCGGCCGGATGGCCGCCCGGGTGGCGCCGGTCGAGGCACTGCTGGACAGCAGGGCGAACAGCCGGGTGATGAGCCGCGCCCGTTGGGCCGGCGGCCTGACCGTGCTCGGCCTCGGTGTGGTGCTCGCGATCGCCACCGCCACTGTCGGTGCCGACACGCGGATCAACATGGCGATCTTCGCGACGATGGTGCTCATCGTGGCGGCGGCGCTACTCGCCCCGGTGTGCGTCGGCCCCGTCGGACGGGCGCTCACCTCGCCCTTCAAGCGTCTCGGTTCGGCCGCCCCGCTCCTCGTACGGGCGGAGCTGCGCGCCGACTCGCGCCGGGCAGCGTCACTCGCGGCCCCGGTGATCGCGGCTGTCGGATTCGCCGTCCTGCTCAGCGGCATGGTGGAGACGATGCGTGTGGCGTACCCGGCGGGCGACGCGCTCGAGCTCACGGGACAGGTGATCGTGACGCCGGACAAGACCCCGGGGAACACCGACGAGGTGGTCGCCGCCAACCCGGTGGGCAAGGCCTCGCTGCCGACGCGGGCCTTCGTCCGCGACAAGGACGGCACGCTCACCGTCATCGACGCGCTCGGTTCGCGCGATGAGCGCTGGAACAAGCCGGGCCAGGCGGTGCTCGGCGAGAACATGGCGGACCTCCTCGGCGTGAAGGCCGGTGACGAGTACGCGGTGAGGTTCGCCGACGGTGCCACGGTGAAGCTGCGCATCGCCCAGGTCCTGCCGAACGACCCGGCCCGGGGCGACTTCGTGATGTCCCGTGGGCTGGTGCGCGAACACGACCCGGCCGCGCTCACCGACGACATCTTCGTCCCGGCGGAGTCGCAACCCACCTCGGTCGTTCCCGGCACGGCCGTGCACGACGCAGTGCAGTACGCGCTCGACGACTACGCCACCGACTCGAAGCTGACGGACAGCCTCGCGGTCATGCTGATCGTCATCGCCGTCGGCTACAGCGGGATCGCCGTGGCCAACAGCATGGCCATGACCGCGCACGGCCGGCGCCGCGACTTCGCCGTGATGAAGTCGGCCGGCGGCACGACACGGCAGCTACTTCTGTTCTCCGCTGCCGAGACCACCCTCGTCGTGGCCGTCGGCGCGGCACTCGGCCTCCTGGTGACCTTGGGCCCGCTGGCCGGCATGGCGTCCGGACTGTCCCAGGCGACCTCCACGGACATCGGCCTGCACCTGAACCTGTCCACCATCGCCGCGGTGATCCTCGGCTCCCTCGTGCTGGCAGTTGCGGAGAGCGTGGTCGTCACCTGGCGGACCATGCAGCGGGAGGCAGCGTAGGAGGGCAGCCTGCGCCACACAGCCAGGGGTCGGGGACATTACTCCTGGGGTAATCGACCGTTCTGCCCTTCTCCGGCAGCATCAAGCACATCGACGAACACCACGCCGGGATCCGACCGCAACCACGAGGAGAGCGAACATGTCCGCCAAGTCACCTGTCATCACGGCAAGTTCAGCCACCACCGCGAGTTCCGTCGCCGAGGCCGAGGCCACCCGGAACGTCGTGCAGGAGTTCCTTGCCGCCCGGATGGCCGGGGACACCGGGCGGCTCGTCGCGCTCTTCGCGGACGAGGTCGACTGGCTGCTCGCCGAGAACCCCGCCGTCCCGTGGATCCGCCCGCGGTCCACCGCCGCCGAATGCGCGGCCCAGTTCACGGAGCTGATGGAGTACACCGTGCCCGAGGACGCGCACGCCTCCGTCGACACCTTTCTCGTCGACGGCACCGACGCCGTCCTGATGGGGCACGTGTCGGGGACCGTACGCGCGACGGGAAAGACCTTCGCGGGCCCATTCGCCCTGCGCCTCACCGTCGAGAACGGCCGGATCACCCGGCACCACCTCTACGAGAACAGCCTGTCGATCGCCGAGGCCTGCGCTCCGTGAGGGGTGAGGGCGGCGCGGCCGGCGGACCTCGAAGGGAGCCTCCTGTCGCGGAGGGGCGGACGCGGGCCCAGTCAGGGGTACGGCAGGGGGGTGAAGTCGTGTGCGGCGAGGAAGGTGGGGCGACGGGCGGGGGCGGCGAAGGGTTCGGTGAGGGTGTTGTCGATGCTGTTGTAGACGATGAAGACGTTGCTTCTGGGGGAGGGGGTGATGTTGTCGCCGCTGCCATGCATGGTGTTGCAGTCGAAGAGGATCGCGGAGCCGGCTCTGCCGGTGCACAGGTGGATGGCGCGGCTGTCGCAGAGGCGGGTCAGGGCTCCTTCGGAGGGTGTTCCGGCTTCCTGCATCTGCAGTGAGGTGCGGTAGTTGTCGTTCGGGGTGGCTCCCGCGCAGCCCACGAACGTCTGGTGCGATCCGGGGACGAGCATCAGCGAGCCGTTGGTCGCGTCGTTGTCGGTGAGCGCGATCGAGAAGGAAACGGTGCGCATGGCGGGCAGGCCGTCCTCTGCGTGCCAGGTCTCGAAATCGGAGTGCCAGTAGAAGCCGCTGGCGCCGAAGCCGCGTTTGACGTTGATGCGCGACTGGTGGATGTAGACGTCCGTACCGAGGATCTGGCATGCCCGTCCGACCAGGCGGGGGTCGGCGGCCAGACGGGCGAACACCTCGCTGATCTTGTGGACCTCGAACACGCTCTTGACGTCCTGCGACCCCGGTTCGGTGATCCACCGCTCGTCGGCACCGGGGCGGTGTGAGGTGAGCCGGTGCAGTTCGCTGCGGTAGTGGCCGACCTCGCCGGCGGTCAGGAGGTCGTCGTACGCCAGGAAGCCGTCGCGCTCGAACGCGGTGATCTCCGTGGCGTCCAGCGGACCGGCCGCTGCGGTCTCGGCCCACACCACGGGATCGGCCCGCGGAATGACTGTCTCCGCTCGACCGCGGGTCGGATACCTGTCAATGCCCGTGGCTGTCATCGTGCCGTCCACCTGTCGACCTCTCCACCTGTCCACCTGTCCACCTCTCCACCTGTCCACCTTTCCTCCTGCTCCTTCGATTCGGTGCCGTCACAACGCTCCGACCCAGCCCGGTATCAAAGCGCGATGGCACTTGTACCCCGGCCCGTTCAGTAGGAAGAGGCGGCGTCCGGGTCCAGGCGGTGTGCCTCATCGCCGTGCAGCGCCGGCACGAAGACACACACGAGCCTGAGGTCCTCGTGGGGCGAGGCCACCAGGTAGTGCGCCTCGTGCTGGTCCAGGCAGTACAGGCGGCCGGGCGTGAGGGGGTGGGCGGTTCCGTCCGCCTCGATCACCTCGCCGGAGCCCGCGATGCAGTAGCAGGTCTCCACATGGTTGCGGTACTCCAGACGTGACTTCGTGCCCGCCCGGACGATGGTGTCGGTGACGCTGTAGCCCAGACCGTCCATGGCGACCAAGAACCGCCGGCTCATGCCGTTGCCCCAGTCCACGGCCGGCACGCCATCCAGGTCACGAATGATCACTTCGACCTCCTGCGGTGACTTGCGCCCGGTCCCGCGTCGCCCTGGGCGCACCTGTTGACCATCAGATGTACGCGCCGCGCGGGCCGGCGCCAACCGACCCCGATGAGCTCCGCCCGTACGGCCTCACGGAAGAACCTGTTCGCCCCGCGCCCCACCGGGGGTCCGGGCCTTCGTAGCGCGGCGGCAGTTGCAGCGAGCTCTCGTGCCGCTGCTCCTCGACACCCGTGCGGCCTATCACGTCACAGGGGGGCGCCCGATCGATGCCTGTTGATACCGGGAGAGGCGTGCGCGCCGTGGTACGGCATATCAGGAGCCAAATCGGGCCATGATCGCGAAAGGTGCCGCCTGTGTCTCAGGAGCAACGTAAACGGGGGCAAAGGCTGCGGCTGCCCGTGAAGGCGGCCCTGCCCGGCCGCCACCCGCACGAGGACAAGGCGCCCGTCACCGACCGGGTCGTCTTCGGCGTGACGGCCGTGCTGACCCTGGGCTTCGTGATCTGGGGCGCCACGGCCACCAGCGCGCTGGAGAGCGTCTCCGACACGATGCTGAACGGCCTGATGCACAACGGCGGCTGGGCGTTCGTCCTGGTCGCCTCGGGTTTCGTCGTCTTCGCGCTCTGGCTCGCCATCAGCCGGTACGGACGGATCGAGCTGGGTCAGGAGCACGAGAAGCCGGAGTTCAGCACCGTCTCCTGGGTCGCCATGATGTTCAGCGCCGGCATGGGCATCGGCCTGATGTTCTACGGCGTCAGCGAACCCCTCGCGCACTACACCACTCCGCCGCCGGGCACCGACCCCGCCGACTCGGCGGACGCCATGCAGACGGCGCTCGCCACCACGCTCTTCCACTGGACGCTGCACCCGTGGGCCATCTACGCGGTGGTCGGCCTGGCCATCGCGTACAGCACCTTCCGGCGCCGCAGGCGGCAGACGATCAGCGCCGTCTTCGTCCCGCTCCTTGGGAAGAAGCGCGCCGAGGGCGCACCCGGCCGGGTGATCGACATCCTGGCGATCTTCGCGACGCTGTTCGGCTCCGCCACGTCCCTGGGACTCGGCGCGCTCCAGATCGGCAGCGGCATGCACGAGGTGGGCTGGCTGAGCAAGGCCGGGACGGGGCTGCTCGTCGCCATCATCGGCGTGCTGACCGTCTGCTTCGTCTTCTCCGCCGTCTCCGGCGTGGAGAAGGGCATCCAGTGGCTCTCCAACATCAACATGGTGCTGGCCATCATCCTCGCGGCCTTCGTGTTCGTCGTCGGCCCCACCATCCTGGTCCTCGACCTGATCCCCACCTCTCTCGCCGCGTACTTCGACGAGCTGCCCCAGCTGATCGGTCGCACCGAGGCGTCCACCGGCGGCAGCGGTGACGTCGCCGACTGGCTGAGCAGCTGGACGGTCTTCTACTGGGCCTGGTGGATCTCCTGGACGCCGTTCGTCGGCATGTTCATCGCCCGCATCAGCCGGGGCCGCACGATCCGTCAGTTCGTCGGCGGCGTCATCCTGGTGCCCAGCACCGTGAGCCTGGTCTGGTTCGCCGTCTTCGGCGGTACGGCCATGCGCCTGAAGGAGCAGGGAAGACTCGGCGACGCGACCACCCCCGAGGCGCAGCTCTTCGGCGTGCTCCAGGAGTTCCCGATCGCCGGCGTGATGAGCCTGCTCGTGATGGTCCTGGTCGGCATCTTCTTCGTATCCGGCGCCGACGCGGCGTCGATCGTGATGGGCACCCTCTCCCAGAGGGGCACCTTCGAACCCGCCCGGTTCATCGTCGTCTTCTGGGGCGTGGTGACCGGTGGCGTGGCGGCCGTGATGCTGCTCGTCGGCGAGGGCAAGGGCGACGCCCTCGCGGGCCTGCAACACTTGACGATCCTCGTCGCGGCCCCGTTCGTCCTGGTGATGATCGGCATGTGCTGGGCCCTCTTGCGGGACCTCCGCCAGGACCCGCTGATCGTCCGCGGCGAACTCGCCGAGGAGGCGATGGAGGAAGCCGTGATCGCGGGCCACGAGAAGTACGCGGGCGAGTTCGAGATCCGCATCGGCCCGGCGAAGGGCGAGGCACCCGGGGAAACGAAGGACGACCGCGACCGCAAAGACCCGGGAGCCCCGCCCCCGGCCTCCTGACGGGCACAGGGTGCGGGGGCGGACGCCGGCCGCCCCCGCACCTGTCGGTTCGTGTGTCAGGTAGTGGCGGGCACGGGCTGTGTCGGGGTGGTGAGGCGGCCGGTGCGGTCAAGCCGGTGGAGGGCTGCGGCGCAGGCCAGGCCCAGGAGTGTCAGGGCGATCCACGGCAGGGCGGACACCCCGGCCGCGCGGGCGGCGTCCAGTGCGGCGCCGGTGAGGAGGTTGCCCAGCGTGATGCCGATGCCGCAGATGGTGTTGTACAGGCCGTAGTGCGTGGCGACGAGCCGGTCGCCGGAGAGGCGGACGATGGTGTCCATCTCGAAGGGGTAGGCGATCATCGTGCCCAGGGCCAGGAGCAGCGCGGACAGCGCAGGCGGTACGGCCGCGAGCAGCCACAGCCCGATCCCGCCCCCAGGTACGGGTACCGCGGTGGCGAGCAGTAGGGGCAGGAACGCGGCTCCCATGATCAGCAGGCCCCAGGTCAGCGCGCGGCCGGGCCGCATGCGGCGGCCCTTGCACCAGGTGGTGATCTTGGTCTGGCCGAGGATGGTACTCAGTCCGGACACGACGAACAGCAGTGCCACCGCCGTGGTGGCGAAGTCGCCTTCGCCGCCCATGCGCCGTACTTCCAGCGGCAGGGCGAGGTACACCTGGAACGACATGACGTACGAGCCGATCATGGCGAACGAGAACAGCAGGAACGGCCGATTGGCCAGGATGCCGCGCCATTGGCTGAGCACCCGCTCCGGCCTGCCGCTCTCCTGGCCCTTCGCGTCGTCGCCCCGGCGGGAGGGCAGGGCCCGGATCTGCACGATGCTCAGGAGGGCGAAGATCCCGGCTGCCGCCAGGCAGGTCACGCGGAAGCCGATGCCGGTCAGCACCATGCCCACCAGCGGGCCGAGCAGGATGCCGGCCTGGTAGAAGACGTTGAACAGGGCGAAGGCCTCCACCCGGCGTTCACCGGCGTCCGCGGCCAGGTAGGCACGGGTGGCCGGGTTGAACAGGGCCCCGGCCAGCCCTGTCGCGGCGGAGGCGGCGATCAGTGCGGGCACGGAGTCGACCAGCCCGAGGGTCGCGAAGCCTGCGATGCGCAGCACCAGCCCGGCGGTGATCATGGGCTTGTAGCCGAACCGGTCGGCAAGCGCCCCGCCGATCAGGAACATGCCCTGCTGGCTGAAGTTGCGTACGCCGAGGATGAGCCCGACCGTCCATCCGGCCAGGCCGAGGGGTCCGGCCAGGTGCGTGGCCAGGTACGGCATCAGCATGTAGAAGCCGAGGTTGATGGTGAACTGGTTCACCATCAACAGCTGGACGCTGACCGGGTACGAACGGACCTGCGCGAGAGTGTCCTTCATCAGACCCGCCCCTTGGAGTCTGCCTCCACAGGCGGCTCGGCTGCTTTCGTGTGCTGGGCATCGGCGCCCAGGGTGAGCGGGTCGGTCACGGCAGTACAGCGTGTCCAGTGGGTGACTTCCTTCTCGTCCAGGCGGCCGATCACCTCGGGTTCGGGAGCGGGCGGGGAGCCGAGCAGCCCGTGGGCGGCGCAGTAGTCGTCGTCGTAGACCGTGCCGAGGTAGCGTTGGGGCCCGTCGGGGAAGACCGCCGCGATCCGGGTGTCTGCGGGCAGGGTACGGGCGACCCATCCGGCGACCAGGGCGACCGCGCCGACGCTCCACCCGCCGGTGGCGTAGTGGGAGGTGGCCAGCTGCCGGCAGGCCCACACCGCCTCTGCGGGGGCGACCCAGTGCACCTCGGCGAAGTTGTCGTAGGCGACGTTGCGCGGGTAGATGCTGGAGCCGAGCCCGCGCATCAGGCGGGGCCGGGCGGGCTGGCCGAAGATGGTGGAGCCGATGGTGTCCACGCCCACGAGCCTGAGTTCGGGGTAGAGCTGTTGGAGGACTCGGGAGATCCCGGCCGAGTGCCCGCCGGTGCCGACGCTGCACACCAGGACGTCGATGTGGCCGAGGTCGGCGGCCAGTTCCAGGGCGAGCGGGGTGTACGCCGAGGTGTTGTCGGGGTTGTTGTACTGGTCGGGGCACCACGCATCGGGGTGCTGGTCCATCAGCCGGGTGACGCGGTCACGGCGGGCCTGCTGCCAGCCACCCGTGGGGTGGGGCTCGGACACGACGTTGACCTGCGCGCCGTAGGCGGTCAACAGGCGGGTCATGGACGTCTCCAGGCCCGGGTCGGTGACCAAGGTGACGGGATGGCCGTGGACCATGCCGGCGAGAGCCAGGCCGAGGCCCAGGGTGCCGCTGGTGGATTCGATGATCCGCGCGCCAGGCTTCAGGTCGCCCCGTGCGCGGGCGCGTTCGACCATGTGCAGGCCGGGCCGGTCCTTGATGCCGCCAGGGTTGAAGCCTTCCAGCTTCGCCCAGAAGCCCCGCCCTGCCGGGGCGAACGGCTCACTCACGTGCAGGAGGGGGGTGTTGCCGACCAGTTGGGACAAGGCGGCGTGGCCGGGCTTGGTCCCTCGGGTGGTGTGCGTACGGGGAGAGTGCATCAGATCGGCTCTCATCTTTTCGGTGGATGGCGCGTCGGGTGCTGATCTCTCGCACGCCGCCCATCCCCTCCAGCCTGATTGCTGGGTGAGGTAGGAGCGGCGGCCGCGGCATGCTGCGGCTCGGGGGCACGGCCTACGTCCGCCACCGGCACGTGATGCACAACGTGAAACGGCTCGGGCCGGATCTTCGGGCCCTGGAGGCAGCGGGCCGGAGGACCACATCAGTCGCGGTAGGGCGCGTCGCCGTCTCAGTGGCACGCGGCGCGCCTGACGGCGCAGCGCTACGCGACTGCTGCCGCTGGGCGGCGAGTTCGGTGGTGTCCCCGGCCGGCGAGCAGGAGTGGCCGACGGGCGGGAAGGCAGCCCGCTCGGCCGCAGCTGCTGTGGGAACGCCGCTGCCCGAGCGGGCCTGGGCAGTGGCCGCGTGGGCGCCCTCGTGCAGCCACAGGGTGCATCCGAGTGCGCCGACCAGCAACAGTGCGCCCAGGACCACAGCGAGCAGGCGGCGCTGCGCCGGCGCGCCGGCGAGGGCCGGGCGAATAAGGGAAGGCGAGGGCAAGAGTTCCTCCGCAGGCGGCCGTCGTGTCACCACGAGGCACACGAACGACGAGCAGGGCAGCCGGGCTCAGGGGGGTGTGGCCGCGGGCATCGCTCGGCGCGCCTGAGGGGCGACTGCGCGAGGGGGACGACGGCGGCGACGCGACGGCCTTCGAACCCTCACAGCCGCATGCGACTGCCCCGCAAGTGTCAGGCGGGAGGGGCGAGATGGCCGACGACGAGTCGCCGGGTCCTAGATCTGCAGAACTGTCGCTCTCGCCGAAGCAGCCGGCAGCGACGCAACGGGCGCGGCATCCCAGAAGCCGACCGCGGTCAGCGCAACGGTGGAAGTGCGCTCGTGGACGATCACGCACACTGCGGGTGCGTCCACGGTGGGGCTTTGCTGCGGCTGGCCCGGCACGCACTGCTCAGCGGGGTGCGAGGTGCCGTGACCGCCGTGGTGCTGGAGATCCAGCGGCGCGTCGTCCGCCACATGAGCATGTGCCACGGCTACCGGGGAGGCGGCGGTGGCGTTGATGTGGCCGGTCACACCTTCGGTGCTGGCGCCGTGCGTGTACAGGAAGGTGAACACCAGCATGGCCACCCACAGCACGCGCAGCGAACCCGCCGACGAGCGGGTTCGCAGCATGCCGGAAGACGACCAGGCCGTGACCATGCCGTGATCCTAACGGCACCCCGTGCCCGCGCCATGCAGCACCCGCCGCCAACACCACGCCCATGGGCATTCCCTACGGCGAGGGAACCACCACCGACCAGCCAGCCGAAACGGCAGGTCCTGCACCGATGCACCAGGAGCGAAGGATCCAGGCTGAAACCAGACCTCGACAGAAGTGACGCACCTCACGCCGATCCGGGACTCGCACGGCCGCATGGCTCGTCACCTGTGCGCCCGCCGGTCGTGAGGCGTCACTGGTCGAGCAGGTCGAACTGCAAGCCTCGGCCTCAGGACCCGGTTCCATCGGCACCGGCCTCGTAGGGTGTGTGTACGGGGAACTCGCTGCGCCGCCGTCGATGCCGGTCCCCGCGGAGTACCACGATCCGTTGAGCACGCACCCGCAGCGGAACCGCCGCGGCCCGGCCAGCCGAGCCCAGCTCAGATCGCTGTGCCGGCCAGGGCGAGAAAGGTACGGGCGGGTGGCGGCAGAAACCCGGGCGTCTGTGTGAGGTCCCATTGGCAGCCGGGCTGGCGCCGGTCGATCTCGGCGAATTGCTCGCGCTGGAACAGCAGTCCCAGGGCCGACCGAGCCGTACCGGCCGGGCTTTCCCGCCGGGTGCGCAGTTCCTCAAGGAGCGACATGCCGGCCGGCAGCTGCCTGCTGACCCACCATTCCATGGTGGCGTCGCCGGGCGCCTGGGCGGCGAGCTCCTCCTCCGCCCGGGTGCACAGGTCCAACGCCCAGGACCGCACGTCCTGGGCGGCTCGCCAGGCGGCGGCGAGATCGACCGGCGAAGCGGTCGCCGCCAGCTCGTGCAGGGTGCGGCGGACATCGCCGGTCAACGTGGCCAAGCTCTCGTCGGGGCCGAGGACGGGGGAGTCCGGGACGTCGCGCACGGTGGTCTCCACGAGGGACGCGATCGGGTTCACGTCCAGGCCTGGCGTCATCCCCCGCAACAGGGCGGCGATCCGCGGCAGGGGCGCGCTGCCCGTGAGCAGGGCGTCGGCGGCGAACAGCGTGGCGCCCTGCGGCGTCATGCGCTCAGGGCCGGGATTCTCGTCCCACTGGGCGAGTTCCGCAGGAGGCCAGGGAACGCCGGCGGACTGGAAGAACGCGGCGATCTGCTCGTCCACCCGACGCGCCCGCGTGGGCACCATGACCGCAGCCTGGCCGCCGGACGCGATGTAGGTGTCGACGGCGTCCAGCTGCTCCTCGAGGTCCTGGCCCGACTCCGCACCGCCGGGGAGGACGATGGCGTCGACGGCGGCGTGGAAGGCGGCGCGGACCGTCGGCACCGGCACCGGCAGGCCCTCGCCGAACAGGAGCAGGGCCAGGTCCGCCGGCCGCTTCCCACGACCCGACAGCCGGGCGAGAGCGAGCACCAGGGCGAAGCTGGCAGCCACCGGCTGTGAGGTGCTCCCCAGACCACGGCCGAGACCCCCGCCGTGCGCGTTCGCAAGGAGCAGTCCGTGATGCCGCCACCCGGACAACTGCTGTCCTGTCACCTCGAAACCGTGTTCGCGGGCATGGTCGATGAGCTGCTGGTCCGCCCGGCTGGGCACATTCGCGCTGTTCACCCCGGCACCGTATCGGCGCACACCGACACTGCCCGGCCTCTTTTGGAGACCCCCGACCTTTGTCCGGTCGCTGTGCTATCGGTCCGCTGCAATGGGCGAAGAACCGGATCGCACACGGCAGATGACGCCGGACCGGTCATCGCACCGACGGCCCGTCCCCACCCGGGGCCCGGGCCGTGCGTGCCCGAACCGAAGGAAAAGGACTCTCTCATGACCAGGAACGACGACCACCGCGAGCTGCGCACACTCCTGCTCCTGCTGGCCTTGGCAGTGGGCCTGCTGATCACCGGCGCGGCCGTCTGCCTCGCAGTCGTCCACCCGTGGCTGGCCGGCCCCCTTGCCGTGGGCGCCGCGGTGCTGACCTGTCTGGCGGGCCTCGCACGGACGGTGGCCAAAGCGGCCCGGGAACATAGCTGATCCGGGGGCGGGCGGACCCGGTTCGGATCGACCGGGCGGCGGGCCGGAGCCCGGGACAAGGCCCTCGGCCCTCCTTGGCATCTCCGTCCTCTCAGCCGCGACCGCCTTCGGCTCCTTTTGCCGTAGCCAGGCGCCAAGGCGCGAAAGCGCTGGCTGTGCGTGGCAGGAGGCTCGCCAGCTCGGGGCAGTGCCGCACCACGACGCTGGTCATGCCATTGCGTTCGATCCAGTCGATGCCCAAGGGGGTGTACACCTCGGGCCGGTAGTCGACCGTGAGGAAGCGATCGCTCTGCAGACGGCGCGTCGCCATCAGGATGAAGATGCGGAAGGCGGTGTCGCTGAAGCCGAAACCGTGGGGTGGGTTCTCGGCGAAGAGACCGACCATGGTGTCGATCTCGTCGACATCGCGGTAGACCTCCTTCAAGCGGGCGACCGTCTCCGCATCGGAAGACACATCCTCGAACCGCCGCACGCGCGGCTTGTGCAGACCCGCCCGGAAGTCGTTGTAGCGCGGTACACCGCGGCGCCGGGTGCGCGCCAGGTCGACCACGGACAGGTCGATGATCTCGCCGTCCCGCTCGAACGCCTGAAGGGCGCGGGGGTAGTTGTGCAGGGTGATCGCGCCGGGATGGGCGATGCCGAGTGAGTACAGCGAATTGGCCAGACCGGTCTTGCGGATGAGGGTTTCCGCAGCAGGGCCCTGGACGTCGTTGAAGCCGAGGGTGTCCAGACTCCGGCCGAGCCGGTGGTCCACGATCTCGAAGTCGTCGGGGAGCAGCGGGTGCATGCGGTAGACGGTGACGAAGTCCTCGGTGAGCGAGTACGGAGCGGCATGGTGATCCGGCAGAGTCTTGGGGATGCCGGTCAGTGAATGCGCCTCGAAGAGCCACAGTCCCAGCTGTTCGAGCCACTTCTTCGGTGGCCCCTGCCAGTTGGTCTTCAGCCCGATGTCGATCACTTCGGTGGCGAGGATCGCGGGAGTCCACTCCACGGTGTGGATCTTCGCGATGAGAGCCGAGACCACCAGTCGCGCCGTGTGGTAGACACGGTCCTCGCTCAACCTCGGGTACTCCTGCCGCAGCGCTGCGCACACGGCGTTGTGCTCGCGGGCGAAGAGCGTCTGCATGGCGCTCAGGCCGTACCACCAGCTCTCCGCGAAGCCGGTGAGCGGGAGGCCGTCCGGCCCGGCCGGCAGGTGGCCGTCCTCCAGCCGCAGCGCGGCACCGCCGCCCGGCTCGCGGAGCGACTTTCCGGTGTCCTCGTTGCCGCCGTAGATCTCGGAGCCGTCCCACCAGTGGGACGCCGCATTGGCGAAGAGCGTCGGCGGACCCTTGCCGTCGGCCGGTTGCAGACCCTCGTTCTCGGCGAAGCGCATGACCTTTTCGGGACGTCCGCCCGGAGTGTTCGTCCACGTGACACCGGGAGGGAGCGGCACCTCGACGGACTTCGTACCGGTGGGGTAGCGCTTGTGGTTGACCCAGTCGTGCACCTGGAACTGGATCCAGGCGGCGGCCAGGATGTTGAGGGAGCGTGCCGGGATGAAGGCGTCGCGCTGCAGCAGCTCCCGACTGACGGTGACCGGGTTGGGTACGTCGAACAGCTCTGGTTGGTAGACGGGTGCGAGGTTGCGGCCGAAGGCGGACCCGACCGCGCCCATCTTCGGCGCCGACAGGTCGTTGTAGCTGCCGTCGTAGCTCCGCGCGAGCCGCATGTCCTCGTCGATGGGCTCGGGTACGGGCTGGACTCTGGGCGGAGCCTCGCGGACCTCGGTGTCGATCAGGTTGTCCTGGCGCAGCTTCTGCCGAAAGGCCACGAGGTTCAGCAGACCGAGGCGTGTGGGCAGCCGGTGCCAGGGGACGAAACGGTTGAGGCCGCGGAAGGCGGCGCGCAACGGCACGCCCAGTACGGCGTTGCGCCGGGGCTCGACGCCGGCGAACCGGTGGCCCAGGCGGTGGGCGCTGCTGGCCTCGTAGGCGACCTTGCGCGCACGGTTGAGGTTTCCGAGGGGCCGGAACTCCTCCGTCGTGTTCCACGGGTTGAAGGCGAGCTGATCAACCCGTGCCGCTGCGGCGCGAGCCTCGGCGGAGCCGATGTCTTGGCGCGGGATCGTCAGCGTCGCCACCCGCACGAGAGGACTGTCCCCCTCCTTCCACTCGGCTGCGCCGTCCTCGATGGGTGTTCTGCGGGCATCGAGGTAGCGCTGGACGTACAGGTCGAAGACGACATCTGCCTTCTCCAGCCGCTGTGCGAGCTCGTGGTGCAGGTAATCGGGATCAGTGCCGGAGGGGTCCGGGGCCGGCGGAGCGCCGTCCGTGGGGCCCAGCTGATAGCGCACCGGCCCCGCGTCACCCCACAGGATGGCGCCGCGGCTCCAGTAGGTCTCCAGCGCCAGGCTGGGCACCGTGCGGCTCGTACCCGCACGCACGTTGCGCCGCATGCGTGCGGCCGTGGACCATCCGACCGCGAGCGGCAGGGTGACGAACAGCGCGAGAGCCTTCCGCGGTGTCGAGTCGGCGCCCGCCATGGCCTTCGCGAATTCGACGAACTCGCGCGCGTTCCTGGCATGCGAGACCGGATGGCTCGTCATGAGCAGGTCGTGCGCCTCGTCGGCGCCCGCCGCGATGCGCAAGGCCGCGCCGCGCAGATCGGGCGCGTGGTCGGGCTGCCGCGCGCCGTTCGCATTGGAGAGCCGCACGGTGACGGGGTACTCGGCGCCGGGCTGGGCGAAGCCGGTCCGCAGGTCCGGGGGCAGGTCGCCGACGAAGGTCAGCCGCGCGTTCTCCACGCCGAGGACATCCTTGGCGTGGAACGTCCGTGCGATGTCGGGCGCGCCACTGCGTTTCCTGGACTTGAGCTGGACCTGCATGAGCTCGCGGGCGAGCCGCTCGAAGACGAGCCGTTCCGCTTCCGGGTTGCCGCCCACGTAGTGCTCGTACTGCCTGATCTCGTCCATGTGTGCCTCTTCACCAAGGCGCACCCTGCTGTCCGGATGCGATGCTGCCGGACGACGAGGCGACGCTGCGCGGCTGCCCGAGACTGCGTCCGCGGGCATCTTGGTTACACACGGCAACCCTGACGCAGTGGTACGGCCGCGTCGCGCGGAACAACGCAGACGGGTGGAATCCGGCTCGCGCCCACGTAGGGGCCCACCGCAGGGATCTCCGCGGGCGCCGGGAGAAGCGCCGCCGGCCGTGTCACCCGTACGGCGCACTTCATGTGCGGGAGCGGGATGCGTCGAGTACTGGCAAACTGGTTTCCGGAAGACCGCACAGCAGAGCTGTCCGGCGCGTGCCCGTACTTCTTCACACAGCTCCTCGCCTGACGCGTCATACCCGGCATCCGGGGACGTTCAAGGGAACTCCGTCATGAGTGACTGCGCCGACACGGCCTTACCGTGTGCCGCGTCGACACCGCACTCGCCGACACAAAACGCGGGGGAGTGGACGAGGGAACGGCGATGAGGGTCTACGAAGCCATAGTCAAAGGGCTGGAAGGCATCGGAGTGCGCGCCGCTTTCGGCGGTGCCGGAGAAAACGCCGCCGGCCTGATGCTGGCGCTGAAGCATTCGCAGCAGATCCGGCCGATCATTACGCGGAACGAGCAGGGCGCGTCCTTCATGGCGTGCGGCCACGCGATGTACACGAACCAATTGGGCTTCTGTTTCGCGACGGCCGGGCCCGGTGCGTTCAACCTGTTCTCCGGCCTGGCCGTGGCGATGTCCGACTCCTACCCCGTCCTGGCGGTCTCGGGATACGCCTCCAGGGAGTGGCAGGGATGGGGCTCCCTCAACGAGACCTCGGGCCTCAACGGGACGCCTGACTCCCGGGCCATGTTCGCCGCCACGACGAAGAAGTCCTTCCTGCTCACCGACGCCGCCGACACGTGCGACGTGCTCGAGGAAGCCGTCAACATCGCCTTCGAAGGGCGGCCCGGGCCGGTGCACATCCACGTTCCCGAGGACCTCACCCACCGCGGTGTCGAGGTGACAGACTTCCGGCACATCCGGCTCGACGTAGCACCGGTCGTCCCGGACCCGGCACGCGTGGAGGAGATCGCCTCGATGCTGGCCGACGCCCTCACACGGCGCAAACGCATCGTGGCGCTCGTCGGATTCGGCGCGATCCGCAGCGGAGCGGGAGCGGAGGTCCGGCGCTTCATCGAACGGTTCCAGATTCCCCTGCTCACCACGTTGGACGGCAAGGGCATCGTCTCCGAGGGGCACCCGCTGTCGGTCGGCGTCTTTGCGGACAGCGGACACTCCAGCGCGTGGAAGGCGTTCCGCGAGGCCGACGTCGTGCTGTGCGTCGGCAACTCCCTGAATCAGCACGCCACGTTCAACTACCGCGAAGACCTCTTCGAGAACAAGGTGCTCGTCCATGTGAACATCTCGGAGACCGAGTTCCGCAAGGCGTACCGGCCCGACTACGCGCTGCTCTCCGATGCGCGCCTCGGGGTGGCGGCTCTCCACGAGGCGCTGGACGAAAGGGTCGGTGACGTTCCGGCGGTGGCCGTGGACGGACGCGACTACGAAGCCCGGCACATCACGCACCTGACCGGAAAGATCCACCCGGGGGAGCTGGCCCAGGCGATCGGCCGGATGCTGCCCCCACGAGCTGTTCTGCTCGCCGACGCGGGAGCACACCTCGCCTGGCTCAGCTACTACGTCGAGCTGGAGGAGGGGCAGAACTTCCGCAAGGTCGGCTCCTTCGGGCCGATGGCCGGCCACGTCAACGGCGCGATCGGCATGAAGGTCGCACACCCGGACCGGACCGTCGTCGTCGGGTGCGGTGACGGGTGCTACTCGTTGTCCGGTTTCGAGCTGATGACCGCCGTCGAGAACGACATCCCCGTCATCTGGATCATCTTCGACGACCAGGAGTTCAAGCTGATCAAACTCTTCCAGCTCGTCACCTACGGGGAGACGGCGCTCGTCGAGTTCCAGAACCCCGACTTCGCCGCGTACGCGCAGGCGTGCGGCGCCGACGGCTACCGCGTAGAGACGCTGGAGGAGTTCGAGAAGGCGTTCCGTGAAGCGCTCGCCTCCGGCCGGCCCTCCCTCATCGACGCCAGGATCACCCGATGGGCCGTCCCCCACTACAGCCCCTCGCCCGACGGCGTCATCGCCGGCCTCGTCGAAACCATCGAGGCACGCCTGCGCGGCTGACAGCGTCCGTGTCCGCTCCTTCCCCGGCGAGCGGCACGCCACGGCGAACGGCACGGTGCGGGCACGGAGGCCGGGGCAGAGCGGCTCGCTCGGCCGCGCCGTGAAGGGACAGCAGTATGAAAGACCCGCTGAACGCCCACAGCCGTGCCGGGTTCGAGGTCCTGGTGAATCGTCCGCTGCTCACCTCGATCTGGCATCGCCGCACCCACCGTGTCAGCCGTGGCAGCTCGGTCGAGGCCGGTTCGATGAGCTGGACCTCCACCGAACCACGGGCCCCGCTGACGGAGCTCGAAGAGGCCGTACTCATCGCCATCACGGGCTGCTCCGGCCTCACCATGCCGGACCGCCCTTTCGCCGACCCGCGCGACGGCAAGCCCATCATGGCCAAGCCGAACCTCCACATGGCGGGCCGGACCGCGGGCAGTCCCGACAACGCCCAGGGCACGCACTTCTTCCTGATCAACGACACCGGCACCTATTTCCTGCGCAACCTGCCCCCTCCACCCGACGGGCGGGTGGCGGCGTTCGACGCGGAGACCCTCTGCTCACGTGCCGCCGAGGCGAAGGTGCAACTGCTCGACCACCGCATCGACGTACCGGAAGGGAAGAGGGACTTCCCGGCCTACCTCGACTCGAACCGGTTCCTGTCGAACCTGCCGGGCACCACGATCCTCTTTCCTGTAGTGGACCTGTCACGGCAGTACATCAACGGGCTGATGTACCTGCTGACCCAGCCCGAAGGGGCACGCCCGGCGATCGTCGACGACCGGAACCTCTACCGCTCGGCGGGCGTGCGCAAATGGGTCAAGTCAGGATTCCTGAACAAGGACATCAAGCTGCCTCTGGGCTTCATCTGGGCCATGCGTACGCAGATCGAGGCCGACCTGCTGCTGCAGAACCTCATGCTCACCGCCGAGGCCATGGGTCTCGGCGCATGGATCCACGCCTCGATCGCCCCGTCGATCATGCTGGGCGACCCGAAGTTCCGTCCCACCTACGGACCCATGCTCGATTTCGACTGGACCACCCCAAGGTGGAGACCGGCGGACCTGCTGCGTTGGCAGGTGCCGCTCCCGCGCTACGCAACCCTGCGGGCGACCACCGTCGGCCTGCGGCACAACGGTGAACACCTCATCAAGGCGATGTGTCCGCCCAACTACGGCAGCATGGGCGAGGCGGTCGACGCCGTCGTGGCGGGCAAGTTCGGGCCGACGGGCATCTACTCCGACGAGGGGTTGTTCGCGCGCATCTACCGGGGGGACTTCGGCAGCAAGTACCTGCACGAGGCCAGCGACTACTCCGCCGACGTCATTGCGTGTACGCGGGACATCTGCACCTACATCTACGAGACTCACGGGCGGTTTCCCGCACACTGCGACACCATCCACGTGCCGGGCGTGTGGCTGCAGGCCCATCACCTCGAGAACGCCTACTACGAGCGGTACTTCCGCGACGGTCTGACCGAGGCGCACCGGACGCACGACGAGTACTGGCACGGGGCGGGGTGACAGCCCGAGCGGCGAGTTGGGGTCGAGGCCTTCCGGGGCATCTCCGGACGCGAAAACGAATCCGTCCGGGACGGTCACCGTCCCGGACGGATTCTGGGATCGCTTGCGGTGTGGCGCCGTCAACCTCAGTCGATCCGTTGGCAGATCGCCACCGGCAGTTTGGGCGACCACGTCCCGGTGCTGTGGTCGTAGGCCCGGGCATAGCCGTTGTTCCCGGGGGCGCAGGGAGCGGAGATGTTCGTCTCCAGATAGACGGCCCCGCCGGGGACGCCCGAATTCGTCTTCGCGGTCACCGTGCCGTCGTATCTGATCCGGCCCGAGTTGAACTTGACGACCACGTAGACCCTGCCGCCGAGGGTGAAGTTGCCGCCGCCGATCTTGAGATGGTTCCGGTAGGTGTACTGGAACAGATAGAGGCCTGCAGGTGCCTTGTCCAGACTGGCCGGGGTCGACGGGACCTGTGTGGATGGGACCTGTGTGGGTACGCCGGCGGGTGCCGCGTCTGCCGTCGCCGTTGCCGACGGTGCGACGCCGAGGCCCACCACGGCCAGCGCTGTCGCGGTCACCGTGAAGCGACGCGCCCAGCGAGATGCCGAGCGTGGGAACGTGTGCATGACTGCTCCTTAGGGCAGTTCGGAACCATCAGTCCTACGGGGCGCTGGTTCAGATAGGCCTGCGGAGACCACCGGGTGCAGGAAGAACCGGTCAGCGCACCGTGGTTGTAGGCCTGGACGACGAAGTCGTGGTCACCGGACGGGCAGTGACGGTCCGAAGCAGGCATCGACCGCGTCGCCACACGCGTCGACCCGGGGGCACTCGTACGGTTTCGCTGCGGCAGGAACCCGACGACCCTTGACGTCGGCGGCGTCCACGCTCTGCTGCCTGGCGCAATGCCCGCACTCCCCGGGCGACAATGGTTCAAGCATATGCCGAACGGGTGGACTTCGCCTGGTGGGCCCAGGTTCCGGATGGCAACGGAGCGCCGGGCGACGGAGGCGACGACGGGGCCCCGAAGGAGCGGTAGCGCGGCGGGAAGCGTCCGGCTCAGCCGGGCAATCGGCTCATTCCGACGAGCGTCCCCGGCGGCGGCCACTGCCGACGGGACGGGACCAGTGCCCGCAGGACCCTGAAGGCCTGGCGGCGCTTCCAGCCGTCCGGGGAGCGGAACTCGGCGATGAACGCGGCCGTGGATCTGCTGATGGAGCCCATCGCCGCGGCGCTCGCACCCGGATCCAGAAGCCTGTCGCAATTGAACCAGGCCAGGCCCCGGGCGACCCGGATCCCGTAGCTGGTGAAGAGTTCGTCGTCGCGGATGAACAAGCGGTCCAGTGACTGGAGGCGACGGCAGTAGCGGGCGGCGATCTCGTCCTGGACCACGTCGACGGAGGAGGCCAGCAGGTCGTTCATGCGGTGGAAGTCGGCGATGCGGTGGTGGACGTCCCCGCGCGCGGCCAGGGCCCGCAGCGCCAGCGGCAGGTCGTAGGACATGTGCGCCATCATCGAGAAGAGCACCTCCTCCAGGACGTAGGAGTGCCGCACGGTCGAGGCGGCGTAGACGTCCCGCCAAGGTTTCGGAATGGTCTCCGGAAGATCGACGGAGAGGACTTCGCCGCCGGGGCGGGCATCGGAGACGGGGCCCAGCCAGGTGTCGATGGCGTCCATCGCCGTGAAATAGGCCGCGGCGAGGGAGACGGACAGGTCGGCTACCCACTCCGGCGCCCTGAACGACAGGCTGTCCGTACGCAGGCTCGAGGCGAGGTCGGAGGTGAGCCGGAAGTAGGTGTAGGCGAACACCGCGCGGGGGTCCCGCAGGGCGTCGTACTGCTCGACGCGGGCGGCGAGCTCGCCGACGACCCCGGCGACCTTCTCGGCGGCAGCGGCAGCGGCAGCGGCAGCGGCAGCGGCAGCGGCGTCCCCGGTCATGAGACCCGGCGGGCGTTCTCCGTCGCCTTCGCCCAGTCGCAGACGAGTTCCCCCGCCAGGCTCTGCCGGTCGGCTCCCACCTGGTACGTCGCTGTCCATGGGCTCCCCAGCAGTGGCATGTGGTAGGTGGACCCCATGCCCGAGGGCTGGATCTCCGCGGGGTAGGTGAACTTCCGCGTCAGGATGCCCGGCACGGGGCTGAACTGCTCGTCTGCCTCCACGGTGACGCCCCTGCCGTCAGGGGCGAGCAGGTACCGCTCCTTCAACAGGTACAGGGTCACGCCGAACTTGGAGACCCTGACCACGTTGTCGGCCACGCCGAAGGCGCCCGCGGACGGGGTCGCCACGATCGTCGACTCCAGCCGGGACGCGCCGGTCAGCCGCTGGGTGAGGGCCATCGCGACGACGAGCGCCCGGTTCCGCAGCCCGATGCCGCGGGCGCTCCGGAGGCGTTGCCACGAGGTGACCCGGAAGGTGAACTCCCCCTGCCAGTCCCCGGCCCCCACGTCGAAGTAGTAGATGTGACTGGGGGCGTCTGAGCGGGACGGCGTACTGCCGGCATTGTTCGTCACCCTGTGTAGTTTACCGTCGGCCGTGTGTACGGAACGCAAGCAGGGGGCGTGTCTCTTCAGCGCACCTTCGCGGCCTTGGTGCCGAGGTGATGTCCGAGCGCCCGGTAGGCGTCGAACTGGGCATGGTCGAACCACTGGTCGAAGGTGGCCTGACGGGGGAAGGCCTTCTCCCGAAGGGCGTAACTGAGCAGCTCGTACGGCATGTCGGGGGTCAGGCTGGCCTTCACGTAGATGATCGTCCCCTTCGTGTCGGCCGGCGTCCCGGACGAGAACGTGACCGGCTCCGGGTACTCGATCGTGCCGCGCACCACGCAGGTGGCGGAGAACCGGGCGTTCAGCGAAGCCATCGGCGCCTCGGGCGGGAGCGGTTCCGCGCTGCCGGGTACCAGGTCCAGCAGATTCTGTTCCTCCTCGTCGAAGGTGATCGTCACTCCAAGGTCCTCGTAGGCGAGCGTCATCGCCTGCGCGAGAGTGGTGGCCAGCGGCGGCGTGTCCCCGGAGGCGTCGATGACGTAGACGGTCCTGCAGCGGAGCCGGAGCATCTCGACCAGGCCCAGATTGTCGAAGTGTCCGCCGTCGGTGCACAGCAGCAGGGGAGTGGTGTCCGAGTACCGGCCCACCAGCTCCTGGAGTTGGTACCGGAGCCGCCGGACCCGCGGCAGCCGCGGCATGATCCGGTTGGGCCCGTACGTGGCCAGTTCCGCGAGATACAGGGGGTTTGGCACCCAGGTGCCCAGCCGCACGTTGGACAGTGCGAGCAGCCGCTCCATGAACATGGTCTGGGAACCCATCGCAGAGGCGAAGGCCGCTCCGGACACGGCGACGGCGGACTGTACGGTCAGGTCGCGCCCGATCAGAGCCGGGGCCGTCTTCTGCAGAGTGCTGGTGCGCACCCAGCCCGTGTCAGGTCCGCCGCAGTAATCGGAGGCGAAGGTGAAGGGCACGGCAGGGCGGCCGGGCGCGGTGCGGTTGCGCAGCGAAACGGCTGCCGAGGCGGCGAAGATGACCTGAGGAAAGCCCTCCACCCGCTCTGCGTAGGGGGTCAGCGGGGTCGGCTCGTTGTTGTAGTCGTACGGCAGGGCCCCGACAGAGCCGTCCTTCAGCACAGCGCGGCGCACGGCGAAGGCGCCGGCCAACCGCTGCCGGTAGAAGGGGTGCAGGCTGAACGTGGTCTGGTCGATCACGAACGCCAGCACGACCAGGGCGATCGGCACCCCCCACCTCCACCCGGCGTGCCAGCTGCCCGCGTAGACGGCCGCCCATGACATGAGGGCGAGGCCGAAGAACGCGACCAGGAGCAGCACCAGCCAGCACACCAAGGCCTTCACCCAGCTGCCGCCGACCTGCATGACGAGGGACGCGTCGCCCCTTGCGCGCGGACCTGCCTGCTCACCGTCCGGCCTCAGCTTCTTCACCGTCTTGTGGACCGAGGTGAACCACGTACCCGCCGCGGTCGCCGCCGCGGTGATCACGCCGAGCAAGGCCACCCCCGTCCCACTGCCGTCGAAACTTCCCCACCTGCCCACGTTGTGGGCCAGCGAGGCGAAGAACCAGATCACGGAAGGAAGGACGATGGAGTACGCGGCGACCGCCAGCGCCAGGCCCGTGACCGTGTTCACCGTGCTGCGCAGCCATGCGGGGCGGGACTTGTCACTGCCCGCTCGTGCGAAGGCGTACCCGATGGACATCAGGCCGGCCAGGCCGAACAGAGCGAGGACGGGGTGCCAGACGTCCGGGTACAACTCGAGGGACGACTCGAACGTCTTCCCCTCCGCTGTGAAGGGGCGGAGTTCGGTCAGCGGAACGTGCGAGTAGAACTGGTGGAGGAACTGGCCCGCCACGGCGAAGACCAGCGCCAGCATGCCGAAGGAAACGGCCATCCCACGCAGCACCGCCCCCGCGGCGTACAGCTTCTCCTTGGGTGCGTCGGCCAGGTACTTCGCGTGCCGGCGGATGTGGTCCTCCTCCGGGCTGCCCGGTGCGAACACATCCGCGGGCTTCGCGAGACCGGGCCGCACCGATGGGCTCCCGTCCGGCCCCCGGAGCCGGGCATCGGTCAGCGCCAGTTGGAAGGCCCCGGTGGTGTACCCGCCACCGGACACCGACACCAGATACGTCGCCTTGAGCAGTTGCCCGCGCAGTGCCTGCAGTGCGCCGAGGGCGATCGAGGCCGACCGGATGCCGCCGCCGGAGACGCAGAAGCCGAGCTCCGCGGGCTGCCGGCCGGGCGGCTGGTACGCGCGGGTGCGCCAGCGGGTGACCGCGTCGCCCTCGGGGTCCTGGGCCTCGGCTTCGGGTGGTTGCGCCAGGTCGGGGGCGGTCCACTCGGGCCGGGGCTCCCAGTCGTGGGGCGCGGCGGGCGGGAGGACCACGTCCGGGTCGCTCGACTGGCTTTCCGTCCCGCCCGCGAGCCTATGGGCGTGGGCCACGACGGGACGGGGACGGTCCTCCCGCGCACTCTGTACGGAGGAGGGGTCCAGCACACGGCGGCAGTAGAGGGTGACGACGATCAGGATGGCCGCTGCCACCAGCGGGACGGCGAGCGCCCATTTCACCTGGGCGAAATAGGTAGCCCACTTCAGGTCCGGTACCGGGTCGGTGCCGAGCCGGTTCAGAGCCCTCCAGAGGAAGACGCCCTCCACGCCGTCCGCCAGCACCAGCAGGGGGGTGAGGATGAGGGCGCGTCGGGCCCACAGCCGTGAGGCCTCCCGGTAGAGCAGAAGGTGCCCGAGCCCGAAGGCCCCGGCCAGGGCAGCCGAGTACCCGGGAATGAACATGCGCCAGTCGAGCACGAGGCCGTCCTGGAACAGCCTGGCCCCGTCCCCGCCCTCGACGCCGTTCACGATGGCACGGGCCCTTTCGGCCGTAGCCGCGAACTGCAGGAGCAGTTCTCTGTTCCCCGGAGGCTTGTCCAGGAACGGCGGATCCGCCGCGTACCAGATGATCATGCAGAGACCGGCGGCGAGCCCGAACGCACACAGCCCCACCGCCCGGCCCGGAATCTCTCGCAGCTTCAACTGCGTCGGAGCATTCGGCATGTACGCAGAGTAGTCAGCCGAACGTCATTCGTGTCGATGCGCGCCGTGCGCAGGCAAGCACAGGCCCCACTCGGCGCGCTCCGGGAGCTCTGCGGCGCAGGCGTGCTGCGGATGCGGTATCCCGCCGACCCGGGAGAATGGGAGGTACCGGAAGCCTGAGCGACGAGTGCGGTCGACGGAGCCTGACGCCAACGCGCGGGCGCGACACGGTCGGGGGCGGTCCGGCCCGGGGGCTCGGGGTGCCGGTCAGACCGATGATCTCTCGGAAGGATCCGAGATGTCCGTTCTGTTCTTCGACATCGGGGCAACGCTCGCCGACGTGACCTTCGAGGACGACGGCTCGTTGAGCTTCCGCCCCCGTCCGCGCGTCATCGAAGTACTGGATTCCCTTGTATCGGTGCGCAAGGGCATCATTTCCAACCCCGGCGCCGGCGATGGCGCGAGGGCCCGTGCGGAGGCAGCGCTCGACGCGGCCTTCGAGGGCCGGTTCCCCGATGCCGGGCTCAGGCACTGGGGGGCGAAGTCCAGCCGCGGGATCTTCGACGACGCGGTGGAGAGCGCCGGCGAGGCGGCGGACGACTGCGTCTTCGTGGGTGAGAACCCCGAGGAGCGGGCCGTGGCGCGCACAGCGGGCCTGCGTACGGCGGCCCATCCGGTCTTCGCGAGGGCCGCGGTCGAGGGCCGCACCGTCTTCTGGACGAGGGTCGGTCTGCCGGACGGCAGGAGCCTGGCCGAGCTCGACGCGGTCGCGAACACCTCCGAGGTCGTCCCCGTGCACGTCGCCTCCGACCGGCTCGTTCTCGCCATGGCGAGCGGGCAGGGCGTCAGCTCGCTGGAACAGGCCGGGTTCACCACCGATGTCCGGGGTCCGGTGGAGGAGACGGTGGCCTTTCTGCTGCGGGACGACCGTCCGGTGGCCGCCCCGGCGGCGTTCGCGGCGGGTCCCGCCGAGGACCGGGCCGCGGTGGTGGCGGGCATGCGTGCCTCTGCCGCGTTCACCTTCGTGGCGGGCGAGCTCGCCTCCTCGGGAGCGTCCGTCGTGTCGCTCGGTCCGGCTTCCGGCGGTGTCTACCTCGCGGCGGCCGCCGACGCCCCGGTCGAAGGGGTCCACGTCCCCGGTGCCCAGCCCGGGCACACCGAACGGCTGCTGCCCGACCCCGCCCTGCTGTCCCGGCCCGGCGAGGCGCAGGCCGCGGGGTTCGTCGCCGGGTTCGCCCCCGCGATGCCGTCCCCGCAGACCGTCGAGGCGGTGCGCGCGGCCGTCACCTCGACGGTGATCCGCTCCTACGTCTCCCGTGTCTCGGGCGCCGAACCGCTCGTCGAGGGAGCCCCGCTGAAGGTGCGCAGCCGCGACGCGGCGAGCGGGGACAATCCGCTCGTGGTCGACGCGCTGGCCCGACGGCTGCGCGAGCTCGGCCTGACGGTCCGGCTGGGCAGTTTCACCTGGCGTGGCCACCGGATCGCGAACGTGGAGGCCGAGCACCACGTCGAGGGGTCGGACGGGGCCGTCCTGATCACGGCCCATCTGGATTCGACCGCCGAACAGGGCGAGTTCCTCGACGCCGACGGCCTGCCGCGCCGCTACGATCCCGCGGTCGATCCGGCGCCCGGCGCCGACGACGACGGGAGCGGTGTCGCGGCGGTCCTGGCCTCGGCCGAATGCCTGGCCGCGATCGTCGCAGCCGGCCGGACCCCGACACACACGGTGCGCTTCGTCCTGTTCAATGCAGAGGAACAGGGGCTCGTCGGCAGCAAGGTGTACGCTCGCGCGGCCGCCTCCGCCGGGGACACCATCACAGGTGTCCTCCAGATGGACATGATCGCGGGCCGTCAGAACGGCGTACGCACGATGGAGATCCACGCGGGCTCGGCGGTGCCGGGGCCGGCCGGGGACGCTTCGGATGCACTCGGCGACTGCCTGGAACGCGCCACCTCGGCGGTGTCGTCCGGCCTCACGCTCGACCGGCTCAGCGGAGCCGACGACCCCGCCGCGGGCCGGAGCGACCATGCGAGCTTCCACGAGCGCGGCTGGGCGGCCGTCGCCGTGTGCGAGAACTTCTTCGACGGGAGCGGGCCCGCGACCGGTACGCGGCAGTACCACAAGCCAAGCGACACCCTCGACGACCAGGACCACGACACGGAGTACGCGACGGACATCGCACGGGGCGTCACGGTGGCCGCTCTCACGCTTGCAGGCCTTTGAGAACTCAATGGTAGGAAGCAGGTGGTGAGCATGACCACGTTCATTGACAAGCGGGACATGACCTACGACCGTTTCGAAGAGGTCGCCGGGTCCGACGAATTCCTTGCCGACACCGAACGGGTGGCGGAAGAGGTCAGCCATTCCCTCATCGCCGATCCCAACAAGGTGAACAGGTTCACAGGGCACTTGGGTGAGCTGAGGGCCGACGGCGCCCCGGCCTTCGAAAGCGGGCGCTCGGCCGCACCGGAGGACACACCCGACAGCTTCTACATCAACCAGGCCAAGGAATACGTCGATTCCGTCTCCGAGGCGATCGGGTTCGCGGCCGACGAGCCGGCGGAGTTCCAGGCCGACCCTTCGGTGACGACGACCAGTGCGGGCATGCGCGTCGTGAGCCTTCAGCAGATGCTCAACGGCATCGAGGTGTGGGGCATGTCGCCGAAGGTGTGGCTGCTGGAGGACGGCACGGTCGAGCGGGTCGTCGGCGACACGGCGAGCGTCTCGGCGGACCTCCCGGTGACGCCCGTGGTCTCCCCGGAGACGGCCCTGACCGTGGCGGCGGCGAAGGCCGCTGAGCGGGTCGTTCTCGAAGGGCCCTTCGGGACGGACGAACTCCCGGCCCTCGACATGTCCCAGGGCTTCCGGCGCCTGTCGTCCCAAGCCGGGAACAACCAGCCACTGACCTTCTCCAACGGCCCGTTCGAGGAAGCCGTTCCCGCCCGGCTCGTGTACCTCTACATGGGCAGGGATGCCCGGCTCGCCTGGTTCTTCACCTTCTCGCGGAAGAACCTGGTCGTCCAGTACCACGCCTTCGTCGAAGCCGCCGGGCAGGATGTCGACGCCGAGGCTCCGGAAATCCTCTACTTCTACGACGCGGCCAACCACGTGGTCGCCGGCACCGTGTTCAAACACAACCCGAACGAGGGCGCCCTCGCCGAGGTCACCTTCCCGCCACCGCTGACCGACTATCCGACGCTGGTGCCCGCCGGCCTGCCCGAGGGCTTCCCGGACGCCTGGACCAACCCGACCAACGGGCGGGTGGCGACCGAGGGGAACAACGTGCGCGCCTTCGGCGGGAACGATCTGCCGTTCGAGGTCCAGGTCGGTCTGGGCGGCAACACTGTCTTCGACCCGTTGGAGAACAGTCCCGAGCACCTGGTCACCAGCATCTTCTACTTCTGCAACTACATGCACGACTTCTTCATGATGCTCGGCTTCACGGAGGAGTTCGGCAACTTCCAGAAGGTGAACGTCACGGGCCGCGGCAAGGGCGCGGACCCGGTCAACGCCTTCGCGCGTCCGGGCGAGATACCTGGCACGGCGACGATGGCCACCCGGGCCGACGGCCTGGCCGCCGAGATGAACATGGGCCTGGTCGAGGGGCCGAACCGGCACACGGCGCTCGACGCGGACGTCGTCTACCACGAGTTCGTCCACGGGGTGAGCAACCGCCTCGTCGGCGGCATGGCCGACGCGAACGGCCTGCGGGAACAGCAGTCGGGGTCGATGGGTGAAGGCTGGGGCGACTTCTTCGCGCTCAGCATCATCAACTTCTCGCGCGCCGAGGAACGTACGGTCCTGGGCAACTGGGTGGTCGACGACCCCCGCGGCATCCGGAACCGGCCCTACGACAGCCAGTACCCCGGCACGTTCGCGCACATCGGCCTGCGCAGGGGCCAGGTCCCCGGCAACCCGGACCTGAGCTACCGGGAGGTCCACAACGTGGGCGAGATCTGGTGCGCCACGCTCATGGAACTGATCCGCAAGACCTCTGCCGCGCTCGGCAGCAAGGAACGGGGGTACCGGGTGACCTGGCAGGCCGTTGTCGACGGCATGAAGCTCACCCCGCGCAACCCGTCGTTCCTCACCGCCCGCGACGCGATCCTGAGCGCCCTGAGGGCGATGGAGGGCGGGGCGCTGACCAGCGCCGAGTACGCGGCCGTCCGCACCGGGGCCTGGGAGGCCTTCGCACGGTTCGCCATGGGCTTCGACGCCGTGAGCACCAACGCGTCGTACGACGGCGCCCGGGGCGGCGTGGCCATGCCCCCGCCGGGATCCCAGGACTAGCAGGATCCCAGGACCAGCAGACCAGCATCGGTCCCGTCCTCCTCGCGAGGAGGACGGGACCGATGCTGGTGGTCAGGTGCCGATG
>NZ_JBEZMA010000057.1:0-47388 GCF_040652415.1 Streptomyces sp. NPDC048255
TCCCGTCCGAGTATCGCGGCGGCGGCGTCGACGCCTTCACGGGTGCCGATGACGATGAGGGTGTCCCCGCCGGCGAGGCGGAAGTCCGGCGCGGGCGAGGGGCGGGCCTCCGCGCGGCGCAGCACGGCCACGATCGAGACGCCGGTCTCCGTCCGCATCCGGGTCTCGCCCAGTACCCGGCCGTTCCAGTACGAGTGCGCCGACAGCACGATCCGCTCCGCCACCAGCCCGAGATCGGTGGTGTGCAGGAGGTTCGGGCTGTGGTGCGCGGGCATCAGCGCGTCGATCAGCGAGGTGGTCTCCGCCGCGGTCAGGTGCAGCGACTGGGCGCAGGCGTCGGGGTCGTCGGCCCGGTAGAGGTTCACCGTCCGGGTTCCGTCGCGGTGCGCGATCACCGACAGGTGGCGGTGTTCGCGCGTGGTGAGGTCGTACTGGACCCCGATGCCGGGCAGTGGTGTGGTGCTCATCCGTGGAGCAGGCACAGCTGTCCCCCTCGTGTTCGTTCCGTACGTGAATGCCGTTGTGCGGCAGCGCGATCTCGGGCAGGAGTCGGCCGCTCGGCGGACCCATCGTGCCACTTTCCGGCGGGCCGAAATATGGGTGTCGGCACGGATGGACAGCAGTCTGCCACCGGGGTGAGGATGGGGTGGGGAAGTGGGTTCCGCTGCAGGTCATCGTGTCTCGAGATGGGCGGCCGGGCGGCCGTGGCGGATGCTGGGGGACCGGCTGGAAAGGCGTGTGGCCGTGTCGTTGTACTGGCGGATCTTCCTTCTGAATGCCGGTGTGCTGGCCTGCGCGGTGGCCTTGCTGCTGGGCCCGGTCACCGTTTCCACGCCGGTCCTGTTCGGGGAGGCGCTCGTGCTGCTCGGCGGGCTGGCCGCGATGCTGGTCATCAACGCGGTCCTGCTCAGGGTCGGCCTGGCCCCGCTCGCCCGCCTGAACCGGGCCATGGCCACCGCCGACCTCCTCAAACCCGGAGCCCGCCCGACCGTCACCGGCGGCGGGGAGATCGCCGCCCTTACCCAGAGCTTCAACGCCATGCTGGACCGTCTCGAAGCCGAGCGGGCCACCAGCAGCGGCCGGGTGCTCACCGCGCTGGAGGGCGAACGCAAGCGCATTGCCCAGGAGCTCCACGACGAGATCGGCCAGACCCTCACCGCCGTCCTCCTCCAGCTCAAGCACGCGGCCGACCGCGCCCCCCAACCGGTCCGCGCCGACCTGCACCAGGCGCAGGAGACGACCCGCGCCAGCCTGGACGAGATCCGCCGCATCGCCCGCCGGCTGCGCCCCGGCGTCCTGGAGGAACTCGGTCTGCTCAGCGCACTGCGCTCCCTGGCCGCCGAGTTCACCACTCCGCGCCTGGGCGTCACCGCGCACATCACCCCCGGCCTGCCCCACCTGGACCCGGCCGCCGAACTCGTCCTCTACCGCGTCACCCAGGAAGGCCTGACCAACGCCGCCCGCCACTCGGGCGCCACCCGCGTGGAGGTCCATCTGCGGCCCCTGGCCTGCGGCGGCGTGGGGCTGCTGGTGCGGGACAACGGGCACGGCCTCGGGGAGGCACCCGAGGGCGCCGGCATCCGCGGTATGCGCGAACGCGCCCTGCTGATCGGGGCCGAACTGCTCGTCGGGGCCGGCCCACACGGCGGCACCCAGGTCCGCCTCGACATCCACGACACCACGGGGGCCACCCGATGACCCAGCCCGCACCCGGGCCCGCCCGCATACTGCTCGCCGACGACCACACCCTCGTCCGCCGCGGCGTGCGCCTCATCCTCGACGCCGAGGACGACCTGAGCGTGGTCGCCGAGGCCGCCGATGGAGCCGAAGCCGTCACCCAGGCCCGCAGCCTCGACATCGACCTCGCCGTCCTCGACATCGCCATGCCCCGCCAGACCGGCCTGCAGGCCGCCCGCGAACTCGCCCGCATCCGCCCCGGCCTGCGGATCCTCATGCTCACCATGTACGACAACGAGCAGTACTTCTTCGAAGCCCTGCGCGCAGGCGCCTCCGGCTACGTCCTCAAATCCGTCGCCGACCGCGACCTCGTCGAAGCCTGCCGCGCCGCCCTGCGCGACGAACCGTTCATCTACCCCGGCGCCGAGACCACCCTCATCCGCACCTACCTCGACCGCGCCCGCACCGGCGGCCCGCTCCCGGAGCGGCCGATCACCGAACGCGAGGAGGAGATCCTCAAGCTCGTCGCGGAAGGGCACAGTTCGAAAGAGATCGGCGACCTCCTCGTCATCAGCCCCAAGACCGTGGAACGCCACCGCGCCAACCTGCTCCAGAAACTCGGCCTGCGCGACCGCCTCGAACTCACCCGCTACGCGATCCGCGTCGGCCTGATCGAGCCGTAGCCGTAGCCGCCCCGGCGTGCCCCGGGGACGTGCCGAACGCTGCAAGCCATCTTGCCGCCCGCGCTCACGCCTGTGCGCGGCGGCGCCCAAGGAACTTCGAACCGGGGGGAAAGCCTGTGCACCACGACGACGAGCCGGTCTTCAAACGCAGCAAGTGGGGAACCAGTCGCTACACCTACAATCCGCGCAACCCCGTCGGCCTCGCCCTCATCGTCATCAGCCTGCTCTTCGCCGCCACGATGATGATCCTCATGGCCAACCGCGCCGGGCCGTTCGCACCGTCACCCGCCAAAGAGCCGTGGAACCCGCCGGCCTACGAGCACTCCTGGCAGCCCGCGTCCCCGACGGGCACCCCGCAGGGCGCCCCGTGATACGGATACGGAACGGGCGGCGCCAGGTGGCATCGCTCCTGGTGTGGTGGGCGCTCGTCACGCTCGTACTGCTCCTGGCGAGCGTGGCCGCGGACAGGCCGGTGACCCTGCTCGGGTGCGGCGCGTCTGCTGTCCTCCTGATCGCGGTGGGTGAAGCGGCCAACGGGCTGCGGCAGCGCCTGCGGATCAGGAGGGTCAGGTGACGCACCGCGACACGGCACCCCAGCCGATGGTGGTCTGCGGCGACGACGCTCTCGCCGTACGGCTTGCTGGCGAGCTTCACGACATCTACCGCCAGCCCGTCACACTCCTTGTGCCCGACGCCGACACGATCGGCCCCGAGCCCCCACCCACGACCCGCATCGTGGAAGCCGACGCCCCGGACGCCGCCGCCCTGCGCGAGGCGGGCGCCGCGCAGACGGCGGCGCTCGCGCCGGTCTACGAGGACGACGAAACCAATATTCGCGCCGCGCTCACGGCCCGCCGCATCAACCCGCGGGTCCGCCTGGTCATCCGCCTCTACAACCGCAAACTCGGCCGGTACCTCGCCCAGCTCCTCGACCAGGCCGCCGTCGTCGCCGGCGGTTCAGCGGGCGAGTCGGCGATCACCGTCCTCTCGGACGCCGACACCGCCGCCCCCGCACTCGCGGCAACCGTCGTCGCCGGAACGAGCGAGGTCCTCCAAGCCGACGGCCTGCTGTTCCGGGCCATCGAACGCACCCCACAGCAGCGGCGCACCGCCACCGGACCCGTCCTGTGCACGCTGGCCCTTCTCTCCTCCACCACCGAGGACCCCGCAGGAACCGAGGGATCAGACCGCAGCGGAGTGGCCGGGCCCCGGCTCCTGCCCGCTGCGATGGAAATCGCGCAGTCAGCGCAAAGGGGCGCGGTCGTTCTCGAAGCCGTGTCGCACGCCCCGCCGACCGGGGCACCCAGCAGGCTCAGCACCGCCCGACTGCCCGTGATGGAGCTCTTCTCGCGCCGGGTCCGCTGGTCACTGGCCGGGTTCACAGCCGCAGTGACCGCCATCGCGATCACCTCCGCGATCACCACCGGCGACCATCTCGTCCACGCCGCCGACATCACCCTCCTGGACCTCTTCTCCATAAACGATCCCGCCGTCGGCGACCCCACCGAACGTCGACTCCTTCAGCTCTTCACCGGCCTTGTGGGCCTGCTGCTCCTCCCGGTCCTGGTCGCCGCCGTCCTCGAAGCGTCCGGGTCCTTCCGTTCCGCATCCGCCCTGCGCAGACCCCCGCGCGGCACGACCGACCACGTCGTCCTGCTGGGCCTGGGCAGGGTCGGCACCCGCGTCCTTGCCCGCCTGCGCGAACTCGGCATTCCCCTCGTCTGCGTGGAAGAAGACCCCGAAGCCCGCGGCATCGCCCTGGCCCGGAGCTTGCGCGTACCCGTCATCCTCGGCGACGCCACACAGGACGGCGTCCTCGAAGCCGCCCGGATTCACCGCGCCCACGCCCTCCTCGCGCTCACCAGCTCCGGCACCACCAATCTCGAAGCGATCCTCTGCGCCCGCAATATCGCCCCCGAGCAGAGGGTTGCCCTGCGCCTGTACGACGACGAGTTCGCCACCGCAGTCCACCGCACCCTGCGCACCGCCCACCCCCAGGCCCTGACCCGAAGCCGCAGCGTCACCTCCCTGGCGGCCCCCGCCTTCGCCACCGCCATGATGGGACGCCAGATCCTCGGCGCCATACCCGTGGAGCGCCGCGTCCTGCTCTTCGCCGCCATCGACGTGGCCGGCCTGCCTCAGCTCGAAGGACGCACGATCGCCGACACTCTCAACCCGGGCCACTGGCGCGTCCTGGCCCTGGACACCACGGACCCCGCCGACCGGCGCCCCGACCTACGAGCCACCCGCCTCGACGGCCAAAGCCACGACAGCGGACTACTCTTCGACCTCCACCCCGGACACCTCCTCGGCCCCAACGACCGAGTCGTCATCGCCGCAACCCGCCAAGGCCTCGCCGAACTCCTCCATCACCAAGGGATGAAGCAGGGGGCCTTCGGGAACCCCGCAACAGAAATCAGCCCTCCGAAGCCGGGCGTCAAAAGTCTGGCCGGGCTGGAATCAATGTCACACGCACGGTTATGACGCCGGGATCTGGTAGCCGAGAACGATGAAGGACCCCGGCCGTGGCCCCGGGGTCCTTCATTCGCGTAGGTGGATTCAGTGGCTGGCGAGTTCGCCGGTGAGCTTGCCGTGGAGGTCGGCGCTCGGGTCGTTGAGACCAGTGATCTCGACCGTTTTGCCGCGCTGGGCGTACTTGGTCTCGATGGCGTCCAGGGCTGCGACCGAGGAGGCGTCCCAGATGTGGGCGGCGGACAGGTCGATGACGATCTTGTCCGGGTCGCCTGTGTAGTTGAACTGGCCGACGAGGTCGTTGGAGGAGGCGAAGAACAGTTCGCCGGTCACGGTGTAGATCACGCTGGTGCCGTCGGGGCTGGTGGCGGGGGTGACTTCGGCGAGGTGGGCGACGCGCTTGGCGAAGATGACCATCGCGGTGACCGAGCCGACGACGACGCCGATGGCCAGGTTGTCGGTGGCGACCACACAGATCACGGTGATGACCATGACCGCGACCTCACCGGCCGGCATCCGCTTGAGGGTCTTGGGGGCGATGGAGTGCCAGTCGAAGGTCGCGAACGACACCATGACCATCACGGCGACCAGGGCGGCCATCGGGATGTCGGAGACGACCGGGCCGAAGACGATGCACAGCACCATGAGAAACGCGCCCGCAAGGAACGTGGACAGGCGGGTGCGGGCGCCGGAGACCTTCACGTTGATCATGGTCTGGCCGATCATGGCGCAGCCGCCCATGCCGCCGAAGAATCCGGTGACGATGTTGGCGATGCCCTGGCCGACGGACTCGCGGGTCTTGGAGGAGTGGGTGTCGGTGATCTCGTCGACGAGCTTGGCCGTCATGAGGGATTCCATGAGGCCGACGAGCGCCATTGCGAACGCGTACGGGGCGATGGTGGTCAGGGTGTCCATCGTGAACGGCACGTCCGGCAGGCCCGGGACGGGCAGGGAGGACGGCAGGGCTCCCTTGTCGCCCACGGTCGGCACGGCGATTGCGGCAGCGACCGTGATGACGGTCAGGATGACGATGGAGACCAGCGGGGCCGGGATCACGGTGGTGACCTTCGGGAAGAACACCATCAGCGCGAGGCCGCCGATGATCAGCGGGTACACGGCCCAGGGAACGTCCGTCATCTCGGGCACCTGGGCCATGAAGATCAGGATGGCGAGGGCGTTGACGAAGCCGACCATCACCGAGCGCGGAACAAACCGCATCAGCTTCGCGACGCCGAGGGCGCCGAGCGCGACCTGGATGACGCCGGCCAGTACGACTGCCGCCACGAGGTAGCCGAAGCCGTGCTCACGGTTGAGCGGTGCGATCACGAGCGCGACCGCGCCGGTGGCCGCCGAGATCATCGCCCGGCGCCCGCCCACGATCGAGATGACCACGGCCATCGTGAAGGAGGCGAACAGACCGACCGCCGGGTCGACTCCGGCGATGATCGAGAACGAGATCGCCTCGGGGATCAGGGCGAGCGCGACGACCAGGCCGGCCAGGACCTCAGTGCGCCAGACTTTCGGGTTGTTCAGCCAGTCGGGACGCAGGCCGCGCAGGCGCGCGGCGGGGGACGTCAGCGAAGCAGAAGACAAGGGAGTAGGAACCTGTCGTGCTCGGGCACACCGCTCCGGGCAGGCAGGGGTGTGCGGGAGAACGCGGAGCGGCCGGGCCGGCGACCCCGCGGTCGGCCCGGACAATCAGGCGGGCCGGAAGTTCGGAAAGTTGGATGCGGCGGGCCTGCGCAGTACGCGGCCGGGCAACTCGCATCCGAAGCGAAGTATCACGGTGGGCAGGCGGCAGCGCTGGGCGTCATGGACTCGCGCACGTTTGGCTCCTGCGAAATCGGATCTTCGCTGGGGGCACCATCGGCCCCGACACAGCTGCACCACGGGAGGCCAGGACCCGCCCACTCACCAGCAACTCTACCTTAACGTTAGAGTAGAGATCGGTGGGGTCGCAGGACGCGGCCCGCCACGATGGGAAGGGCCAGGAGTACGGGCGTGGACGACAAGCACATGCAGATCGGCGAGGTCGCCGCGCGAACGGAGCTGTCGCTGCGCACGATCCGGCACTACGAGGAAACCGGCCTCGTCGTCCCCTCGGCCCGCTCCCAGGGCGGTTTTCGCCTCTACACCGAGAGCGACGTGCAGCGGCTCATGGTCATCCGCCGCATGAAGCCCCTCGGCTTCACCCTCGACCAGATGCGCGACCTCTTGGCCGCCACCGATCGTCTGGATGGCGATGACGCACTCGACACCGATGCACGTGAGGCCCTGCTAGAGCGTGTGCGCGAGTACGAGCAGGCCGCTACCGAGCAGGTCGACAGGCTGCGGGTTCAGCTGGCCCGCGCCGAGGACTTCGCCGGAACACTCCGCACGCGCCTGCACCAGACCGCACCCGCCGGGTCCTGAGCCGCGAGCCCGGCCAAGAGACCGTACAGCCACCGGCCGCAGTCAGTCTGTGCCACGCTGCGCGTGACGAGGGCCCTCCTGTCAGCGGCCCGTATGGATGGACCGTCCGCGCGTACCTGCCCGCGCCGTCCGAAAGACTCCAGCGACCCACCCGCTGTCCGGCCTCGCCCCTGCTAGTGATGGGCGCGATCCTCACGATCGCGGGCGCCGCCCTTTACGCGATATCCGCCGAGTGGCCTCAGCTGCAGGCGCGCCGCACTGGTGCTCGCGGCAGCTGCTGCCTGGTGGTGTACCTCCCGCGTCCGGCGTCACCACGCTCTTGGACGACCTGCATTAAGGCGCGGGCTCGCCCCACGACCCAGGTCACCGCCCCGCAGGCACCTCAAAGCGGATGGCGAGCATCCTGTTTCCCTCGCCCGTTTGGAGTTCCCAGTTCCGGCGTCGCCATGATCACTCCCACACGTTGAGAATCCACATGGACACCACCGGTGTTCATTGACAGCATCCGCACGTCTGTTCTGTCCCAACCTTCCCCTGACTACCAGGAGTTGACAGCGTGCACAGATCAACAGGGGCCGCCGGCCGGTCGCGAGGGCCGGCGCGGACCACCCTCCAGCGCGGCGGAATGGCCTTACCCCTTGCCCTGCTCCTGCTGACGCAGGCCGGCGTCGCGGCAGTGACCGCTCCCGCCGCTGACGCGGCTGAATCACCCGCCACCGGACGTGGCAGCGCCACGCGCAGCATCCAGGACCGTGCGGAAACCGCGGCCCGTCTCACGGCACAGGCTCAAGGGCGCCGGATCGAGGTGGTGGAGGCCCGCACCGAGACCACCACGCTGTGGGCGGACCCCGACGGGACCATGTCCGTGGAGTCCTTCGCGGGCCCGGTGCGCTACCGCGAGAACGGCAGCTGGGTGCCGGTGGATGTCTCGCTGGTGAAGAATCCGGATGGTTCGGTGCGCTCCAAAGCACACCCCCGGGGCCTGAAGCTCGCCGGGCGCACCGGTGAGGCCGGCGCGGACCTGGTCACCCTCGGCAGCGGTGAGCAGGCGGTTTCCCTGGGCTGGAAGGGTGCGCTGCCCGAGCCCGTGATCGATGGCGTCAAGGCGACGTACGTGAACGTGCTGCCGGCCACCGACCTGGTCATCGAGGCCACCAGGACCGGCTTCGAGCAGTACCTGGTGGCCAAGGACCGGTCGGCCGCCGAACGTGCCGCCTCCTTCACCCTGCCGGTACGGGCCAAGGGCCTCAAGGCCGCCCAGCAGTCCGACAAGTCCGTCAGCCTCACCGATGCCAGGACGGGCACGGAGATCGGCAAGCTGCCGACTCCCTTCATGTGGGACGCCTCACGCGACAAGACCGGCCGCGAAGGTGCCAGGCGAGCTCCCGTCGACCTGGACGTCGTGCAGCGCGGCGAGGAGTTCGACCTCAAGGTCACCGCGGACAAGGCCTTCCTCGCGGACGCGGAAACCAAGTACCCCGTCACGATCGACCCCGCGGTGTACTTCGGCCAGAACTTCGACACGTTCGTCCGCAACGGCGCCACGGACGACTTCTCCGGGAACGTCGGCCTGGAACTCGGCCGCGCCTGGCAGAAGACCGAGGCCCGGTCGTTCATCAACTTCCCGCGGAACGGGTCGGTCACCGGGCAGGACGTCCTCAACGCCGAGCTCAACCTGTACTCGGTGTGGTCGGACTCCTGCGAGCCGCGGTCCTGGGAGATCTGGGACACCGGTACTGCCTCCGCCGCCACCCGCTGGAGCACCCAGCCCGCCTGGCGCTCGAAGGTGACCTCCTCGACCCAGACCTACGGGCACGGCGACTGCGGCCCGCGCTGGCTGTCGGAGGACATCACGCCGCTCGTGCAGCAGTGGTCGAAGACCGACCGCACCGTGGACACCATCGGACTGCGCGCCACGGACGAGGCCGACTACAAGGCGTTCAAGATCTTCGCCTCCGCGGACGCGCCCGCCAACCCGCCGTCCATCCTGGTCACGTACGAGACTCCGGCCGACCCGGTCAAGGACCACGTCGTCTACTGGAACGACGTGCTCCAGGAGACCTACCGCCAGGTCGGCGGCGCCCCCGGGCCGCTGGCGCGGGCCGGCGCGATGATGCACGGCGCGGTCTACGACGCCGCCAACTCCGCTCGCTGCGCCGAGGGCGCCGCCAAGTGCCTCGGTGACGCCTACCTGGTCAAGGCCACCGCCACCAACGGTGCCGTGCCGGACGTGAACAGCGCCATCGACCACGCGGCGTTCGAGGTCCTGAAGTCCGTCTACCCACAGCTGAACTTCGACGACGAGATCACGGCCGCCCGCTCCACCATCCCGGCCGCCGTCACCGCCGAACAGCGGGCGGCGGGCACCGAGGTGGGCCAGAGGGCCGCCGCCGCGATGATCACCGCGCGGGAGAACGACGGCTCGGCGCCCGCGGCCCCGTACACCGGCAGTCTGACGCCCGGCTACTGGCGTCCGACCGGTACCGGCAACGGCGTCACCCCCGAGTGGGGCAAGGTCAAGCCGTTCGGCATGGACTCCTCGGCGCAGTTCCGGCCCGCCGGACCGGCCGGACACACGACCATGGCCGGCCTCCTGGGAAGCCAGGCGTACACCGACCAGTTCAACGACGTGAAGAGCCTGGGCGGGGCCACCTCCACCACCAGGACCGCGGACCAGTCCAAGGCGGCGCTGTTCTGGGCCAACGACCTCGACGGCACCTACAAGCCGCCGGGTCAGCTCTTCGAGCACACCCAGATCCTCTCCCAGCAGCAGAAGCTGACGGTTTCCGGCAACGCCAAGCTGTTCGCGCTCACGGCGTTCGCCATGGCCGATGCGGGCATCACGGCATGGGACGCCAAGTACCAGACCGAGATCGACCTGTGGCGGCCGGAGAGTGCGGTCCGCGTGGACGGCGACGGCAACCCGAACACGGTCGGCGACCCGAACTGGCAGCCGCTGTCCCAGGACCGCAACGGCAACCACTTCAGCCCGGCGTTCCCCGCCTATGTCTCCGGTCACGCCACGTTCGCCGGCGCCTGGGCCAAGGCCATGCAGGACTGGTTCGGCACCGACCAGATGACGTGGACGGCGACCACCGAGGACCCCAACGCCCTCGGCGTGACGCGCACCTTCACCACCTTCTCGGCCGCGGCGACGGAGAACGCGGTCGGACGCGTCTGGCTCGGCGTGCACTACCGCTGGGACGGCACCGACGGCGTGGCCGCCGGCGGCAAGGCGGCCGGACACGGGTCGGCCAACCGCCTCAAGGCCAACACCGCCGCCGACTGGGTGAAGTACGAGGACCTGAGCAACCTCGGCGGATGCGAGGCAGTGGGCAAGCGCCTGGTCGCGGAGCACCGCTGGACCTCGTACAAGTGCACCCAGATCGCCCCGCCCGAGCCCGCCCACACGCTCCACGTCAAGTAGCCACCCGTGAGGAAGAGAGAGACAGCCATGCGTGTGTGGAACAAGACCCGCCGGGTGAGGCCCGGCCTGGCAGCCCTCTCGGTCATCGCGGCCGTGGCCATCGGAGCGGCCGCCGCACCCCTGGCAGGCGCCCTCACCGGCACCGACGGTCAGACCGCGGCAGGCTCGGCCGACCTGCTGCTGCGTACGCCCGAGACGCCGCGCATCTCCGACGGCCCCTACGCGGGATTCCAGTTCTGCGGCTCCGCTGTCGGCAAGCCGTTGGTGACCAGCGGTTCGCCGACCCTCGCCGCGACGCTGGAGTCGATCGCCCCTCCGGGCACCGCGGAGGGCGGCAACGCGGCGGGCCCGCGCCGGAAGGTCGTCTTCGAAGTCGACGGCGCTGACGGGAAGCAGCTCGTGCGCAAGCAGCTGACCAGTGACAACAGCCACGACGCTGCCTTGCAGCTCCCCGAGGGCAAGCTCGGCGACGGCGACTACCGCTGGCGGATGCGCGTCAAGGACGGTGGCACGGTCTCCGAGTGGACCGCCTGGTGCGCCTTCACCGTCAAGCGGGCCTGAGCAGCCGCAGGATGAGCACCACCTAGCGTCAGCACCGCCGAGTCGGTGAGCGGCCCGCCGGCTTCACGCCGGCGGGCCGCTGCCGCCTGCTGCCCCGTCATATACTCGCAAGGGCGGCGGCTCCGAAGGAGACGTTGAAGCGGTCGCACCAGATGCTCACGCTCGTGTACTGGGAAACGTCGATACCGGCAGGCAGCTCGTAGTTCTGATCGCCCTTGTTGCCCTTGAGCTTGCCCAGGCTGACGTACTTGCCGTCGTCGAAGACCTCCCAGCCCGCCTTGCCTTGCTTCACCGGCGCATCCGTCAACCACACGTGCAGGTCGGGACCGTTGCTCGTGTCGAGGTTCTCCAGCCGCAGTGTGTGCGAACCATCCACCAAGCGGACAATCCTCACCGTGCCCGTCGTGGTGTGCTCATGACTGATCAGCTGTCCGGTGGCGACGGTCTGCGGGCCCGCAGGCGCTGCCGAGCTCGCACCGGACGGGGTCGACGCGGTCGGTGCCGACACTGTCGTGGAGGGCAGGGCCTCTTTCACCGTCTCGTCCTGCCACACCTTCCAAGGCTGAAACAGATACATGCCCACGCCGATCACAGCGACCGCCACCACCGCGATGGTGAGAACGACCGGCCGACTCGATATCTGCCCGCGCACCATGAATTACCCCACTCCATCCGATTCCCGCCCGAGAGCAGACGGCTTCCACGACCTGCGTCGCCACGCCTGGCCGACCAACGAGGATGGCACCTCGTCGCGAGCCATACCCACACCAGACCATCAGGCGAGACACCGGTGGTGCGACTCGATGGGTATCCAGGAAGCCGCGCACCTCGCCTACCGCGATCAAGAAGGCGCCTCCCACAGGTACCGAACCGGTCGGGGAGGCGGCTCAATCGAACTGACGCGCCGCTGGCCGGAAGTCCTACAGGCCGACATCGCGGACGGCCTGCATCGCCCGCAACGCCCACAGCGCACATACTGCGTACGTACAAAACCTCAGGTCAGATGCCTTCCCGCACCAGTTCACGGATCGCCACGCACTCCATGTGGTGGGTCATCGGGAAGGAGTCGAAGTCACTGTGAAGCGCTGCTCGTGGCGTGACGGATGCGCCCGCCAAGGTGGCCTTCCGAGGGCACCTGCCCTCCGAGGGGGGCGACCCCTTCAGGCGGACGCAGTGGTCGCCCGGTGAATCGCGACAGCGGCCGAATCCGGGATGGGCGGCAGGTAGACGGGAGCACGCCGACGCGGGTCTTTGCGGCGGCGGAGATACGGACGGCGATCGAACGCTCCATTGCTCCAAGATCCGGGCCACACCCGGGCCAAGTCCCAACCAAAGATCACCAAGGCGATCGTTTTCCCTGGTCATCACAGGTGTGGGCCGTGCACCACCACACGAAAAATCTGCTGGTGGTCCCGGGGCCGCCGCCCTTGGACGCGGCAACAAGGGAAATCGGCTGGTCACGGCGCTCGTGAGCGGCGTGGTGGTCGCCTGTGGTCTCAGGCTGGAGGTACCCACTCCATCCGCCCCCCGGAGGCGATCCCCATGCGTACCAACCTCGGCCGCGGCCGCATCTACCGCCGCTGCGGCTGCAGGGACACCCAGCACCACCAGCTCGGCACACACTGCCCCGCCTGGTCACCGACAGCGAGCACGGCACCTGGGGCTTCGCCGTCGATGTCCCCACCCCTGACCACCGCCGCACCACGGTGCGCCGCGGCGGATTCCCCACACAGGACACGGCCGAACAGGCCCTGAGCCGCTTCCTCGAGGGCGAGGCCGGCGAGCCATCAGCCGGAGCACACGGCGTCGCTGCGACCACCACGCGACCACATCCACCGGCTCCGCGAAGCCCTCCGCCGACTCCGCTCCCCCGCAGTCCCCGGCTTCAGCGCCACGGCCGACCGGCCACACACCGGAGGTGCGACCACATTGCGACCACCACGGCCCCGGACGCACGAAAGGCCGCCCTCTCATGGATGAGAGAACGGCCTCCGACCTGCGTTTCCGCAATGGTCGGGACGACAGGATTTGAACCTGCGACCCCTTGACCCCCAGTCAAGTGCGCTACCAAGCTGCGCCACGTCCCGATGCCCGTTGACCTGGGGTTTCCCCTGGTTGAACGCGCAGGAGAACAATACCGCACTTCCCGGGGTGGTCGCGCGCACCTTTCTTCCTGCGGATTCGCTCCCGGCACCACTTGACCTCGACCAAACTTGAGGTTGCACGGTAGGTGCATGACACAGACAACCGCGGACCCGGAGGTCCGCCACGAGGATCTGGGCCCGCTCATGGGGCTCATGACCGGGGCCGAGAAGCACGGGACCGCCGCCACCTCCACCCTCGACGTGCTCTGGGTGCTCTACGACCGCGTGCTGCGAGTGGGGCCCGGGACCGCCGAGGACCCGGAGCGGGACCGGTTCCTGCTGTCCAAGGGGCACGGGCCGATGGCGTACTACGCCGTCCTCGCCGCCAAGGGGTTCTTCCCCGTCGAGTGGCTGAGCGGCTTCGGTTCCTACGACTCCCCCCTCGGCCACCACCCCGACCGCACCCTGATCCCCGGCGTGGAGATCGGCAGCGGCTCACTCGGGCACGGTCTGCCCCTCGCCGTCGGCACCGCGCTGGGGCTGCGGGCGCAGGGGCTCGACGAGCCGGCCGTGTGGGTGCTGATCGGGGACGCCGAGCTGGACGAGGGCAGCAACCACGAGGCACTGGCCTACGCCGGCTCGGCCGGGCTGGAACGGCTGCACACCGTGGTGATCGACAACGACTCCGCGACCCACGGCTGGCCAGGCGGGATCGCGGCCCGCTTCGAGGCGGCCGGCTGGTCGGCCGTCACCGTGGACGGGCGCGACCACGCCGCACTGCACGCCGCGTTCACCGCACCGCATCCGGGCCGGCCGCACGTCGTGGTCGCCCGCGTCGAGAAGAAGCACTGAAACAGCACCAGAGGAACAGGGATCAGGGGACGGCAATGGACACCATGCGGGAGCGCTTCATCTCGGTCACGTCGCGGCTGCTCGACGAGGACCCGCGGCTGGCACTCGTGCTCGCGGAAATCACCATGGACGGGTTCCGTCCGGCTCAGCGGCGCCATCCGGAGCGGGTGATCAATGTCGGCATCCGCGAGCAGCTCCTCGTGGGCGTCGGCGGCGGCCTCGCGCTCACCGGCCTGCGGCCGATCGTCCACACCTTCGCCAGCTTCCTCGTGGAGCGGCCCTTCGAGCAGGTCAAGCTGGACTTCGGACACCAGGGCACGGGCGGCGTGCTGGTCAGCGCGAGCGCCAGCTACGACTGGCCGGCCGGCGGGTTCACCCACATGGCACCGGGCGACGTGGCGTTGCTGGACACCCTCGACGGCTGGACGGTCCACGTGCCGGGGCACCCGGACGAGGCCGAGGCGCTGCTGCGCCACGCCTACGCCGCCGGGGACGACAAGGTGTACGTCCGCCTCTCCCAGCAGTCGAACGCCGCGGCGCGCCCGGTGCGGGGGCTGCGCTTCCAGACCGTGCGGGAGGGCCGCGCCGGTGTGGTGGTCGCCGTCGGCCCGCTGCTGGACAACGTCCTGGCGGCGACCGAGGGCCTGGACGTGACCGTGCTCTACGCCCCAACCGTGCGGCCCTTCGACGACGCGGCCCTCCAGGAGGCCGTCGGACGCGCAAGGGCCGACGTGGTCCTCGTCGAGCCCTACCTGGCCGGCACCTCCACGGCCGCGGCCGGCGAGGCCCTGGCCGAGCAGCCGCACCGGATCCTGGGTCTCGGTGTCGGCCGCGCCGAGCTGCGCCGCTACGGCACGATCGACGAGCACACCGCGGCCCACGGCCTGGACCCGCGCTCCCTGCGCGAACGGATCGCCTCCTTCAGCCGGCAGCCCGTCGCGAGCCGCTGACCCTCCCGGCCGGCCCGCGCCGCCCGGAGTTCGCGCCGCCTCAGCCGGTGCCGCCTGGAGTTCGCACCGCCTCAGCCGGTGCCGCCCGGAGTTCGCGCCGCCTCAGCCCGCGCCGCCGCCCAGCTCCGGATGGGCGGCGGCCAGCCGCTTCGGGGCCGCCTGGCGCCAGGAGTCCGTGAGGATCGAGCGCAGCTCCTCCGCGTCCTGCACCGCCGCCAGCCGGACCCGGAGCCAGGCGTAGTTGTCGTCGTGGCCCTCGCGTATGAAGAACTTCTCCGGCTCCGCCGCGATCAGCCCGGCCCGGTCCTCCTTGGGACACTTGACCCCGATCGAGGTGTCGTCGTCGGCCAGCGCGACGAAGATCTTCCCGCCCACCCGGAAGGTGGGCATGCCCCAGGCGAGCTTCTCGCTGCTGTCCGGGAGCGACAGCGCGATCGTGCGGACGTCCTGCGCGGTCGTGGCCATCCCCGCGGCTCCTCTCCGGCCTCCGGTGAATCCTTCTCCGACGACCGTAGACCCCGCCACCGACAATCGCCCGGCGCCGCCCTCAGGCCGACCGGTCCTCCCGCTCGTGCAGCAGCGCCACCAGCTCCGCCGCCAGCGCCTTGACCGTGGCCAGTCCCTCCGTACCCCACCGCCTCGGCACCACGTCCACCGCGCACACCGTGCCGAGCACGACCCCCTGCCGGTCCGTCAGCGGCGCGCCCACGTAGGACCGCACCCCGCTCTCGTCGACCACCGCGTTGCCCGCGAAGCGCGCGAAGTCCCGTACGTCCTCCAGCACCAGCGCCCGCCGCCGCACCACCACGTGCGGACAGTAGCCGTGGTCCCGGGCCAGGACCCTCGCCGGGTAGCCGCTCGGCCGGGCCTGCGCGGCGTGGTGCAGGCCCGCGAAGAACTGCCGTTCCTCGCCGATGAAGTTGACCCCCGCGTACGGGGCGTCCAGTGCCTCGCAGACCCGCCGGGCGAAGGCGTCCAGGTCCGCGTCCGTCCGCTCCCCCAGGCCCAGTTGGCGCAGCCTCACGACCCGTGCGGGCGCCTCCCGGTCCACCGGTGTGAGCAGCAGGTGTCCGGTCGATTCGTAGTACGTCATGACGGTTCCCCCGACTCCGAAGACGATGCAGGTGATACAGGCGATACAGGTGATGCGGATGCAGGCGATGCAGGTGATACGGACGATGCGCGCGTTGCCAGTGCTGCGGACGACGAGCGGACGGTGGACATGCACAGGAGGTGGCGGACGAGGGCGGCCAGCGCCCCGGTCCCGGAGCTCGTCAGACGCGCGTCGCACCGTACGACCGGCACGTCCGGCCCGAGTCCCACCGCCTCACGCACCTCTTCGGGCTCGTAGCGGTGACCGTCGTCGAACTCGTTGACGGCGACGATGAAGCCGATCCCGCGCCGCTCGAAGAAGTCCACGGCGGCGAAGCAGTCGGCGAGCCGGCGGGTGTCGGCGAGCACCACCGCCCCGAGGGCGCCCGCGCACATCTCCTCCCACAGGAACCAGAAGCGCTGCTGCCCGGGCGTGCCGAAGAGGTAGAGCACGTGCCGCTCGTCCAGCGTGATCCGGCCGAAGTCCAGCGCCACGGTCGTCGTGGACTTCTCCCCGACCCCCTCCAGCGGGTCCGCGGCCTCGCTGAGTCCGCTCAGCAGCTCCTCGGTGCTGAGCGGCTCGATCTCGCTGACCGCGCCCACGAAGGTGGTCTTGCCCGCGCCGAATCCGCCCGCGACCAGGATCTTCAGCGTCACGGGGGGCGAGGTCGCCGGGACCGCCGGGGCCACCGGATCCGCCGTGTCACAGTCGTTTGCGTAGGCCATCGAGCACCGCCCGGAGAAGGTTCTGGTCATCGGCGGCGAAGGACCCACCGCCCGGGTAGCGGGGCGACTGCGCCATCACGGCCCCGTGTTCCATCAGGTCCGACAGCAGCACTTTCACCACCACCGCCGGGAGCCGCAGCTGCCCGGCCACTTCGGCGACCGTGACCGCGGCCGACCCCGCGCAGAGCCGCAGCGCGAGGGCGTGCTCCGCGCCGAGCGGCCCCCGCGGCCGTACGCCGGTCGCGGTCACCAGCGAGAGCAGGTCGAGCGCGACGCCCGGCCGGGTCCGCCCGCCGCTGGCCGTGTACGGGCGCATGACCCGGCCCGCCGAGTCGTCGAGCCACGGTGTGTCCCGCCCCTTCCCCGCCCCTGACCCTGACCCCGTACTCGTAGCCGTCCCGTACGAGGATCCCTTCGCGTAGGCCCCCCTCGCGTGGGCCCTCATCGCTCCGGGTCGGCGACGGGCCGCCGCGGCGGGGCCGCCAGGTACGGACGCACACTCTTGACCAGCATCGCCATCTCGTAGCCGAGCACCCCGGCATCGGCCTCCCGGTCGGCGAGGACCGCCAGGCAGGTCCCGGAACCGGCCGCCGAGACGAAGACGAGCGCGGAGTCGAGCTCGACCACCACCTGCCGGACCTCGGCGCCGTCGGCGAACCGGGATCCGGCGCTGCGCCCCAGCGAGTACAGCCCGGAGGCCAGGGCCGCCATGTGGTCCGCGCTGTCGGCGTCCAGGCCGTGCACACAGGTCACCAGCCCGTCCGCCGTGAGCAGTACGGCGCTGCGCGTGTAGGGCACGCGTTGCACCAGGCCGCTCAGCAGCCAGTCGAGGTCCGAGAGCCGACTGCCGGTCTTCGTCGCCACTTCGCCGCCCATGGGGGTGCGCTCCTTGCTGAGGTGAGGGGTGGGGGTCATGTCCGGTGCTCCGACTGCGCGCGGCCGAAGCCCCGTTGGAAGGCGGCCATCAGGCCCGGGTCGTGCAGGGGTTGTTCGCTGTCGCCGGTCCGCCGGGGGGCGGGTGCCTCGCGCAGCTGGGGCGCGAGGTGCTGCTGGGCCCGGCGACGCGGCAGCGGCGGCCGCCGCTTCTCGGCCGGGGAACCGGCCGGGGTGCCGGGCTGCGGCTCGGGCTGGGCCCCGGCCCGGGGCTCCGACCAGATCGCGAGCCGGGCCTCGGACGAGGACTCGGGCCCTCGCTCCGGCTCCGCCACGGGCGCCGGGGCGGCAGCGGTCGAAGGCTCGGGGCGGTCCCCCGGCCGGGGCGCGGGCAGGGTCCCGGGACGGGCCTGCGACCAGATCTCCAGGCGGGGGTCCGGACCGGAGCCGGGGCCCAGGCCGACCGGCGCAGGAACCGGAGCCGGAACCGGCGCCGGAGCCTGGACCGAGACCTGATCCGGGACCTGATCCGGGACCGGGGCCGGAGCAGGAACCGGAGCCGGGGTGCGGCCCCCGGCTGCAGCCCCGACCCCGGCCCCGGCCGGGGTCGCTGCCACGGACGGACCGGAGGCGGGGGCGGAGGCAGGGGCAGGCGCGGCAGCAGGCGCGGGAGCGGCAGCGGGCGTGGCAGCGGAGGCAGGCGCATGAGCACGCACAGCGGCCGGCGGAGGCTCCGGCGCCTCCGTACCGTACGACCAGAGCGGTGCGGCCGGCCCGGCACCCGGCGGCTCCTGCCGCGGCAGCGCGACCCGTACCGGCTCCAGGGGCGGCACCCCCGTCCCCTCCCCGGTCCCCCAGGAAGTGGCGCGGGAGCCCCCCGCGGCGGCATCGGCTCCCGGCGCCTCCGCGCCCAGCAGCTCCTGCGGCAGCACCAGTACGGCCAGCACCCCGCCGTAGATGTTGGACTTGAGCTCGACGGCGATCCCGTGCCGGCGGGCCAGCGCCGAGACCACGAACAGGCCGATGCGGCCGTCCGCCAGCAGGTGCCGGACGCTGATCTGGTCGGGGTCGCCGAGCAGGGCGTTCATCCGGTGCTGCTCCTCGGCCGGCATGCCCAGTCCGCGGTCCTCCACCTCGACGGCGATCCCGGCTGTGACCCGTTCGGCGCGCAGCACCACATCGGTGTCGGGGGCGGAGAACACCGTGGCGTTCTCGACCAGTTCGGCCAGCAGGTGCACCACGTCGGCGACGGCGTGGCCGCGGACGCTGCCGCCCGACGGGGGCACCACCTTGACCCGGGTGTACTGCTCGACCTCCGCGACCGAGGAGCGGAGCACCTCGCTCAGGTCGATTGGCCGGGTCCACTGGCGGCGGGAGGCCGCGCCGCCGAGCACGGCCAGGTTCTCCGCGTGGCGGCGGATCCGGGTGGCGAGGTGGTCGACGTGGAAGAGCTCCTTGAGCAGGTCCGGATCCTCGACCGTGTCTTCCAGTTCGTCCAGCAGCGAGATCTCGCGGTGCACCAGGGACTGCAGGCGCCGCGCGAGGTTGACGAAGACCTCGACCTTCCGTTCGCTGTCGGACGGGGTGACCGGTCCGGCCAGCCGTACGAGGGTCGCGTGCGCCTGTTCGCGGGCGCCGCGCAACTCCTGCGAGAGCAGCCAGAACTCGTCCACCCCGGACGGGTCGGTGCCGACCGGCGGCGAGGTCGGCCCTCCGCGCACCGGGCGGGGCGGAACCTCACCCCGTTCGAGCCGTTCTGCGGCGGTCCGCAGTTCCTGGCGGCCGCGCACGCTGGAGCGGCGCAGCGCCTCGCACCGGTCCTGGACGGCCTTGGCTGAGCGCTGCGCGCCGAGCAGGGCGGCGGCGAGGGCCCCGGCGACGAGCAGGGCGCAGCCGGTGAGCACCGGCCACAGCCGGGCGTCGCGGTCGCCGGCTCCCCCGCCGAGTTGCAGCGTGAAGATCACTGCGGCGGCGCCGCTGAGCCCGGCGGCGAGCGTGGGCAGCAGGGCGGCGCGGAGCAGTTGGGGGCGTATCTGCCGGCCCGGACCGGTAACGGCGTGTCTCGACGGGGAGTGGCGGGCGGCTCGGAGTCCGGACATCGGCGTCCTCGGTACGTGGGGCCCGGCCCCCAGCAGTTCCCGGGGCCCGGTGTTGATCACCGGATACCCACGCTAGACCGCATGCTCCCGCCCGGGACGGCCAGTTGGGGAAGTTCGCCGGGGTGCTTACCGCTCCCGGTGGAGCGCTCGCACGACAGCCCGATTCCCCGGGGTCGCGGCGCGGCTCCGCACGCCCCCTGCGGGGTCCGGGCACGGGGTGTCAGAGCCCGCGTACAGCGTCCGGACTCCCCTGACGAGACCGACGCCGGCCCGTGACGTGTCCGGCCCCCTGACCCCGGGGGTCAGGGGGCCGGACCCTGCCTGCCTGTCCAGGCGGACAGGACCTACGAGCCCTACGAGCCCTACGAGCCGACCGCCTCGGGTTCCTCGCGGGTGGTCGCCGTCGCGGGCCGGCCGGCGGGTGCCGGGCGGGGGGAGGCCTCGAGGGCGGGCACGGGCGCGCCCGCGGCCACGAACGGACGCCACCACGGCACGGCCGGGACTCCTGCGCCGCCGGGCTCGAAGGGCTGGCCCGGGATCGGCAGCGCGACCGCCGCCCCGGCTCCCTCGGCGGCGGACAGCGTGCCCTCGCCCGGCTCGTCCCACGGGTGGGGGGCCAGGTTGAAGGTGCCCCAGTGGATGGGCAGCATCGTGCCGTGCGGCGTGCCGCCCTGGAGGTCGAGGTGGGCCCGCATGCCCTCCTCGGGGGTCATGTGGATGTCGGGCCAGTACTCCGAGTAGGCCCCGATCTGGATCATCGTGGCGTCGAAGGGCCCGTGCTCGGCGCCGATCTCCTTGAAACCGGGGAAGTAGCCGGTGTCCCCGCTGTGGTAGATCCGGTGCTCGTCCCCGGCCACCACCCAGGAGGCCCACAGGGTGTGCTGCTGGTTGCGCAGGCCGCGGCCGCAGAAGTGCCGGGCGGGGGTCGCCGTGAGGGAGAGTCCCGCGATCTTGGTGCTCTCGTTCCAGTCGAGCTCGCGCAGCCGGTCGGCCGGGACCCCCCAGCGCTCCAGGTGCGCGCCGACGCCGAGCGGGACGGCGAAGACGGTGTCCGTACCGGCCAGGTCCTTGATCGTCGGCAGGTCCAGGTGGTCGTAGTGGTCGTGGGAGATGACCACCATGTCGACCTCCCCCAGCGAGGCCAGCGGCACGGGCACGGGGTGCAGCCGCTTGGGGCCGGCGAAGGGGAAGGGTGAGCACCGCTGACCCCACACCGGGTCGAACAGCACCCGGCGTCCGTCGATCTCCGCGAGCACGCTGGAGTGCCCCATCCAGGTCAGCCGCAACCCGCTGACCGGGGGCTTCGCCAGATCGGCGAGGGTGGTCGGGTGCACCGGGATCGGGGCTCCCGGGCTCCTGCGGAGCCGCTGTTCCTTGTGAAAGTAGATCTTGGCGAACTCTTTCATCGACCCGGAGGGCCTGGTCCGGGCCCCGACCGGATTCTGGAAGACGCCGTCGGCGAAGTTGGGCGAGCGGCGGATCCGCTCCAGCCGGGCGCCGGACGGGTCCGCGCCGAAGGCTTCGGGCCGCAGCGCGCGCAGCCGTGGACGCAAGGGACGGGAGCCGGTCAAGGCGCCTCCTGGGAGGATGGGGGTATGCGTGGCCGTAGGGGTCTACGACCATCCCAACGCACACCCGCCCCCAAGGATTCCGCTTCCGGCCCCTGTCCACACGCGTTTCGGCCGTGCTCACCTGCGTTCAGCCGTACACCCGTGTCGCGGCCGCCCGGCATCCCCCGCCGGACGGCATCCCCGTGGCCGCGCGGCATACCCCGCCGCCCGGCACCCCCTTGGCCGCACGGCACCCCCGTGACCGCGCGGCCCGTACCTACAGCGGCATCAGGTCCGGCCGCTTCGCCTCCACGTGGTCCCCGGAGGACTCCCCGCGCAGCCGGCGGCCGATCCACGGCACCAGGTGGTCGCGCGCCCACTGGATGTTGTCCCGGGTCACGTCCACCGATCCGCGCGGCTGCTGCGGCGGCCACGGCTGGTCGGGGTCGGTCGGCACCTCCAGGCCGAGCACCTGCGCGGCGCGCAGCGCCACCCGGGTGTGCCCCTCGGGCGACAGGTGCAGCCGGTCGGCGTCCCAGGCCCGCCGGTCCTGTACGGACTTCAGCGACCAGAGGTCGAGCACCGGGCAGTCGTAGCGGTCGGCGATGGCGCGCACGTGCGCGCTGTATGTCGCCACCTTGCCCCGGATGTGCTTGAGGACCGGCACGCCCCGCGTGTCGAAGCCGGTGGTGATCATCACCTGGCCGACGGACCCGGCGAGGTCGGCCACGGCCGCCTCGAACCGCTCCGCCACGTCGTCGGGGTCGCTGCCGGGCCGGATGATGTCGTTGCCCCCGGCGCAGAAGGTCACGAGGTCCGGTGCGAGGGCCTTGGCCCGCGGCACCTGCTCGGCCACGATCTGGTCGAGGAGCCTGCCGCGCACGGCCAGGTTCGCGTACCGGAAGTCGTGCTCGTCGCGCCGATCGGCCAGGAGCACGGCAAGCCGGTCCGCCCAGCCGAGATAGGAATCCCCGGGTCCCGGGTCCCCGACACCCTCGGTGAAGCTGTCCCCGATCGCCGCGTACGAGCCGATGGTCTTGAGTTTCGTCGTCGTCGCTGCCACGGGAACCCATCCTTCACCGCCGTGGGCGACCTACGCCAACGTAAGCAGGGGTTGACGGACCGTGATCTGTACCACCTGACGGATAAGGAATAAGTACACGTGAGGCCGGGACCCCCCTCGGGCCCCGGCCTCACGTGTGTCTCCCGCTCCGGCGGCGGGTGCCGTCAGAGGCTCGCGCCCTTCGAACGGAGGTAGGCGATCGGGTCCATGTCCGAGCCGTAGGACGGGCTCGTGCGGATCTCGAAGTGCAGGTGCGGCCCGGTCGAGTTGCCGGTGGAACCGGAAAGGCCGATCCGCTGTCCGGCGGTGACGCTCTGGCCGGACGAGACGGAGAGCGAGGACAGGTGGGCGTACTGGGAGTAGTTGCCGTCCGCGTGCCGGATGACGACCTCGTTGCCGTACGAGCCGCTCCAGCCCGCCGAGACGACGGTGCCCGCGCCGACGGCCTTGACCGTGGTGCCGGAGCGGGCGATGAAGTCGACGCCCGTGTGGTAGCCGGAGGACCACATGGCGCCGGCGACCTTGTACTGGGTGGAGACGCCGCCGCTGACGGGGGCCACGAAGCCGGCGCCCGCGGGGGCCTTCTCGGCGGCGGAGGAGCCGGCCTTCTGCTTGGCCGGCGCGGCGGAGTCGGCGGCGCCCTTCTTGGCCGAGGGCGCCGAGGCACCGGAACCGGAGGCCTTCGGGGCCGCCTTCTCCGGAGCCGGGGCCGCCTTGGGGGCGGGCCGGGCCGGGGCCTCGGCCGGGGCGGCCTCGCCCTTCGCGCCGAGCGTCAGCTTCAGGCCCGGGTGGATCAGCGACGGGTCGGTGCCGACGGCCTCGCGGTTGTCGGCGTAGAGCTGCTCCCAGCCACCGGTCAGCTGGCGCTCGGCGGCGATCTTGGAGAGGTAGTCGCCCGGCACGACCGTGTAGACGGTCGGCGCGGCCTGCGGCGCGGCCTGGAGCTGCACGGCCTGCGGGGCCGCCTGCGGGGCGGTCTGTACGGCCTGCACCACCGGGGTGGCGGCGGTCGCGGCGGTCGGCGCACCGGCGGCGTGGGCGCCCGCGGCACCGATCAGCGGCAGCGCGAGGGCGGCGCCCCCGGTGCCGGCGGCGGCGAAACCGCGCGATATGGAACCGGACTTGGGACGGCGGTGCTTACCCTTTGCGGGCATGGCGAATTCCTCTCCGTCGCCTGCGAGGTGAGCTGTCGGGTTCGGACTGGAGATGTCCGGCCGTACACCCGGGACCCCTGGAACGCGGGCCCCATATGTACGGCTTCACCCCGAGCCGTCCCGGTTCAAAAGATCCGGAACAGCGGCTTACCTGGTTCCCCCGCTCCTGCCGCGCGCGTGAATAGTCGGGTGCGGTTTCCGGGCGGCGGCAGGATTCGGCGGTCCACCCGGATCGAGGGCGAAGCTAATCGAGTCGGGCGGCAGGTAACAAGCCATGAATTCCCTGACGGATTCACAGGGATGAGGGAGCGGCGGAATTCCGGTCACCCTGCGTCCATTCCCCACCGTCAACAACCGTCCCTGCCGGGCAATTCGGCATTCGCGATCAGACACTCACGGTCACCGTATGATCTGGCTCACGGAGAGGCACCCGATCTCGCCTCCGTCTACGGCAAGTTGTTGCCAAGTAGCCTAATTCGGACACCCACCCGACGATGCGGAGGAGTTCCCGTGACCCAGCAGATACCCCCGGCCCCGCCGGCACGACCCGGGTCGGAGCCGGTGCCGGAGCCCGAACTGTCCGGAGTGCGCAATTTCCGTGACGTGGGCGGACTTCCGGCCTCCGGTGGACGGAGGGTCAGGGCGGGACGACTCTTCCGAAGCGGACATCTGGCACATGCCACCGAAACCGATGCAGAGTTCCTCGCATCGCTCGGCCTGCACACCATCTTCGACTTCCGCAACAACGCCGACCATTCACTGGAGGGGCCGGACGTCGAACTGCCGGGTGTACGCAATGTGAACATCCCGCTGTCGGACCCCGCCGACGGCCGGGAGTTCTGGAAGATGGTCCGCGAAGGCGACCTCGGCCAGCTCCGCTCGCTCCTCGGCGACGGCAAGGCCGCGGCCCGGATGGCGCAGTCGTACCGCACCATCATCGAGCAGCGCACCGCCGAGCACAGCCGGGTCGTGCACGCCCTCGCCGAGGACAGCGTCCCGGCCCTGATGCACTGCGCGGCGGGCAAGGACCGGGCCGGCCTGTCCATCGCCGTCACCCTGCTCGCGCTCGGCGTCGAACGCGAGGCGATCGTGGCGGACTACCTGGAGTCGAACGCCCCGCACCGGCGCTACCGGGTGCGCCGCAGCGGCGAGCCGGTCGAGGCCCACTCCCCCGAGGTGATGGAGCTCCTCGCCCCGCTCTTCGACGCCCGCGCCGAGTACCTGGACGCCGCCTTCGACAGCATCGACAAGCGGTGGGGCGGGGTCGAGCGCTACCTCGCCGAGGGCCTCGGACTGACGCCCGAGACCCTCGACCGGCTGCGCGAGCGGCTGCTGACCGACGGGGCCTGAGGCCCGCCGGAGCAGGCGGTCAGCGGTTGCCGACCGCCTGCTTCACCAGGGTCCGCCCGAAGTCCCACATCAGGCCCGACCCGCCGTGCGCCTCGTCCATGACCGCGCGGAAGGCGCCGACGAACCGGTCGACGTCCCGTTCTTCCACGATCAGCGGCGGGATCAGCTTGATCACCTCCAGGTGGTCGCCGGAGACCTGGGTGAGGATCCGGTGCTTCTGGAGCAGCGGCACCACGACCATCTGCGCGAACAGCCCCTTGCGGGCCGCCTGGAGCATGGTCCACCGGCTGCGCAGCCCCAGCGAGGACGGCCGGCCGAACTCGATGCCGATCATCAGCCCGCGCCCCCGCACCTCGTGCAGCAGCTCGTACTCGTCCACCAGGGCCGCGAGCCGCCCGCGCAGCAGGTCCCCCGTCGCCCGGGCGTTCGCCACCACCTCCTCGTCCTCCATGACCGACAGCACGGCCAGCCCGGCCGCCATCGCCTGTGCGTTGGAACCGAAGCTGGCGGAGTGCACGAGCACCCGGTCCATGGACGAGTAGACCTTCTTGAAGATCCAGTCCTTGCCCAGGGTCGCGCCGACCGGCACGTAGCCGCCCGACAGCGCCTTGGCCACGCACACGAGGTCCGGCTCCACGCCCGGCTCGTGCTGGTACGCGTAGAAGTCACCGGTCCGTCCCAGCCCGGTCTGCACCTCGTCCGCGATCAGCAGTGCCTTGTGCCGGTGCAGGAGTTCCTGGGCTGCGAGCAGGAATCCGGGCGGAGCCTCCAGGACCCCCTTGCCCTGGATGGGCTCGACGACGAAGGCGGCCACGTCCCCGCGCCCCAGCTCCCGCTCCAGGGCGGCCAGGTCCCCCAGCGCGATCCTCGTGTCGGGGAGCAGCGGGGCGAAGCCGTCCCGGAAGCCGCTCTCCCCGTTCACCGACAAGGAGCCCGTGGTCAGCCCGTGGAAGGCGTGGTCGCAGTAGAGGACCCGCGGCCGCCCGGTGGCGTACCGGGCGAACTTCAGGGCCGTCTCCACGGCCTCGGTGCCGCTGTTGCCGAAGAAGACCCGGTCCAGGTGCGGGCTGTACGAGAGGAGCTTCTCGGCCAGCAGCCCGGGCAGCGGCTGGCAGTCGAAGCGGGTGAGGTCGGCGAGCTGGGCGTCGAGGACGTCGTGCAGGGCCCGGCGGACGACCGGGTGGTGCCGGCCCAGGCCCATCACCCCGAACCCGGCCAGCATGTCGAGGTAGTCGTTGCCCTCGGCGTCCCAGAAGTGGGCGCCCTCGGCCCGCTCGTAGACCTTGTCGAAGCCGATGGTGTGCAGCATCCGGGGCAGCTGGTGGTTGAGGTGGCGGGCGTGGAGCTCGTACCGTTCGCCGCCGCGCTCGGCCAGCAGGGCGCCGAGGTCGAAGCCCTTGCCCCGGCCGCGCCCCGCCCGTTCGCCCGGGCCCTGTCCGGCGGCGGTCATGCCGAGCGGTCCCGGTTCCCGCCGATCGTCTCCCGGGCCGCCCGCAGGGACTCCTTGAGGGAGCCCATGGTGGCGAGGACGGCGGTGGGCTCGTAGCCGCAGTGCGCCATGCAGTTCGCGCAGCGCGGGTCCTTCCCGCGGCCGTACTTGCTCCAGTCGGTGTCGTTGATCAGCTCGCGGTACGTGGGCACGTAGCCGTCGCTCATCAGGTAGCAGGGGCGCTGCCAGCCGAAGAGGGAGTAATTCGGAATCGCCCAGGCGGTGCAGGGGAAATCCGCCTTCCCTTCGAGGAAGTCCAGGAAGAGCGGCGAGTGGTTGAGCCGCCAGCGGCGCCGGTTGCCGCCCGCGAAGGCCTTCTTGAAGAGGTCGCGGGTCTGTTCCACGCCCAGGAAGTGTTCCTGGTCGGGGGCCTTCTCGTAGGCGTAGGCCGGCGAGATCATCATCTCGTCCACCTGGAGGTCGTCATTGAGGTAGTTGAGTACCTCAATGATCGTCTGCGGTGTGTCGGTGTTGAAGAAGGTGGAGTTGGTGGTGACCCGGAAACCCCGCTTCTTCGCCTCCTTGATGGCTGCGACGGCCTCGTCGAAGACGCCTTCCTTGGCCACCGACTCGTCGTGCCGCTCGCGCAGGCCGTCGATGTGCACGGCGAAGGCGAAGTACGGGGACGGGGTGAACTTCTCGATCTTCTTGCGCAGCAGCATCGCGTTGGTGCAGAGGAATACGTACTTCCGCTTGGCTACCAGCTGCCGGACGATCTCGTGGATCTGCGGGTGCATCAGGGGCTCGCCGCCCGCGATGGACACCATGGGCGCGCCGGACTCCAGCACGGCGCCGACCGCTTGGGCGACCGGCATGCGCTGCTTGAGCACCCCGGCCGGGTGCTGGATCTTCCCGCACCCTTCACAGGCCAGGTTGCAGGCGTAGAGCGGTTCCAGCTCGACGATCAGCGGGAACTTCTCACGCTTGCGGAGCTTCTGTTCGAGAAGATAGGTCCCGACCCTGATGGTCTGGCGCAGCGGCATGGCCATCTGGCTCACCTCCTGGGGAGCAGCAAAGAACGGTGCCAGTCATAAAACGCGGGCAGTACGGCACGCAGTACACGGAAGGCCGATATTCCACCGCGGACCGTGCCGATGCGGACGAGCTCATGCTCCGGAGCGTCCACGATCACCCGGACGGCCGCAACCGGACGGCTGCCTCCGCCGGCGGCGGTCCACAAGGTGGCCGCGGACTCCATGTCGACCGCGATGGCGCCGGTGGCGCGCAGCTGCGCGCGCTCCTGGCCGCGGACGACGTGGTCGGATCCGGTCAGGGGGCCGATGTGCACGGTCCGGCCGGGCGCTGCCCGGGCCAGTGCCTCGGCGAGCAGGGCGGTTCCGGTGCAGGTGACGTCGCCGTGCGGGTCCCGGGTCTGCTCGGCGACGACCAGGTCGCCGGGGTGCATGCCGGGGACCAGCCCCGCGCAGAACCCGGTCGCGAGGACGGCCGCCCGCTCCATCCCCGGCCGGTCCAGCGCCCTGGCGACGGCCCGCCGGGCCGCGCGCGGGCCCATCCCGGTGCGCAGCAGGGTGTGCCCGGGCGGCGCCGCACCGCGCGCGCCGCGGCCCGCGCTGCGCAGCGCGGCCTGCTCGATGCGCAGCGCGCAGGCGACCAGCAGCGGGGCGCACGCCTCGCCGGACATCACGCTTCCCCGGCCCCGGCCGTGGCCGTGTGCGCCACGGCCGGCGCGGACGGCTCCCCGTACAGGTAGCGGCCGAGCGCGGTGAGCGGGAACACCTGGCGGTACAGGTGGTAGTTGATGGAGAAGTCCCAGGGGAATCCGGTGCCGGTGAAGTACGGCTCGTCCCAGGAGCCGTCCTCCTCCTGCGTCCGCACCAGGTACCCGACGCCGCGCTCCACGGCCTCGCCGTCCCGCTCGCCGGCCGACAGCAGGGCCATCAGCGCCCAGGCGGTCTGCGAGGCCGTGGAGGCACCCTTCCCGGCCCACGACCGGTCCTTGTAGGAGCGCTGGTCCTCGCCCCAGCCGCCGTCCGCGTTCTGTACGGATTCCAGCCAGCGCACCGCCCGCCGGATCGCGGGATGCCCCGGGGGGATGCCCGCCGCCGTGAGCGCGGGCACCACCGAGCCCGTCCCGTACACGTAGTTGGTTCCCCAGCGGCCGAACCAGCCGCCCTCCGGCTCCTGTTCGGCGAGCAGCCAGGCGATGCCGCGCCGGGTCCGGGCGTCGCCCGCCTTGCCCTCGAAGGCAAGCATCTCCACCACGTGGGCGGTGACGTCGGCCGAGGGCGGGTCGATGACCTCGCCGAAGTCGCAGAAGGGCAGCCGGTTCGGGAAGGGGCTGGTGTTGTCGGCGTCGAAGGCGCCCCACGCGCCGTTCCTCGACTGCATGCCGAGGTTCCAGGCCACCCCGCGCGCGATGGCCGCATCGACCCGGGCCGGGTCGGGGTGCTTGATCCGGCGCAGGGCGAGGACCACCTCGGCGGTGTCGTCGATGTCGGGGTACGTGTCGTTGTGGAACTCGAACGCCCAACCGCCGGGGGCCAGCGCGGGCCGCCGTACGGCCCAGTCCCCGCTGCGCACGATCTCCTCGCCGAGCATCCAGTCGGCGGCCTTGACCAGCGCCGGATGGTCGGGCGGCAGACCCGCGTCGGCGAGCGCGATCGCGGCCAGGCAGGTGTCCCAGACGGGCGACTGGCAGGCCTCGATCATCCGGGCGCCGTCCTCGCGCCAGACCGCGAACCGGTCCAGCGAGTCCAGCCCGGCGCGCATGACGGGGTGCTGGAGGTCGTAGCCGAGCAGGTGCAGGGCGATGACGGAGTACACGGCGGGTGGCTGGATCCCGCCCCAGCAGCCGTCGTTCTCCTGGCGCTCGACGATCCAGCGGCTCGCGGTCGCCATGGCCGCCTTGCGCAGCCGGCGCGGGGCGAACCGGCGGTAGACGTGCAGGGCCCTGTCCATCCGCTGGAAGACGCCCTCCCAACTGGCCAGCGGGGCGGGCCGCTTGCCCGGGTTCGGCACCCTGGCGTCGGTGTGCAGCTCGTCCAGCGCGAAGGGGGCCGGGCGGACCGGGCGGAGCGCGGAGACGACCGTGAGCGGGACGATGGTCTGCCGGGCCCAGCAGCCGAAGTCGTAGATGTTAAGCGGGACCCAGGGAGGCAGGAACACCAGCTCGGGCGGGAGTTCGGGCAGGTGGTCCCAGTTCCACCAGCCGAACAGGGCCAGCCAGATGCGGGTGAAGACCCGGGCGGCGGCGATCCCGCCGTGGGCCCGGATCCAGGCCGAGGCGCGGGCCATGTGCGGGGCGTCCGGCGCGTCACCGGCCAGCCGCAGGGCCACGTACGCCTCGATGGTGGCGGAGAGTTCGGGCGGCCCGCCGTGGAAGGTGGCCCAGGTGCCGTCGTCCCGCTGCTCGCCGCGGATGAAGAGGGCGGCGGCGTACGTGGTCCTCTCGTCCCGGATCCCGAGGAACTGGCGCAGCAGCAGGTCCTCGGCGTCCATGGTGACGTTGGTCTCCAGGTCGCCCTTCCACCAGCCCTCGGGGTCCTGGCGGGCGAGCAGCCGCCGGGTCGCCCGCTCGGTGGCCTCGTGCGCGCCCCGTACGGCCTCCTCGCGCACGGCGCCCCGTACGGTCTCCCGGGCCGGGTCCGGCGCGCCGCGCGGCGGGGCCGTGCCCGGGCCGGCGGCCCGGTGTGCCGGGTCCGGCGGGCTGCCCGCCGGAGGCGGGGCGGATCGCGGCGCGGTGTCCACCCCGGTGTCGGCGCCGCGGGCGTTCGCGGCGTCGTCGGTCGTCGCTGTCATGGCTTCCCCTTAGAACAGTGTCCTGTGCTGTGCTGGGGTCTGCCGTCGGCCGGAGCGCGCCACCTTCAGGCGGCGGCTCCGGCCGGCGACTCGCGATTCATATCTGGGACTGCGGCCGGGCGGCGATCACCTCTTGCGCACGACGACGAAGTCGGCGAGGGCGACGAGCTGGTCGCGCACCCGCTGCGGCATGTCGACGTCGTCCAGGGCCCGGATGGCGACGGCGTGCTGGCGGCGCGCCTCGTCGGCGGTCCACTGGCGGCCGCCGGCCGCCTCGATGAGCGCGGCGCGGGCCGCGAACTCCTCCTCGGAGAAGTTCTCGAAGTCGTTGCTCTTGGCGTCGGCGGCGAGCAGCTCGGCGAGTTCCTCGCAGGCGGGTCCGCCCGCTGCGAGGGCGGCGACGACCGGCAGGGACTTCTTGCGCTGGCGCAGGTCGCTCCAGGTCTGCTTGCCCGTGGCCTCCGGATCGCCCCAGATGCCGAGGAGGTCGTCCACGGCCTGGAAGGCGAGGCCCAGGTGGTAGCCGTACTCCTCCAGCTTGTCGGCGGTGCGGTCGTCCGCGCCGCCGAGGACGGCGCCGATCGAGACGGCGCAGGCGAGGAGGGCGCCGGTCTTGTTGCCCTCCATCTCCAGGCACTCCTCGACGCTGACGCGCTCGCGGTGCTCGTACGAGATGTCCTGCGCCTGGCCGTCGATGAGCTTGCGGCTGGCCGTGGTCAGACGGCGGGCCGCGCGGGCCGCCTCGACGGTGCCGAGCTCCAGCAGCACCTCGTTGGCGAGGGCGAAGAGCGCGTCGCCGACCAGGATCGCGAGGGCCGGTCCGTGCACCTTCCACACCGTGTCCCGGTGGCGGCGCTGCTCGTCGCCGTCCATCAGGTCGTCGTGCAGAAGCGAGAAGTTGTGCACGAGCTCGACCGCCACCGCGCCCGGGATGCCGACCTCGGCCGCGGCGCCCGCGGCCTCGGCGGAGAGCAGCGCGAGGGCGGGGCGCACGGCCTTGCCGCCGTCGCCGTCTGCCGGGTTGCCCTGGGCGTCGATCCAGCCGAAGTGGTAGGCGGCGACGGTGTCCATGGGCGCCGCGAGCCGGTCCACGGCGGCCCGGAGCGCGGGGGTCGACAGCGTGCGGCCGCGCTCCAGGAGGGCGATCGTGTCCGCCTTCTCGGCTCCCCCTCCAGCTGTGCCCAGACTGGCATCCGTGTTCTCGACAGCCGGATTCCCCGGGTTCACTGGCTCTCCTCTGGTTCCTGTAAGTGCTGTGCTGGTCGTGCTGGTCGTCGTCATGCCGCCTCCTGCAGAGGGTGTTCGCTGGGGCGGCCGAGCGCGGCGAGTGCGGCGTGTGCCGCGCTCAGTCCGCTCCGGACGGCGCTCTCCATGGTCGCGGGCCAACCGGTCGCGGTCCATGCACCGGCGAGGTAGAGCCCCGGCGTGTCGGTCCGCGGGCCGGGGCGCAGCCGGCCGACGCCGGGGGTGGGGGCGAAGGTCGCGGTCCGCTCCCGGGTGACGAAGAAGTCCCGTACCTTGGCGCCGCGCGCGGCGGGCAGCAGCCGTTCCAGCTCGGGCAGGTACTTGTGCCGCAGGACCGATACGGGTTCGTCGATGTCGTCCTGGGCCACCGACTGGGACAGCGCGAGGTACTGGCCGCCGTCGGGGAGCCCGGAGGAGTCGGTGCGGTCGAAGACCCACTGGACCGGGGAGCCGAGTGCGGCGAAGAAGGGCTGCCTGAGCACCTTGCGGTCGTAGACGACGTGGACGTTGAGGATGGGCGCGGTGCCGATGTCGAGGAGCTTGTCGGGGTCGGCGAGGGCGCCGGCGGGGAGCAGGGCGTGCGCCTCGCGCTGCGGGACGGCGAGGACGACGGTCTCCGCGTCGAGGGACTCCTCCTCGGTGTCGACGCGCCAACCGCCCTCCTGCGTACGGGACACGGCGGTGACCCGGGCGCGCAGCACGGTCCGGACGCCGGACGCGTCGAGCGCCTTGCGGGCGAGCGTGTCGTGCAGGTCTCCCAGGGGTACGCGGGCCCAGCCGATGTCGGCGGCGCCGTTCTCGGAGAGCAGGCCGGTCTTGAAGACCATGGCGGCGAGGCCGAGGGAGGACTGCTCGGCGGTGGCGTTGAGGGTGGCGATGCCCACGAGGTCCCACAGGGCCTCGATGGCGCGCGGGGACTGGCCGTAGCGGCCGAGCCAGGTCGCGAAGTCGATGCCGTCGAGGGCCGGGTCGGCGGGGTCGAGGCGGCGCAGCGCGAGGGCGGCGCGCCCGACTCCTGCCCGTTCGGCGAGGGAGAGGTGCGGGTAGGTCGCGAGGGACGCGGCCAGGTGCAGGGGCACGGGCAGGGCGCTGCGGCGCAGCCGGCCCAGGCGCGGCCCGCGGGGGTGCGCGACGTCGAGCACTGGGACGTCGAGCCGGTCCTGGAGCGGGGCGAGGCCGGCTCCGTCGACGCGGTCGAGGAACCAGCGGTAGGCGGTGCAGCAGCGCAGGTACACGTGCTGGCCGTTGTCCACGGTGAGCTCGCCGCGCTTGAAGGAGAAGGCGAGCCCGCCGAGCCTGGGCCGGCCTTCGAGCAGGGTGACCTGCAGTCCGGCGTCGGCGAGTTCGAGGGCGGTGGTGACCCCGGCGAGTCCGCCGCCCACGACGATGGCGCGGCCGGCGCCCGCGCGGGTGCCGCTGTCGGTGCTGCCGGCGCTCATGCGTCCTCCCCCGTCGTGTGCCGCTGTGCCGAGGCGGTGGTCCGCGCCTCGCGCGCGGGCGCGGGCGCGGCGGTGGCCGCGGCCCTGCGCGCGTCGGTGCGCGCGGAGCCCGCACGGGGAGACGCGGAAGCCGCCGCCGGGGTTGCCCGCCGGCCGCGGAGCGGCTCCGGGGCGCAGGCGGTGCGGGTGGTGCGGGTGGTGCGGGTCGGGGTCCCGGTCATCAGGCCCGCCTCCGGGTGCTCTGGCGGGAGATGGTCCGCGCGTCAAGGCCGGACAGGCCGCGCACGGCGACGTACGCCTTCTCGTGCGTCGGCAGCGATACGCGGCCGCGCAGCACCGCCTCCGGCTCCCGCTCGATGCGGTCGAGCAGGCGCCGGTAGATGCCCGCCATGGCGGCCACGCAGGCGCCGCTGCGCCGGTCGAGCATGGGCAGCAGCCGGTATCCCTCGACGAACAGGGCCCGGGCGCGCCGCACTTCGTGGTGGACGAGCCCGGCGAAATCGGCGCCGGCGGGTGCCCGGTCGCTGTGGAAGCCTTCGGAGCAGCCGAACTTGGCGAGGTCCTCGGCGGGCAGGTAGGTGCGTCCGTTGGCCGCGTCCTCGCGAACGTCCCGGAGGATGTTGGTGAGTTGCAGGGCGAGGCCGAGGGTGTCGGCGTACTCCCCGGCGCGCGAGGCGTCCGAGACGCCGGGGCCCGCGGTGTTCACCGTGCCGAACACGCCGAGCGAGAGCCGCCCGATGGCTCCGGCCACGCAGCGGCAGTAGGCCTTGAGGTCGTCCCAGGTCTCGTAGGTCTCGCCGCGGACGTCCATGAGGACGCCGTCGATGAGTTCGTCGAGGCCGCCGAGCGGGATCGGGAAGCGGCTGGAGGCGTGGGTGAGGGCGACGGCCACCGGGTCGGTGTCGTCCTCTTCGACCTCCCCGGAGCGGATCCGGCCGAGCAGGGCGCGGGTCTCCTCCAGCCGGGCCAGCTTGGCCTGCGGTTCCAGCGTGCCGTCGCCGATGTCGTCGACGCGCCGGGAGAAGGCGTACAGGGCGGACATCGCCTGCCGCTTGTCGGTGGGCAACAGCCTGATGCCGTAAGCGAAGTTGCGCGCCTGCGAGCCGGTGACGGCCTCGCAGTAGCTGTAGGCCGCCAGGACCGGTGCGGACGGCGCGTACGGTGCGGACGCGTGTGTGGGGCCCTCCACGATGGGGCTCACCCCTTTCTCGGCGCTGTGCGCAGGACGGCGGCAACCTCGCGGAGCAGGCCGCTCTTGGTGGGCTTGGGCGGGCCGGGAAGTACGTCGAAGCCGGTGGCGGTGACGGCTCGGAGGGCGGCGCGCCCCCCTCCCACGAAGCCCGCGAGCAGCAGCCGGAGCCGGCCGTGCACGCTGCCCACGAGCGGGCTGCCTTCGTCCAGGAGGTCGCGGGCGCGCTGGGTCTCGAACGCGATCAGGGAGCGTACGGAGGCACTCGCGGACGGGGCCCGCAGGTCGGCCTCGGTCACGTGGAAGCGGCGCATGTCCTCGGCGGGGAGGTAGATCCGGTCCCGGCCGAGGTCCTCGGTGACGTCCTGGAGGTGTTCGGCGATCTGCAGGGCGGTGCAGATCGCGTCGGAGCGGCGGATCCGTTCGGGGGTGCTGGTGCCGGTGAGGGAGAGGACGAGGCGGCCCACCGGGTTGGCGGAGAGCTCGCAGTAGCCGAGGAGGTCGGCGTACGTCTCGTAGCGCGTGACGCGCTGGTCCTGGCGGTTGGCCTCGATCAGCCCGAGGAACGGCTCGGGGGTGAGGCCGTGGGCGCGGACCACGGGCCGGAGGTCGCGGAGCAGCGGATGGCGCGGCTGACCACCGGGGGTACCGGAGCCGTCGAACACGCGCAGCAGGTCGGCCTCGAAGGCGTCGAGCATGGCGAGCCGGTCGTCCGTCGCGGCGGGGTCGAGGCCGAGGAGCACGGCGTCCCGGCCGCCGGGGGCGAGGTCGCCGTCGCCGATGTCGTCGACGAGGCGGGCGTACCCGTAGACCGCCATGAGGCCCTCGCGCCAGGCGCGGGGAAGGAAGGAGGGGGCGACGGGGAAGTTCTCCGCCCGGGCCTTGCCGAGGGTGGCGCGCGCGTGGACCGTGTCGGGCAGGGGGCGGGTGCTGTGCCCCGGGGTCACCGCCCGCCGCCCGCGGCGGGGACGGCCGTATTGCCTGGGGGCCGGAGAATTCCCGTAGCCATTGCCGTCACATCTCCCGTTCTACACTGCCGACCTAATACATCCTATTTCGGACACGCCGCCAGGTATTTCCCCGGGGTGCTCCCGGGCCGTTCACCTGCGGGGAATCGTCCCCTCTTGTCCCCGATTCAGGACTGCTTCAGCTTACGCTGTACAACGGCGCGGAAGCCTCTCGGGTATTCACCCCGCCACTGAATGTCGTCCCGGCGCCCGCGGGGACATGCCGAGGCCCCCGCCACGGTGTGCGGCGGGGGCCTGCGGGAGTCCGCTGGGAAGTGCGCGGCATCACGCCGCGGCCCGGGGACCGGTCAGCCGTTGGTCGCCTTCTCGTAGGCCGAGACGACTTCCTCCGTGGGCCCGTCCATCAGGAGTTCGCCCTTCTCCAGCCACAGCACCCGGTCGCAGGTGTCGCGGATGGACTTGTTGTTGTGGCTGACCAGGAAGACGGTGCCGGCCTTCTCCCGCAGCTCGCGGATGCGGTCCTCGGAACGCACCTGGAAGCTGCGGTCACCGGTGGCAAGGGCCTCGTCGATCATCAGGACGTCGTGGTCCTTGGCCGCCGCGATGGAGAAACGCAGACGCGCCGCCATGCCGGAGGAGTAGGTGCGCATCGGCAGGGAGATGAAATCCCCCTTCTCGTTGATGCCCGAGAAGTCGACGATGCTCTGATACCGCTCCTTGATCTGCTCGCGGGTCATACCCATCGCGAGACCGCCGAGAACGATGTTCCGCTCGCCGGTGAGGTCGTTCATCAGGGCGGCATTGACACCGAGCAGCGAGGGCTGGCCGTCCGTGTAGACCTTGCCGTCCTCGCAGGGCAGCAGGCCGGCGATGGCGCGCAGCAGGGTGGACTTGCCGGAGCCGTTGGAGCCGATGAGGCCGATGGCCTCGCCCCGGTACGCGGTGAAGGAGACTCCGCGCACCGCGTGGACCCGGCGGACGCCCGGAGCGTCGCCCTTGCCCCGGCGGAGTATCTTGCTGAGCGCGGCGGTGGCCGCGCCCTTGCCGCCGCCGCCGGTGTTGACCCGGTAGACGATGTGGACGTCGTCCGCGATCACGGTGGGGACGCGCCCCTGGGTGTTGTCAGCCACGGCCGTAACGCTCCTCAGACTTCCAGAAGTACACGAAGCCGCCGAGGCCGATCACGGCGGCCCAGCCCACTGCGAAGAGCCAGACGTGCGGAGGCAGGTTGCTGCTGCCGTAGTCGTCGATCAGCGCGAACCGGATGAGGTCCATGTAGATCGCCACCGGGTTCCACAGCAGCACGTCGCTGATCCACTGCGGCTGGTCCTTGAGGTAGATCCCGATCGGGAACATGACCCCGGAGGCGTACATCCAGGTACGCATCACGAACGGCATCAGCTGCGCCAGGTCGGGGGTCTTGGAGCCCATCCGCGCGAAGATCATGGCGAGGCCGGTGTTGAAGACGAACTGCAGCGCCAGCGTCGGAATCACCAGCAGCCAGGAGAGCCGCGGGTAGTTGCCGAAGCTCACGGCGATCACGAAGACGACGATCATCGAGTACAGCAGCTGCTGGAGCTGCTGGAGCGAGAAGGACACCGGGAGGGCGGCCCGCGGGAAGTGCAGTGCCCGCACCAGCCCGAGGTTGCCGGAGATCGCCCGCACGCCCGCCATCACGGAGCTCTGGGTGAAGGTGAAGACGAAGATGCCCATCATCAGGAACGGGACGTAGACGCCCTTCGGCATCTCCCGGCCCGCGCCGAGGATCAGGCCGAAGATCAGCCAGTAGACGGCCGCGTTCAGCAGTGGGGTCGCCACCTGCCAGACCTGGCCGAGCTTGGCCTGGCTGTACTGCGCCACCAGCTTGGCCCGCGAGAAGGCCATGATGAAGTGGCGCCGCCCCCAGAGCTGCCGCACGTAGTCGCCCAGTCCGGGCCGGGCGCCGCTCACGGAGAGGCCGTACTTCCTGGCGAGCTCCGCGGGGCTCAGCCCCGCGTCTTCGGACGGCGGCCTGCTCGTGGCGAGGGCGCCGTCGTGGGTTGTGTCACTCACAAGTTGAAACTTTCGTCTTCAAGATGCGGCCGGATCGGGCATCAGGCTGGTGGCACGAGGCCCGTGATCGCGTCATGTTCCCAGACGCGGGCTCGTCAGATGACAGGTGGTCTGCCCAGCCGGGTCAGCCGCCAGACCGTACGCCATCTCATGGGGCGCCGGGGCCCGCAGGGAGTGGTCCATCCCTCCCTGAAGCCGCCGAACCAGGCCTTGAGCGCCGCTGCCGAAGGCCTGCGCAGGAGCGTCAGCAGGAGCCATACGCCCAGGTAGACCGGGACAAGCGGAGCGGGCAGGTTGCGGCGGGCGAGCCACACCCGGTTACGGGCCACCATACGGTGGTAGACCGCGTGCCGGGAGGGGGCAGTGGTCGGGTGCAGCAGCACCATGTCCGCCCGGTAGTCGATCAGCCACCCTGCGTCGAGCGCCCGCCAGGCCAGGTCGGTCTCCTCGTGAGCGTAGAAGAACTCCCCCGGCAGGGGTCCGACCTGCTCGAACACCGCAGTGCGGACGGCGTTGGCGCCGCCCAGGAAGGTGGTGACGCGGGAAGAGCGCATCGGGTCCGAGGCGCGCAGCCGCGGTACGTGCCGCCGCTGGGTCCGGCCGGTCTCCGGATCGGCGATCCGGAAGCTGACGATCCCGAGGCGGGGGTCCTCGGCGAAGGCCTGGCGGCACAGCTCGGCGGTGTCGGTCCGCTCCAGCAGCCCGTCGTCGTCGAGGAAGAGCAGCGCGTCCACGTCGCGGCCGCCGGGGCCGAAGGCCTCGATGCCGACGTTGCGGCCGCCCGGGATGCCCAGGTTCTCCGGGAGGTCGATGCTGCGGACGCCCTCGGGGAGCCCGGTGACCTCGACGCCCTGGCCCACGACGACGACCTCGACCGGGTCGCCGTCCTGGCGGGCCACGGAGTCGAGGAGCGCTTTGAGCTCGTCGGGCCGGTTGCCCATGGTGATGATGACGGCGCCCAGCCGCATCGGGGCCGTCACTTGAGCCTGCTGGAGGCCAGGATCGACACCAGGTGCAGCAGCGTCTGGAGCAGCGCGATGCCGGCCAGTACGGCGACACCCAGCCGGGAGAAGAACAGGTCGCCCCGGACCTGGTCCAGCACGGCCAGCACCAGGATGAGCAGGGACGCCTCGATGCCGAGGACCAGCCGGTGGAACTTGAGCGCGGCGGCGGCCCGGCGGGCGAGCGCCATGCCGGAGGAGCGCGGCTCGGCCGCCGCGTCCTTGACGACCGGCTTCCCGGCCTGGTGGCGGGCGACGCCGACCAGGTCGGTCTCGGCCTTGATCAGGATCGCGCCGAGCGCCGCGAGGGTGCCCAGGAAGGCCCACAGCCAGTCGATGCGCCCGCTGCCCCACAGGTCGGCGGCGCGCAGGCCGAAGCCGACCAGCACCGCCGCGTCGCACAGGTAGGCGCCGACCCGGTCCAGGTAGACCCCGGAGAGCGAGAACTGCTTCTTCCAGCGGGCGACCTCGCCGTCGACGCAGTCGAGCAGCAGGTACATCTGGACCGCGACCACGCCGAGGACGGCGCCCAGGACGCCGGGCACCAGCAGGGCCGGGAGCGCGAGGACGCCGGCGAGGGTCATCACGTAGGTCAGCTGGTTGGGCGTGACCTTGGTGGTGACCAGGAGACGGGTGATGCGCAGGGAGATCTCGCGCATGTAGAGGCGCCCGCCCCAGTGCTCGCCGCTGACCCGGTCCTTGACGCCCGCCGGGTGAACGACGGGCCGGAGTTCAGCTACGGATGGTCTTGGCATAGTCGGCGTAAGCGTCCCTGATCTCGGCGGCGGACAGGTTGAGGTGCTCCAGGATGGTGAAGCGTCCCGGACGGGTCTGGGGGGCGTACTCGACGGCGGCGACGAACTCGTCGACGCTGAAGCCGATCTCCTCGGGCAGCACGGGCAGGCCGTGGCCGCGCAGCACCTCGACGAAGAGGCCGGACTTCTCGGCGGCCCCCCGCAGGTGCATGGCGAAGGCGGCGCCGATGCCCACCTGCTCACCGTGGAGCGCGGAGCGCCCCGGGTAGAGCAGGTCGAAGGCGTGGCTGATCTCGTGGCAGGCACCGGAGGAGGGCCGGCTGTCCCCGCTGATCGACATGGCGATGCCGGAGAGGACGAGGGCCTCGGAGAGCACGGTGAGGAACTCGTCGTCGCCGCATCCGCCGGGGTGGCGCAGCACGGACTCGCCGGCGGTACGGGCCATGGCGGCGGCCAGGCCGTCCACGGCCTCGCCGGTGATCTTGTGGGAAAGCTCCCAGTCGGCGATGGCGGAGATGTTGGAGATCGCGTCGCCGATGCCCGCACGGATGAACCGCACCGGGGCGTCCTTGATCACATCGAGGTCGATCACCATGGCGATGGGGGTGGGGACGCCGTAGGAGCCCCGGCCGTTGTCGTTGTCCAGGATGGACACCGGCGAGCAGATGCCGTCGTGCGACAGGTTGGTGGCGACGGCCACCATGGGCAGGCCGACCCGCGCCGCGGCGTACTTCGTCACGTCGATGATCTTGCCGCCGCCCAGGCCCACGACGGCGTCGTAGCGACGGCCCTTTATGTCGTCGGCCAGCTTGACGGCGGAGTCGATGGTGCCGTCGACGACCGGGTACCAGTCGGCGTGCGGCAGCACGGGCTCCAGCTTGGCGCGCAGCGCCACGCCGGAGCCACCGCTGATCGCGATCGCCAGCTTGCCGGACGCGGAGATCCGCTGGTCGGCCAGGAGGCCGGCGAGATCGTCCATCGCCCCGCGGCTGATGTCGACGACAACGGGCGAGGGGATCAGCCTCGTCAGTACTGGCATGCGATCGTCCGGCCCTTGGCGAGGTCGTCGTGGTTGTCGATCTCGACCCACTTGACGTCGCCGATGGGGGCCACGTCGATGGTGAAGCCGTCGTTGACGAGCTGCTGGTAGCCGTCCTCGTAGTAGAGGTCGGGGTCGCGCTCGAACGTGGTCTTCAGCGCCTCGGCCAGCTGCTCGGCGGCCTCGGGCTCGATGAGGGTGACGCCGATGTACTCTCCGGTCGCGTCGGCCGGGTCCATCAGCTTGGTGATCTTCTGCACGCCCTTGCCGTCGGCGGTGACGACCTTCATCTCCTCGTCGGCCAGGTTCTTGACCGTGTCGAGGGCGAGGATGATCTTCTGGCCGTTGCCGCGGGCGGCGAGCAGGGTCTTCTCGACGGAGACCGGGTGGACGGTGTCGCCGTTGGCGAGGATCACACCCTGCTTCAGGACGTCACGCGCGCACCACAGGGAGTAGGCGTTGTTCCACTCCTCGGCCTTGTCGTTGTCGATCAGCGTGATCTTGACGCCGTACTTGGCCTCCAGCGCCTCACGGCGCTCGTAGACGGCTTCCTTGCGGTAGCCGACGACGACGGCGACCTCGGTGAGGCCGACCTCGGCGAAGTTGCCGAGCGTCAGGTCGAGGACCGTCAGGCTCTCCTCCTGGCCCTCGGGACCGACGGGCACGAGGGCCTTGGGCAGGGTGTCGGTGTAGGGACGCAGGCGGCGTCCGGCACCGGCAGCGAGTACAAGGCCGATCATGCTGGTTCTCCTTCGTCATGTACGGCGGGTGCTCCGGAGGAGACCCAGAAGCGGATGCTCTCCACGAGCACCACGAGTGCCACGAACACGGCCATGGCCGTGAGCGCGACGGGGAACGCGTCCCGGGGAAGGACTGCGGCGAGGACCACGGTCAGCAGGACCCGGCCCTCGTGGCCGCCGGTCGCCCGCACCAGCCAGTGCGGAGGCGCGCCGGAGCCGCCCCGGATGCGGTAGACCGTGTCGTAGTGATGGTAGGCGACCGCCGCGACCAGTCCGAATGCCGCCGGAAGGGCTCCGGGGACGTCCGACTTGGCGGCGAGGGTGAGGACCGTCACGTATTCGGCGAACCGGAAGAACGGCGGGATCAGCCAGTCGAGGGGGCCCTTGAGGGGGCGGGCGAGGGCCGCTCCCGAGAACGCGAGGTAGGCCACCGCCGTCCCGGCCAGCCACGGGTCGCCGAAGTCGAGGGTGACCGCCCCGCCCGCCATCAGCACGGCCCCGGCCGCGGCCAGCCACACCGCGGCGCGGTCGGGCCGCTTGCCGGGGCGGGGGCCGCCGGTCCAGGCGAGGACGCCGGAGTCCGCGAGGTCGGCGAGGGCGCGGGCGGCCCGGTCGGTACGGGTCGCCTTGCGGGTCAAGGAGCGCAGGACGCGGCCCGCGGTGGTGTAGAGCGCACCGAAGGCACAGCCGACGAGCAGCGCGTAGAAGACGATCCGGGGGGTGGTCACGGCGGTCAGGACCGCGATCATGGCCCAGCGCTCACCGATCGGGAGGATGATCATCCGCCGGACCCAGACGGTCCAGCCGACGCTGTCCAGCTTGTCGGACAGCGCCGCCGTCGGACTGGTATTGGCGGTGGCGTCGTGGTTGGCCTCGTTGAAGGAGAAGTCCACGACGTGCCGGCAGGTCATCAGGATCATGGCGCCGAGCGCGAGCGCCCAGACGTCGTCCCCGTTCCTGGCGGCCCCGAGCGCGAGGCCCGCGTAGAAGGCGTACTCCTTGGCGCGGTCGAAGGTCGCGTCGAGCCAGGCGCCCATCGTCGAGTACTGGAGCGAGTAGCGGGCGAGCTGCCCGTCCGTGCAGTCCAGCACGAAGGAGACCAGGAGCAGCACACCGGCCGCCACGTAGCCCCAGCGCTCGCCGGTGGCGGCGCAGCCGGCCGCGACGAGCGCGGTGACCAGCGAGGCGGTGGTGACCTGGTTCGGGGTCAGGCCGCGGCGCGCGCACCAGCGGGCGATGTAGCGCGAGTAGGGGCTGATGAAGAAGGTGGTGAAGAAGCCGTCGCGGGACTTCACGGCGGTCCTCAGGCGTACGGCCTCCTCGTCCACGGCGGCGACGGCGGCGACGGCGGCGTCCCGCTCGGCGGCGGTGGCCGGTACGGCGGCGACGAGGGTGCCGAGCTCGGGCCGCTGGACGGTGGTCCCGGCGGCCTCGGCCCCGGCGGCGAGCCGGTCGGCGTAGGAGCCGGCCCCGTCGGCCGCGGTGGCGGCGGCCCGGTCCAGGGCCGCCCGGGCACCGGGCTGGACGGCGAAGGCGCCGGAGACGGCGCAGGCGTCGAAGCGCGGGTCGGTCAGCGCGAGGCGCAGGGCGTGCACATGGCCGACGAAGGCGCTGTCGACGACGGCCACCCGCTGGTCGGCGGGGACGCCGGCCAGCGCCGCGGCGGCCTCTTCAGGACCGGCGGCGGGGCGGACGTCGAAGCCGAGGCCGCGCAGCTCGTCCGTGAGCGGTGATCCGGGGACCGGCAGGCCGGTGAGGATGACGGTCGGCAGACGAACTCACTCCTTGCGACGGATTCTGGACCGGCGCCTTGTCGGGCGGCGGCACGTCGGCAGAGGCTATCGGATGAATGGAAGCAGGGGTTCACCACCCGTTTACGCCCCGATAAGCCGAATATCCCGGGCCCGGGGTGCAGGCGTGATCATCATTGACGACCGTGTGCAGAGATCACAAACCGGCCCCGATGTTAAAGTGGGCGCTGACGCGTGCGGCTCCCGCACAAGCGTCCTGAACGTCCTGAAGGTGACCGAGCGAGAAAGAGGTGGGGTTGATGACCGTCGTCAAGGTCGCGGCCATGGGCAGCGAACTCCGGCACACCTCCACTTCCTTCCGGGCACCCGGCCAGGTCTGATCACACCGCTGATCGCGTCACACCGCTGATCGCTCCTCTGATCACGCCTCGTCGGCCGGGGCCCCCGTTCGAGGGTTCACGTTGACCGACAACACCCACATCACCGACGACATCCACAACACCCACGGCACCGCCGACGACAGCGGGCGCGACGGCTCCGCCGACGCCCTCCACGAGGCCTTCTTCGCGCTCCACCACGGCCTGCCCCGGCAGGCCCCCGGTTCGGACGCCACCACCAGGCACCTGCTGTCCCTGTGCGGACCGCTGCCCGAGCGGCCGCGCGTACTGGACCTGGGGTGCGGCCCCGGCCGCAGCGCCCTGCTGCTGGCGGCCGAGGCGGGCGGTCCGGGGACCGGCGGCGCCGAGGTGACCGCCGTCGACCTCCACGAGCCCTTCCTGGAGGAGCTCCGTACGGCCGCCGCGGACCGCGGGCTCTCCGCTCGGGTCCACCCCGTCGCGGCGGACATGGGCGCGCTCCCCTACGAGGACGGCTCCTTCGACCTCGTCTGGGCGGAGGGCTCCGCCTACTCCATCGGCTTCGACACCGCGCTCGCGCGGTGGAAGCGGCTGCTGGCCCCCGGCGGCACCCTCGTGCTGACCGAGTGCGAGTGGACCGCCGCGGAGCCGTCCGCGGGCGCCCGCGCCTTCTGGGACGAGCACTACCCGCTGCGCTCCACGGCCGCCAACCTCGCGGCGGCCCAGGCCGCCGGGTACCAGGTGGTCGGCGTGCACCACCAGCCCGACTCCGACTGGGCCGAGTACTACGGCCCGCTGGCCGAGCGGGTGCGCGCCGCCGGGGCCGGCACCCCGGCGGCGCGGGCCGCGCTGGCCGCCACCCGCGAGGAGCTCGGCGTACGGGTGCGGCACGGGCACGAGTACCGGTACACGGGCTACGTCCTGCGCCCGGTGGCCGCCGGTGACGGCGGCGCCTGGCGGACCCGCCCGGAGACGGCGGCCGACGAGGCCGCCGTACGGGAGGTCAACCTGGCGGCGTTCGGGACGCCGCTGGAGGCGGATCTCGTGGACGCGCTGCGCACGGACGACGCCTGGGTGCCCGGGCTGTCGTACGTGGCCGAGGGCCCGGACGGGTCGGTGGCCGCGCACGCCCTGCTCACCGCGTGCCGGGTCGGCGGCGTACGGGCCCTCGCGCTCGCGCCGGTGGCCACCGCCCCCGCGCTCCAGCGCTCGGGGGCCGGCAGCGCGGTCGTACGGGCGCTGCTCGCCGCGGCGAAGGAGCGCGGCGAGGCGCTGGTCCTCGTACTGGGGCATCCCGGGTACTACCCGCGCTTCGGGTTCGTCCCGGCGTCGCGTTTCGGGATCCGGGCGCCGTTCGAGGTCCCGGACGCGGCGATGATGGCGCTGGTGCTGGACGATTCCGTTCCGGTGCCTGCGGGGACCATCGCCTATCCGGCTCCGTTCGGCGCCTGATGCCCAGGGACACGGCTCACATGTGATCTGCCCCTCGCCGTTTATCACGCGGCGGGGGGCAGACATGCGTGGATCACCGAAGTAGGGACAAGCCGCTTTTGTACGGCAGACTGAAGGCCGAAGTCCGAAGCGAAGGATGGGTATGCCGACCACACCAGCCACCGCCGCGAACAGCGCGTCCAACGGCACCGGCACTCAAGAACCGATCATGCTCGAACTGGTCGACGAGTCCGGCAACACCATCGGCACGGCGGAGAAGCTCTCCGCCCATCAGGCGCCCGGGCAACTGCACCGGGCGTTCTCCGTGTTCCTCTTCGACGAGCAGGGCCGACTGCTGCTCCAGCAGCGCGCCCTCGGGAAGTACCACTCCCCCGGCGTCTGGTCGAACACCTGTTGCGGTCACCCCTACCCCGGGGAGTCGCCCTTCGCGGCGGCGGCCCGGCGGACCCACGAGGAGCTGGGGCTCTCCCCCTCGCTGCTCGCCGAGGCGGGAACCGTGCGCTACAACCACCCGGACCCCGCTTCGGGTCTGGTGGAGCAGGAGTTCAACCACCTGTTCGTGGGACTTGCGCAGGCGGCGCTGCGGCCGGATCCGGAGGAGGTCGGTGACACCGCTTTCGTCACCGCCGCGGAGCTGGCGAAGCGGCACGCCGAAGTGCCCTTCTCGGCCTGGTTCATGACCGTGCTCGACGCGGCGCGGCCCGCGATCCGCGAGCTGACGGGCGACGCGGCGGGCTGGTAGCCCGCACCTCGTTCAGAACGCCGGAGCGGCAGGTGCCACGGGCCCGGCGGGCGAGGCCGGTCCGGCGGGCGGGGCCGGGGCCTGCGCGGTGAGCGGCAGGGCGGCCCAGATCACTTTGCCGCCGGTCGAGGTGTGCTCGACGTCGCAGACCCCGCCGGCCTCCCGGGTGACCTCCCGTACCAGGAGCAGACCCCGGCCGCCGGTCTGGCCGAAATCGGCCTCCAGCGCCTTCGGGCGGTACGGGTGGTTGTCCTCCACCGCCACCCGTACCCACTCGCGGCCGATGGCGACCTCGACGGCGACCTCCGGCGAGAGCAGCGCGGCGTGCCGGACCGAGTTCGTCACCAGTTCGGAGACGATCAGCAGCAGGGAGTACACGAGGTCCTGCTGGGCGGGCACCCCCTGGCGCCCGAGCAGGTCCCGGACCGCGCGGCGGGCCTGCGGAACGGATTCTTCTACGGCGGGAGCGGTGAACCGCCACACTCCCTCGTACGCGAGGGGGTCGGCCGGAACCTCCGGCTCACCCCCCCTGGCTGGCGGGACGCTCCCGCTGACATCCATCTTCCGTCCCCCGTCTTCGCGCTCGATCGTGTCCACGCGTCAAGAGTGGGGAACGGGCTGGTCCGGACCGAACCACTGACCAGAAGTCAGCGTCATTCGGACACTTTCTGAACACTGGCGTATGACAGAGTCAGTTGTTCGACTGTTCCTGATCTTCTACTGGCCGGTTCTCCGCCGCCTCGCGCGTGCCGCGCGCCGCCTCCGGCCCGGGCCGCGCCTCGTCTTCGCTGACCAACCCCAGGATGCGCCGGGCGCCCATGCCCGTGGCGATCAGGCTCAGCCCGTCGAACAGCAGCGCGAGGGAGAAGAAGGTTCCGATCACGTACAGACTGCTGCCGGGCCAGCTGGACAGGATCAGGACGCCCAGCAGGACCCCGAAGGCACCCTGGACGAGCGCGAGCCCGAAGTTGGTGCCCCGCACCACCAGGGCGCCGACCAGCCGGAACACTCCGCCGGTGAGGAAGAGCAGGGCGGCGAACATGGTCAGCGCCTCGGCGCTCGCCTCCGGACGCCGCAGGATCACGAAGCCGGCCGCGAGGTTGATGGCGGCGACGATCACGGCGAGCCAGAAGTAGTTCCCCTTGCGGGACTGCACGGCCTGGAGCAGGCCCACCACACCGCCGATGAGCAGCAGCCAGCCGAAGAGGAACATCGAGGTCAGGGTGGCCACGCCGGTGTAGATCAGGCCGACCAGACCGGCCAGCACGAGGAGCACCCCGAGCAGGGCCAGGAGGCCGAAACTGCGCCCCAGCTTCTTCTTCTCCCGCTGGGAGTCGTAGTCCTTCTCCTCGGAACGGTCTGCACCCATGAGCGTGCCACCTCCTCGCACCCCCGGACGGACTCCCTTGATCAGACGGACTCCCTTGATCATAGGATCGACGGCCCGGGATAGCATCCGGCGCATGGAAGCAGCCCTGGACGCATCCCTCCTGCACACGGTCGCCGACGGGGTGGCCACCGTGGTCGTCTCGCACCCCGCCAAGCGCAACGCCATGACGGCCGCGATGTGGCGGGCGCTCCCGGACCTGCTGGCGGAACTGGCGACCGACCCGGCCGTACGGGTGCTGGTGCTGACCGGCGCGGGCCCGACCTTCTGCGCCGGGGCGGACATCTCCTCCCTGACCGGGGACGAGGACCCGCAGACCCTCGCCGTGGCGGCGGAGGATGCCCTGGCCGCCTTCCCGAAGCCGACCCTGGCGGCGATCCGCGGATTCTGCGTCGGCGGCGGCAGCCAGCTGGCGGCCGCCTGCGACCTGCGCTTCGCGGAGGAGGGCGCCTCGTTCGGGGTGACCCCCGCGAAGCTCGGCATCGTCTACCCGGTCTCCTCCACCCGGAGGCTGGCCGGCCTGGTGGGCCCGGCCTGGGCCAAGTACCTGCTCTTCTCCGCCGAGTTGATCGACACCGGGCAGGCGCTGCGCGCCGGCTTCCTGAACGAGCTGCTGCCCGCCGGCGAACTGGACAAGCGGGTGGCCGAGTTCACCCGCGTCCTGACCTCCCGCTCGCAGCTGACGCAGGCGGCGGCCAAGGAGTTCGCGGACGGCCGGACCGACCGGGACGCCCACTGGACGGCCCAGGCCGCCGCGAGCGGCGACACCGCGGAGGGTGTCGCCGCCTTCCTGGAGCGCCGGGCGCCCCGCTTCACCTGGACGCCGTGAGGCACGGCGCCGCGATCCAGGACAGGCCCTAGTGCTGTGACCGGAAAGGTTCACCGGGTCGCGCCGCCCGGCACGGCACTAGGCCGTGTCTGATGGCTCTTGCCCGGGTGGTGGATCTGCTGCCGTTCCGGGCATGAGTCGGTCATGGTGCGTCGGCATGAACTGACGAA
>NZ_JBEZMA010000058.1:0-44450 GCF_040652415.1 Streptomyces sp. NPDC048255
GCGTTATCCATTTTCTCGCTTTCTCAATTGCACACCTCTACATCTTGTTCCCCCACACGCGGGGTTGGTGGGCGGGACCGATGCTGGTGGTCAGGTGCCGATGCTCAGGGCCAGGCACCTGCGAAGTCGATCTGCTCGGCCCACTCCGGGTGGTCTATCAGCGGGTTGCGGTTGCCCTGCATCTCGGCTATCGCCGCATTGCGGTGCTGCTCGTAGATGTCCACCGGATGGTCCCTGTGCCAGTTCAGTAGCAGCTCCAGGCCGCCCCGCTGGAGCTCGCGCGCCTCGTCTCCGATCATGCCGGGATAGCGGAGCAAGAAGTAGAGCGTCGCCCTGGCGACCGGTCCCTTGCCCTCCGAGGGTTCGAACTTCGCCGGCTCCCGGCGCCCGCAGGAGTGCCGAACGGCCTCGTCGAAGTCCGGGAAGTCGAAGTAGGGGATGTTTCCGCGGAAGCTGTTGCACGTCGATTCGCAGGCGAAGAGATGGTGCAGATCCCCGCGCATCGGCTCCTTCTTGGCGAACCAGGACTGGGGCACGACGTGTTCGCAGTTGAAGGGCAGTGAGGCCTCCAGGAGGTCGAGCTCGGCTTCGATGGCCTCCCGGCCGGGCGCGCTCTCGTGGAGCATGAACTCCTGCCAGCGTCCGATCCGGGCGGCCTCCACCGCCGCGTCGGCCTCGATGAGTTCCTGTGCGGTGAAGCCCTTGCCCGAGTAGATGCCGTGGAGCGTCTCGTCGGGGTGCAGGTCCACCCACGGGTAGAGCAGACGCATCGGCTTGTACGACGGCCGGCGCTCGTGCGTGGACTCGAGACGCTGGGCGAGCGCGAGGCGCAGGCCTGTGGGGTTGCCGACTTGAATGCCCGCGTAGTAGGCCTCGCGTGCCGACCGGTCCGCTGCCTCGTCGTAGTAGGGGCGGGTGCTGAAGGCCGCGAGGTTGACCATGGCGGCTGCCAGGTCCCGCTGGGCGGGCGACTGACCGTCGATGCTTCCGATCCCCGCCAGCGACCTGCCGTACGCGGGGGTGGTCGCACCGTGCGCCGGTCCCGCGGCGGCAGGTGATTCGGTCCGGGGCTGCAGGGCCTCGGCGTCGAGGCTGACGCTGATGACCAGGGGGACGTTCCAGCGGACGGCTCCTGACGTGGCGGGCCGCTCGCCGGTCCGGTCCATCGTCATGTTCTGGGGCGTGGCGCCGTCCGTCCGGTCGGTCAGGGCCGTCGGCGGCGAGACTTCCACGGGGTGCAGGGACGAGCCGGCCGCGAACAGCTCCGCGCGGAGCGCTGCGGCGGCGCCGGTCAGCGGGAACTGCTGGATCATGCCGAGGATGCGGCTGACCCGCACGCCCTCATTGGCCTTCCAGTCCACCCGGTGTTCCCCCATGCTCGGATGCCAGCGGGTTCCGTCGACCGCCAGCACGTGGCCGTCCCGGTCCTTGCGGGGAGCACCTGCGTGGTGCAGTGCCACGACTTCCCACTGGTCGTTGAGCACCGGAGACCCCGAGGAGCCGCGCGCCGTGTCGGCCGCGTAGTGCACGAAGTCGTCCAGCAGGTCCACGATCTGGTTGTCCCGGAGGGCCAGCTGCTTGGGCTCGCCGTTGGGGTGCTGGATGATGTTGACGAGTTCCCCGATGACGGCCTTGCCCTGGGCTTCCTTGAGCGGCAGTCTCCCGAAGGACGTCAGCGGCTGACCGTCTCGGGAGCGTTCGGAGACGGCGACCACGGTGAAGTCGAGGTCACGGTGGGTGACGAAGAACCTCTGCGGATCGAGCTGGAACACGACGGGAACGAGCGGCAGACCGTCCAGGCCTGCCTGGAAGTTGAACTCGACAACCCCGGCGGCCGCCTCCTCGGCGGAGCCCAGCACGTGGTTGTTCGTCATCAGCAGTGAGGGGGACACCAGGAAACCGGTTCCGTGGTGGGAAGACCCGGGACTCCGGACCGTTATTCGGCCGACCGAGCGGGCGGCGAGGAAACCGCCTTCGAGGTAGTCGATGCTGATGAGATCGTTGCGGCCCATGAACCGTTCGAGCTTCAGCAGGTCGGTGCTGACCAGCTCGCGGTCCAGATCCAGGCTGGTACCGGTCGTGGCGGTCTCCGGGGTCCGCTCGATCGCTGTGGCCATGGCCCAGTCGACGCCCAGACGGTTCAGTCTCTTGTTGACCCGCTCCGGGGTGTCGGCATAGAGGATGCCGTGCTGATCCAGCGCCTCCATATGGCCGTCACGCTCTGTGGTACGGGTCGCGTAGCGCCGACTGGCATCCTCCACCTGCCCCAGGAAACCCGTGTCGGCCTGTGACAACTGCTCCACTGTCATCTCGGCTCGCCTCCTCGGCGGCGATCTTCCGCGCTCAGATGTCGGAATTCATCCCCTTATTTCAGTATGGGCACTGGGCCTGGGTGCCGCTCAGCCGAACAGCGGGACGTTCCGGAGTGGTTGTTGCGTCAATCTTTGAACCTTCTCCGACTTTCCAGACCCTCTCCGACCTTCTCCGAATTTCGGGATGGAGGTCGATTCCCTACGGCCGCCGGGGTGGACCTGCCTGCGAGTCGACGCGTCGCGCGGCATTGTGCGCGTCTTGCCGGGAGGATCCTGGGGCGGTGATCCGTCCCGGCTGCTCCGCGCTGCGCCTTCCGCATGTGCTATTGCTGGTCCTCCTCCTCATACTCCCTGCCATGGGGAAGGCGGGCGCTGCTGAAAGCCCCTCGGCCGCTGATTGCCGAGCCGACCAGCTCAAGAAGGCCAAGGTCACGGCGCTGGCTGAGTTCAAGCACCGCGGCAACGACTACAGCATGTTCACGAGCACCGTGGACATCAGCGTGCCCGCTGATTGGAGCCATGCCTCCGAACTGCTCCTGGACGCCCAGTCGCCGGCGTACCGCTCGGCGCTGGCGTGCCTGGTGGGCAAACCCTGGGGAGAGCAGAACGACTTCCGTGATCTTTTTGAGTGGCGGTTCAAGCCGGTGGCCGTGAAGGCCGACGGTCAGTGGGTCAAGGTTCACTACGAGGCTGCCACGTGGGCCCAATTCTCCTCCTCCGCTGTGGGTCCGTGGGAGCTGACAGTGGAGAAGGAGAATTGGCGCATCGAGTTGCGGCCTTCTCCTGCTCTGAAGAACGCGAGATGGGAGAACGTCCACGTCAGCCTGGGCGGACCGGGAGCCCTGATGGCCAGCCCCCCGCCGGCCTTCGGCGAAGACGGAACGAAGCTGAGCTGGCGGCACAAACAGCCGAACGAGTATCCCACGGTCACTTTCCGCCCGCCCGCGGCACAGCACTGGCACTTCATCACAACCTCGTTGGAGGGCCCGTGGCAGGTATGGGAGACGTGGGGAGCCTACGGCGCCTCGGGAGCGTTCTGGTACGTCGCCTCGGGCGCGCTGCTGCTGGTCGCGGGTCGGCGGCTGAGGCGCAGTCTGACCGGCGCACCGATGCCAGAGGAGTCGAAAGCGCTGCAGCTTCTGCGTTGGTGGGCGCTCCTCCTGGTTATTTTGGGCTTGCTCATCTACCTCGGCGACAACCTCTACGGGATGCTGCACCGGCTGATGGGCTGGAAGGACGACTACTCGCCGACGGTGGCGGTGTTCAGCCTGGCGTTCCTCGGGCTTGCGCTGTGTCTGCTCGGCAGTCGGTCGAAGCGCCTTCGTGTATGCGTGGGCGTACTTGTCCTGGGCCTGACCGGGTGGTACTTCGTGTCGGAGGTCTACGATTTCACGTTGCTGCCCACGGCCGACCAGCAGTTGTCCCCTACGGGCTGGACCGTGGCGGCCATGGCCTGCACTGCACTGATGGCTGTGTCCTGGCTCGGTGTGATCGTCGCCGGTCAGCGGATGCTGTTGATCGAAGAGACACGGCTCCCGGTGTGGGTGATGGTCTGCGCCGCCGTTGCGGCAGCGATGACGACCGTCTTGTGGGGCTATCTCGCCTTTGAACGCCAGTGGGAGCGGATCAGCTGGCTCGCTGACCCGCGTTGGCCTGAGTCCGAGGCCCTTTGGGTGTATACGCTCGATGAATGGTGGTGGAACTTCCCAGTGACTGTCGCGGAGCCGCTGCTGAGCATCGTCTCCGTCTTGGCACCGCTGGCCGTGCTGGGGGTGTTGCGGGTCTGTCGGGTCGAGCAGCACGAGAGAGGGGCGTTCACGCCGGACCCGGCGGAGAAGTTCCTCCTCGTGGTCCTCTTCGCCGTCACCCTCGCACCCTTCACGTTCTACTACGGCCTGTCGGCTTATGCTCTCACCCTGCTGCTATGCCTGTGCACGGCCTGGGGGGTGCTCGCCCTGGGCTCTTCCGTCTCCGTACTGGAGCAGCCCTTCTCCGACAATGCGCCGCTCGGAAAGGTGATCTCACGGACCGACAGGGCCGACGTATTGCGCTTGGCGCGCCGGTTCCGTGAGCTCCAGGCGCGTCTGCACCATCTCAGCACTGTGAACTCGGCGGAGCGTTCCGCGGAGCAGGAGTCGATCGAGGCCGAGATCGACCGGCTGGACCAGTCATTGCCGGGAGGGGTCAGGCCCGCCGATCTGCCCTTTGCTTGTGGCCCCATGTCCACGTGGTGGGGCAACGCTCGCAGGGGGGCCGTCAACGCATGTCTTGTCGGGCTGCCCGTGACCGGCCTGCTGTACTGGACCGGCGCGGTCAAAGGCGAAGCCTGGATGCTGACCACGCAGAATGCGGCGGGATTCCTCTGGATCACGGTCGAGATCCTCTTCTGGCAGGTCGCCTGGATCGTCGGGGGATTCTTCCTTGGGGCGATGTGGCGGGATCTGCCGGGCCGTCATGGGCCGACGAAGGCAATCTTCGTCGCGCTCGCGTTCGCCGTTCCGGCGGCGGCTGACTTCCTCATTGCCCAAGCCCTCGGTGGGAGCGTACCGCGCGTGATCGGCGAGATCGCAGCGTTCGGTTCGGTGATGACGTGCACGGGTCTCGTGATGGACCTGCAGACCTTTCAGGATGAGCGCCGCTACTGGCCGACCAATGCCAGTCTCGTTGCTTACGTCTATCAGATGCGCTTCGCCTCGGTGGCGTTCTTCCTGGCACAGCTGCTCGCGCTCGCCACGCTCTGGAGGACTCTCGCGGAAGTGGGCCCGATGGCGCCCGGCCGATAGGTTTTGTCCTACGTACGGATCAGTGCTGGTTCTCGCACCCGGGGCACAGGTCGAGCGGGTCGCACAGCATGATGACCTGGTAAGGGTCCTGCCCGGGCTCCGTGCCGTGGGGCGCGAACCTCCATTGCGAGGCCTTGACGTGCTTCGTCCGCCCCGTTTCCTCGACATGGGCGTGCAGGGTGCGCGTCCCGGAGTCGTTCATCTCCACCATGACCTCGTCCGCGGCGAGCGGGAAGTGGTCGTGCAGGAGACACAGGCCGAATCGGTCCAGGTTCCCGTGCTTCTCAAGCACCTCGACGAGGTCCCGCACGAACTCCGCGTCCGACGGTCCCAGACCTTTGGCTTCCTCGAAGCGGGGGAGCGGCTTCCTCGCGGTGGATTCCTTTGGATGGGTCATGACATGTCCCGTGGAGCATGAGCAGGATCCCCCGCCTCCATCATCGATCGCCGATTGTTCGCCCGCAATCCGGGTGGCGGCGGCCGAGAGGGTGAGTACCGGCCGGAGGCCGCGTGTCCCTGTGCGACGGGACGCGGCTCGTGCTTAGCGTCCTGCGTAGGACTGGGGTGCTGGACGAGCGATGCGGACGGGGCGGTGCGATCGTGAAATCCCGGTGGTGGTGCCTGCTTCCGGCGCTGATCGCGGCCGTCCTGGGGTGGGGAGGGGTGGCGCACGCAGGGGACCGTGACGTCTGCCAGCTGGGAAACCTCAAGGTCCGCAAGGTGACTGCCAAACTCGATTTCGACTACCATGACCGCATTTATGCTCAGGTGATCTCGAAATTGACCGTCAGTGTTTCCGCGAAAGAGTGGACTCTCGCCAAGGATCTGGCGCGCAGTGAGAAGTCTGCCAAATATCAAACGGCCATGGGCTGCCTGCTGCGGGGGGATGAGAAAGGCCCGCGCAACCGTGAGTGGCGATTCCGTTATCCGGTGGTATCGGTTCGCGGCGATGTGGTCACTGTGGATTACGAGGCAACCGCATGGATCGAGAAGAATAACCCATTTCTGCTCGGGCCCTGGAGAATTGATGTAGACGAGAAGGGGGAGAGCTGGAGCGTCTTCCTTCGGCCGCCAAAGGCGCTGGGGAATATCAAATGGAATGAGGTCGAGGTCAAGTTGGATGGGCTCGAAGCCCATAACTTCTTTCCCCCAGTGACCTCTGCCGACTCGGTCCGTCTGGTGTGGTCCGAGCCGGAACCCTTCGACGTGCGGGTCGATGTGGAACCGCCCTGGCAACGCTCCTTCAACGTGGGCGAGTGGTGGTGGTCCTGGGGCTGGGCGGGTGTCGCCTCGTGGTGGGTGTTCACCGCAGCGGTGAGCCTGGTGGCCGTGCACTACGCCTCGCGGGCGCAGCCATCCGTTCCCTCGGTTCCCTCCGTTCCGTCCTGGCCGCCGGAACGGAAGGGCCTTGCACGGGTCGTTCGGCTATGGGCCGTACTCAGCGTGGCGGTAGCCCTGACGTTGCGTCTGCTGATCCTGGATCCGCCTGAATCCGACCGTCCGTCGTGGCGCTCCCTCGTCACCATCGCGCTGGGTCTGGCGCTGGTGCTCGTCGCCCGTCCGTGGTGTGGTGTCCCGTCGTCCTCCACCTCGCAGCAGACCGGAACCGAGGAGAGCGCCGACGCCGAAAGGGCCCGACGCCGTCAGGTCTGGGCCGTGACCGTGACCGCTTCAGCCGTGGCCGCGTTCGGCATCCTGCTGGTCGTGGCCCTTCGGTTCTTCCGCCTGGCAGAAGAAGTGACACCGGGTAGGCCCCAGGCCACTTCCGGTGTCATCGGGCTCGCGCTGCTGGCACTGGTGACGTTGTGGTTGTGGCTTGCCGCGATGGCGGCATGGGCGTGGCGGTTCGCGCGTGAGGGGGATCTGGCCCAGTCCTGGAGACGGGAGGGTAAACCGAAACAGTCCTGGAGTGCGAGGTGGGCCAAGGCGCCGGTTGGCTGGACCCTAGCCGTGGGAGCCCTGCTGGGGGTGGCCTCAGCGGCCCTGCTCGCTTCCTTCTGGTGGACACGCGAGCGCAATTGGGGGCGCGTCTACTGGCTCACGGATCAGTTCGGTACCGCCCGTGATCGCGCGCGGATCGATTTCCTGCGACAGTTCGCCTACTCCGGACTCACATGGGTCTGCGCCTACGCGTGGCTGCTGACGGGTATCGCGCTCCTCGCGCTGCTGCAGGTCCGTGTCAATACCCGGCGGGCCCAGTCCGATGGCAAGGACGAAGGGACTTCATTGGGGCCGGCCGGCGCCGATCTCCTGCTGACAGTCGTGGTCTTCGCCCTTGCCGTGGGGTTGAGGCAGGTCGAGTTCGCAGGTTCCAACGTGCTGTTCGGTTTCTGGTTCTTGATGATGATTGCCTCCCTGTACGCCGTGGTCACGGTCGGTCGCCGGTTCTCCGTGCTGGGCCGCACCGGGGGAAAGAACTTCTGCGTTCGAAGACTCGGCACGAGGCGACGCCGACACGTGTTGCTGATGAAGGCCCATGAATATCGCAACTTGCATCACAAGCTGTACTCATTGGATCGCGGTCGCGTAGAAGGCGACCTGACACGCGAGGAGTTGGAACGCAAACTGGACGGGCTGCAGAAATGGCTGTTTGACGGGTGGGGCGGAGAGGGTCGGCCACCGGCCCAGATCTCCGTGCTGGACACCGCCCTCAGCTGGGGACCCGGCCGGGACTGGTGGGACAATGCCCAGCGTGCCGCGCGCCTGGCCTTCGGCTTCGGGTTCCCGGCCAGTGTCGCTCTGGTCTGGCTGAGCTACCTCAGGGACTCCCCGACCCAGATGGCCACCTTCCAGAGCCTCGTAGGGTTGCCCGAGATCGTGGCGAAGTGTCTTGCGTGGCAGGTCGCATGGACCGGTGCGGGCCTGGCCCTGGGGGCGCTGTGGCGCATGCTGCCCGGACGCCGCAGCCCCGTGCGGGCGCTGAGCCTGACAGCCGCCTATGCCATCCCCGTCTGCGTGGGCGCCCTGGTCACCCAGATCACGGATACCGAACTCGGCTATGTATTCCTGCACGTCGCCCTCATGCTGCTGGTCCTGACGCTCACCAGCATCTGGATGGACATGGAGACCTTCACCGAGGAGAGGAGGTTCTGGCCCAGTCGCGTGGGGTTGCTGCTGTCGGTCTACCAGCTGCGCGGCCTGTCCACACAGGTCGCCTACCTCGCTGCCCAGCTGGCGATCGTCGTGGGGGTCTGGCGCAGCCTGGCCGGCATGGAGTCCCGGCCGAAGTAGGGCGTGACCGAGATGCGCGCAACGGTGCGCCGGGTGTGGAGGGTGCCAGGCGAGGGTGGCGACGCAGGCCGGATCGCCGGTCTCGGCGGCCGACTGGCGCCTTGGGCGACTCCGCTTTCGACTCCGCTGGTCAGGTCGCGGTGGGGGTGTAGCGTGCTGCTGCGAGTGCCTGAACAGCTGTCACACCTTCCCTCACATCGAGGTGATTCTCGACGTGGGCCCCGAAACTGACCACTCGTCAGATTATGACCGGGGGTTGTGCAGTGGCTGAGTGCTGCGCGGGTCACCCACCCTGTCGCCTGAAGGCGGCGAGGTTGGCGCGGGTGAGGACGGTGTCGGGGTGGTCGGGGCCGAGGACGCGCTCGCGGTCCGCGAGAACTTGTTGCTTCAGTCTGAGCGCGTCGTTGTGGCGGCCGAGGTGGGCGTAGGCGGATGCGAGGTTGGCGCGGGCGAAGACGGTGTCGGGGTGGTCGGGGCCCAGGACGCGCTCACGGTCCGCGAGAACCTGTTCTGTCAGCCGGCATGCGTCGTGGTGGAGGCCGGAGGCGCTACAGGTGGCGGCGAGGTTGGAGCGGGCATGGATCGTGTCGGGGTGGTCGGTTCCGAGGAGACGCTCGCGTGAGGCGAGAACCTGTACCGACAGCTGGAGTGCTTCGTGGTGGCGGCCGAGGTGGGTGTAGGTGGCGGCGAGGTTGGCGCGGGCGAAGACGGTGTCGGGGTGGTCGGGGCCCAGGACGCGTTCGCGGGCGGCGAGGACCTCTTCGTCGAGCCGGAGCGCTTCGGGGTGGCGCCCGAGGAGGGCGTACGTGGCGGCGAGGTTGGCGCGGGCGGTGACGGTGTCGGGGTGGTCGGGGCCGAGGACGCGTTCGCGGGCGGCGAGAACCTTTTCGTCGAGCCGGAGCGCTTCGTGGTGGCGGCCGAGGTCGTTGTAGGCGACCGCGAGGTTGGCCCGGGCGAGGTGGCTGTTGGGGTGGTCGGAGCCGAGAATGCGCTCGAAGTCCGCGAGGACCTGCTCCTGCAGTCTGAGCGATTCGTGGTGGCGGCCGAGATGACCGTAGGTGAAGGCGATGCTTCCGCGGGCGCGGATCGTGTCGGGGTGGTCGGGGCCGAGGAGACGCTCGCGGTCGGAAAGGACCTGTTCCATCAGCCTGACCGCGTCCTGGAAGCGGCCGAGCAAGGCGTACGTGCCGGCGAGGTTGGCACGGGCGAGAACGGTGTCGGGGTGGTCCGAACCGAGGAGGCGATCACGGTCGGCGAGGACCTGCTCCTGAAGCCTCAGCGCGTCGTGATGGCGGCCGAGGTGCCCGTAACTCGATGCGCGATTGGCGCGGGCGCGGATCGTGTCGGGGTGGTCGGGGCCGAGGAGGCGTTGACGGTCGGCGAGGACCCGTTCCTGCAGTTGCTGTGCGTCGTGGTGGCGGCCGAGGACGGTGTACGTGGCGGCGAGGTTGGCGCGGGCGGTGACGGTGTCGGGGTGGTCGGGGCCGAGGACGCGTTCGCGGTCGGCGAGGACCTCTTCCTCGAGCCGGAGCGCTTCGTGGTGGCGGCCGAGGTGAGCGGTGTAGGTGGCGGCGAGGTTGGAGCGGGCGCTGATCGTGGCGGGGTGGTCCGGGCCGATCAGCCGAGCGCAGTGGTCGGCGAGCTCGGCCCAGTGGTCTCCGGCTTCTCGGTGCAGTCCGTTGTTCACGAGGCTGATTCCGGAGAGGAAGAGCACGTCGTGCGCGCCGCCCTGCCACAAGTGCGATTCGGCGTTGCGCCGCAGTACCGCGGTGTTGGCACGCAACGCCTCGGCCAGATCGCGCTGGACGTGGTCCGGTCGCGGCCAGACTTCGGCCAGTGCGCCGGCCGCCGTTACGGCCAGAAGGGCGCGCCGGCTCTCAGGGGTGGTCTCGCGGGTGGCGCGGGCGGTGAGCGAGTGGACGCGGACCTCGCGGTGGGGTGTGCGTGGATCTGTGGTGATCAGCGCGTACCGGTGGAGGACCCGCAGGGCGCTGCGCACCTCGTCCGCGGTGACGCGCGGACCCTCGGTCCGGCCCGGCCCGGCATCGAGGAAGCCGAGGACGGTGTCGGCGGTCCACAGGGTCTCGGGGTGCCCGGCGGGGTCGAGGAGGGCCGCCAGGCGGAAGACGGGCTCGACGAGCCCGGGAGGGCCGGCCTGCTCGGCCGCGGTGAGGGAGAGCAGGAGGGCGGCGGTGACGTGCCGTCCGTAGACCTCGGTGTCCGCCCAGCCGGGCAGGACGTCGTCGAGCCGCAGTGCCTGGTTGCCGAGCCGGCCGAGGTAGACACCGCAGGTCAGTTGCTCCGCCAGCATGTAGGCGGCGGCGTGCCCCAGCGCCAGGGGAAGATGCCCCACTTGCGCGGCGAGCTCGTCCTGACGCCCGTCCAGGATATCGGCGCGGCCGTCACCGGTCAGGCGTTCGGTCAGGTAGGTGACGGCTTCGTCGGGGGAGTAGACGTCGATGTCGATACGGGTGCGTCCGCCGCCGGTGAACCGAGGGTCGTGGAGCCGGGTCGTCGCGAGCGTCCAGCCCACTCCGGGCCGAGCCGGCGGCCACCACGGGGCGACGACGGTGGGGTCGGCGATGTCGTCCAGGACCACGAGCCACGAGCACCGGGTCGTCGACAGCCACTCCAGTAACGCCCGCGCGTCCTGCTCGGGGTCCTTGCCGGTGGCGCCGGCAGCACCGACGCGCAGTGCGGCGCGGCTGTAGAGGCCGATGATCTGCTGGGTGTCCCCGGCCGGGACCCACAGCACCAGTCCGGTACCGGCGGCCACGGCTTCGTGAGCGTACTGCGCCGCGAGCTGGGTCTTGCCGACCCCACCCATCCCCGACAGCACCCGCGCAGAGCTCGGCCGGGTCTGCGTCAGCACCGCCCCGCCACCGGCACGGGCGCCGTCGATGCGCTCCCTCAGGCCGGACCGGGGCTGGAACGCCGACGCCGTCAACGGCGGCGCCCCCACCAGCATTCCTCCACCCACCGGCCTGTCGGCGACCGGCCCGCTGAACACAGCGGCAGCCGATTCCGTGGCGGCCGCCGGACGTACCGGCTCCGGAGACTGGTCGGGCACGTCTTCGGCCTGGCGCCGCAGCTCCAGCAGCTCCTTGCCGTCAAGCCTCAGTGCCCTGGCCATCTCAGCGACGGTCCGCGCTGACGGCGCCACCGGCTGGTTCAGGGCATTGCTCACCGTCGTACGCCCCAGCCCGGTCCTCCGGGCCAGAAGCGTCACGGTCAGCCCCGAGCTCGCCAGGCCATCCGCCAGCCGTTCCTGCAACCGGGCCAGCGCGTTCTGCTGCCTTCCCTGCTCGTGCCCTGCGCCGCTCAATCCCGCCCCCGGTCCGCCGTGCGCCCTGCTGTTCAACAGTGTTCATCTTCGTCCATCTGAACCCCGGCGGACACCGGTTCCAGGACTGTCAAGGCATCGATCCCGCCTACCTCTTGGGAGTTCCCGGTGTCCGGTCTCACCCTCGTTCTGTTCACCTCCGTCCTCGTCCTGGTCATTGCCATCGTCTCTGCCGCGGCGGCGGGCAAGCTCGCCCGGCTCGACGGCGCGACCTACCCGGGCGCGTGTCTGCGCGCGGCAGCCGCGTTCGCCGCGGTCCTCACCCTCGCCGCCGCCATCACTGCCGCCCTGGCCGCCGTCCTTGCCTGACTGCTCCGGGGTGCCTCGGGCTGCGTCGACCGCACCCCCACACCGGACAAGTCCTAGGGGCGGTGGAAGCGCACTTCCGGGAAGCGTGCTGTCGGGCCGTCCAGCAGCGGGCTGTTCCGTCCCCGCAGGTGGGTGTCGACGAACGCCGTCACGTAGCTCCTGGTGATGGCGTCGGCGCGGTCACCGTCCAGTCGTTGGAGCGGCATGCCGCGCTGTTTGGACAGGGGCGCCAGGTCGGTGAAGGACAGGTGCCCGGTGTCGTCGACGCTCAGCCAGCGCTTCCATCCGGTCAGTTCGGTCCAGGTCTCGTCCCAGCTCGGGTCGATGCCTCCGGGTTTGTGGCTGGGCTGGCCCAGCATCAGGAACGGCCGGTCCAGCGGGGTGTCGTTCGGGAACCGGAAGTTGCCGTCCATGTTCACCGCCGCCTTGACCCGCGGGTCGCGCAGCATGGCAGGGACCGTGCTGAAACCGCCGGCCGAGTGCCCCACGACGGCGATGCGGTCGGGGTCGATGGGTGCGCCGCGCTTCCAGGCCGGCCGCGCGCCGGTGAGTTCGTCGAGTACGAAGGAGATGTCCTCGGCGCGGACGGCGCCGACCTTGGGATAGTCCTTGTCCACGCACGCCAGGCAGGAGGTGGTGCGCCCGTCGGGGAACGAGATGCCGTCCGCCTCGTAGTTGTGTCCGATGCCGGCGACGGCGTAGCCGCGGGCTGCGAACTCCTCGGCGAGGCCGGTCAGGGTGGCGCGCGGCATGCCGAAGCCCGGTGACAGGATGACGAGGGGCAGTCCGCCGCGGACCTTCGCCGGCTTGGCGTCCACGGTCGAGTGGGTTCTCACCTTGGCGAACAGGTCGGCCGGCAGGTCAAGTCCGCTGGACGCCACATACTGCTCGGATTCCTCGGCCGTCATGTAGGGCGCGGGCGTGTCCGAGGGCTTGGCCGCCGGGTACCAGAGGGAGACCATCAGCTCCCGCTTCTCCGAGGGGACCCACGGGTCGGCCCGGTTCTCGTCCCTCAGATGGACGGTGGCCCTGCCGACCGGGTGGTGCCCGGACGGCGCGGGCAGCACGAGTGCGGTCCCGGGCGGTTGTACGGGGGCGGTGTCGGCATGGGCGGCGGTCGTGGTGGAGAAGGTGCCCGCCAGAGCCGTGGCAACGGCGGCACCGACCAGGAACAAGCGTCGTCGCATCGAGTTGTCTCCATCGATGTCTCTCGTGGCATCCGGCCCGGTGCGGGCCGATGCCTCGAACGCTATGCCGGGCGCGAGCGGCTGCCATCGGCCCGGGGATGTACGCCGACGGCGGCCGTACATCCCCGGGTTGACGTCCCGGGGCGATCGTCCGGGAGGTTGGCCCGGCCGCCGCTGCTGCAGTGAGCAGCGATCTCTTCTCCTCCTCTGAGCGCTCACATGGTGATCGAGTACGTCTTCCCGTGCCCTGCTTGAGGTGCGCGGTCGTCGGCGCGGATCCTGTGGTCCCGGCTGGCGGTCCGCGGTTCGTCAAGGACCTCCGTGACCTTGAGCGGAAGCTGCTGGGGTAGGAGTTCGACGGAACCGCTCCACTGCGGTCACCGGCAACCGAAATCGGAACCCCGGACGGGCGCGTCTGCGCAGCGCACCCGGGGAGAGCAGCGAGGACAGTCCGCGCAACACGCGGGTCGCTGCCATGCCGTACGCGATGCCGAAGATCAGTGAGGCGAGGAAGGCCAAGTGCCTGGAGAACCCGCCGATCAACGGGAAGATCTGCCAGTGGGTCAGGTAGATGTACAGCGAGCTGGTGGCCAGGAGGGCGGCGACCTGATTGACGCGCTCGCGGCTGGGCAGAGAAGGGACCCACACGAGCAGGGTGAACGTGGCGATGATGATCGCCTCTCGTCCGGGGTCGCCGGGGAAGAAGCCGGGCACCGTGGCCAGGGCGGCGGCCGTGACCACCATCCGCTGTGTCTTGGTGCCGGCCTTCGCCGCCGCCCAGCCGAGTGCGAACAGCCAGAAGACGGTGACCGCGTCGGGTATCTGGGCGCGGTCGGGGAGGCCGAGCAGGTCGTAGCGGGTGAGCAGGCCGAGAGCGGCGAGTGTCAGAGGCAGGCCGTAGGGGAAACGGCGCTCCGCCCGGTCCGCGAGGGGGAGCGCCAGGATTGCTACGGCGACGATCAGGATGTAGACCAATGCCTCGATGAACCAGAAGTGCATGCCTGTTCTGCTGTCCTCGGATCCCAGCACGCTGTCGAGGAGGGCGAGGTTCGCCAGGGTGTAGTCGTCGTTGAGGAGGAGTACGAAGCCGATCCAGATCATGGCCGGCACTGCGACCCGAGCGATGCTGAGGCAGGCGCGCCGGATGCGTTCGCCGCGTTCGGCGGTGGTGAGGTGGAAGCGGGCGAAGTTGTAGCCCGCGATGGCGAGGAGCAAGTGTGCTCCGCCCTTGATGCCGAAGACGTGGATGTGCGATCCGACGATGCAGAAGATCGCCATGGCGCGCAGGGCGACGCTGGTGTCCAGTGTCCGCCTGTGTGCGGGGATCTCACCCTCCGGCGGCCGTAGTTCCCGGATCGGCGTGGTGTGCCAGTCGGTCGGCAGGTGGCCGAGGCGCTCTTCGAGGTGGAGGGACATCTCGACGTACGAGAGGGAGTCGCCGCCGAGGCCGACGAAGGTGCTCTCCGACGTCACGTCGGTCCGGTCGAGGATGCGCGCGTAGAGCAGGCACAGGTCTTCGGGGCTGTTGCCCGGGCTTTGCGCCGATGCGCCGGCGTCGGCCGGGCGGGCCAGTTCGCGTACGGCCTGGTAGTCGGGCTTGCCCGTCGGCAGGCGGGGAAGGTCCGCCAGGACGTGGACCCGGACCACCCGGGCCGGCAGGCCGTACTCGCTCGTCACCAGGTTTCGTATCCGCCGTGCGGCGGTGTGAGCACCGACCGTGACGGCAGCCACGGACAGTGCGGCGTCATCGCCGGTGCACAGCGCGGTGACCCCGTGCCGTGCCAGCATCGCCTCGACCTGGGCGGGGTCGATGCGCAGGCCGAGGATCTTCGCGAACCGGCTGCGTCGGCCGACGATCTCGTACATGCCCTCGGAGGTGCGCCGTGCGACGTCACCCGTGCGCAGCTCGTCCACGGTCCGCCCGAGCGCGAGGTCGTCGGGGGTGTGGGCGTAGCCGAGCATGACGTTCGGCCCCGAGTAGACGAGCTCCCCGGTGTCCTCCTCGGTCCAGTCGGGGAGCGGCTCCAGGCGGAAGGAGCCGCCGGGGATCGGAACTCCGGCTGCCTCGGGGTGGGCTTCCGCGAGGCCGGGTGGCAGGTAGGCCATGCGGGCCGTCGCCTCGGTCTGGCCGTACATCGCGTACAGATCCCAGCCGGCGGCGCGGCCGAGAGCCGCGTAGCGCCGGACCCGGTCGGGCGCGAGCCGGCCGCCCGCCTGGGTGACGTAGCGCAGGTGGGGCAGATCCATCGTGTCGAAGCCGACGCGGTCGAGCAGGTCGAAGGTGTACGGGACACCTGCGAACGTCGAACCGCGGGCGGTCCTGAACAGATCCCAGAAGCAACTGTCGGCGACGGAGAGGCCAGTGAGGATCAGTGCGGCGCCGCGCAGCAGATGGCTGTGGATGACGGAAAGGCCGTAGCAGTAATGCATGGGCAAGGTCGTGGCAGCACGGTCGGTGTCCCGGATTCCCAAGTACACGGCTATGGATTCCGCGTTGGCCTGAAGATTTTCGTGCGAAAGCCGGACCAGTTTCGGTGACCCCGTCGAGCCGGACGTGCTCAGCAGGAGGGCGAGGTCCGGGTGCAGGTCGTGCGCGGAGACGGGGCGCCGCTCGTCGAGCAGCCACTCCCCGCTGTCGTCGGGGCGTGCCACGACGTCCGGGTCGTACGCGTCGATGAGTGACTGCACGGCTTCCGGGTGGTCGCCCGGCACGAGCAGGACCGGGTGCCCCGCCGAGAGCGCCGCGAGGTGGACGACGAGCGCCTCGACGGTGTTGGCGCCGACCACCAGGACCAGACGGCGCGTGGGACCCAGACGATCGGCTGTCGCTTCCACCCGGGCGGTGAGCTCGCGGTAGGTCACGGGGCCGTGGGCGGTGATGACCGCCGTCCGGTCGCCGTGGGTCACGAGATTGCCGGCGAAGGGGACGTTCTTGGTGCCTGGCAGCAGGGCGGAATGGGAAGGGGCTGTCACGAGCGCATCTTAGGAAAGGCTTACCTCATGGGATAGTCACAGGAAAGTCACAGCTGAGACATTGAAGATCCATAAGAAAATCACAGGTATGGTCGGCTCCGCCGAACCCCCGGTGAGGCCGAAACGTTGCGTGCGTCACTCTTGACCTTTAGGTTAGCTTTACCTTACTTATTGGGCATTCACAGGTTCTCGCTGCACGTGCAGGAAGGCTTCCCATGCGACGCCCCTTGGCCCACCGTCTCGCCGCTTTCTCCGCGGCAGCGCTTCTCCTCCCCGCCCTCGCGGGCTGTGGCGTCGACGAGGAGGACGCCGGGCTCGTGATCTACTCCGGCCGCAACGAGAAGCTGGTCAAGCCTCTCCTGGACGAGCTGGAGAAGGCAGTCGGCACCACCGTTGCCGTCCGCTACGGCGAAAGTGCCGAACTGGCCGCGCAGATCCAGGAGGAGGGCGACAAGACCAAGGCGGGCCTGTTCTTCTCGCAGGACGCCGGCGCCCTCGGCGCGCTCTCCACCAAGGGTCTGCTGGAGAAGCTGCCCCAGGCTTCGCTCGACAAGGTCGACCCGGCGTTCCGCGGCGGCGCGGGTGACTGGGTCGGCACCTCCGGGCGCGCCCGCGTCCTCGCGTACAACCCGGCCCAGGTCACCAAGGTGCCGGACAGCGTGCACGATCTGGTCAAGCCGGAGTGGAAGGGAAAGATCGGCTACGTTCCGACCAACGCGTCCTTCCAGGCCTTCGTCACCGGCATGCGTGTCCTGGAGGGCGACGACGCCACCCGCGCCTGGCTCAAGGGTCTGAAGGCCAACGAGCCGAAGGTCTACGACAACAACCTCAAGGTGCTCGACGGTGTCGGCAAGGGCGAGGTCGCGCTCGGCCTGGTCAACCACTACTACTGGTACGAGCAGGTCGCCGAGAAGGGCGAGAGCAAGGTCAAGGCGAAGATCCACTTCCTGTCGGGCGGCGACCCGGGCGCCCTCGTCAACGTGGCTGGAGTCGGCATCCTCAAGGGCAGCGACCAGGCGCCGGTGGCGCAGAAGGCCGTGGACTTCCTGCTCTCGGAGAAGGCCCAGAAGTACTTCGCCGACGACACCAAGGAGTACCCGCTGGCCGCCGGCGTGACCAGCACCGTCAAGGACCTGCCGCCGCTGGCCTCCCTCGACGCCCCCAAGATCGACCTCGGCAAGCTGGAATCGCTTCAGGAGACCCTGAAGATGCTCCAGGAAGCCGGGATGGTCTGACCCCATGCACTCCACGGATCCCGTCGCACCGGCGGATCCCGCAGTCCGCCCGGCAGGCGCCGCCGCGCCGGCCGGGCGGCTGCGCGCCGGGCGCCGCCCGCCCGCCGTCCTGCTGGTCCCCGCAGCCCTCGCCGCGCTCTTCGCACTGCTGCCGCTCGGCTACCTCGCCGTCCGCTCCCTGGAGCGCGGTCCCGCGTTCGCCTGGGACGTCATCGCCGACGAGCGCACCGCCCAACTGCTCGGCCGCAGCGTCGGACTGGCCGCAGTGGTCGTATCGGCCTCCCTGGTGCTCGGAGTGTCGCTGGCCTGGCTCACCGTACGGACCGCGCTGCCGGGCGCCCGGGCCTGGTCGGTCCTGATGACCTTGCCCCTGGCCGTGCCGAGCTACGTCGCCGCCTTCACCTGGCTGTCCGCGTTCCCCGGCCTCGCGGGCTTCGGCGGCGCCGCCCTCGCGCTGACGCTGGTGAGCTTCCCCTACGTCTACCTGCCCGTCACCGCCGCACTGCGCGGGGCCGATCCGGCACAGGAGGAGGTCTCGCGCTCGCTCGGCCACGGGCCGCTGCGGACCTTCCTGCGCGTCACCCTCCCTCAGCTCCGTCCGGCCGCAGCCGGGGGAGCCGTACTGGTCGCGCTGTACGTGTTCTCCGACTTCGGCGCCGTCTCCCTGATGCGCTACGACACCTTCACCCGCGGCATCTACACCTCATACCGGGCCAGCTTCGACCGCACCCCGGCCGCCGCCCTCAGCCTCGTCCTCGTGGTGATGACGATCCTGCTCGTGGCCGCCGAGGCCCGTACGCGAGGCCGCGCGGGACACGCCAGGACCGGGACCGGCACGGCACGCCCCGCCGTCCCAGCGCCGCTCGACCGATGGCGCGCACCCGCACTGGCCTGGTGCACGGTGGTCGCGGCCGTCGCCGTCGTCATGCCGCTGGCCACCCTCGGGTACTGGCTCGCCGTCGGCAACTCCGCGACCTGGGACCCTGCCGCGCTCCTCGACACCGCCGGCACCACCCTCGGCGTTGCGGCCGCGGGCGCCGCGCTCACCACCCTCCTGGCCCTGCCCGTCGGCGTCATCGCCGCCCGTCACCGGGGCCGGACCGCACATCTGCTGGAACAGTCCGCGTACGCCGGACACGCCCTCCCGGGCATCACCGTCGCACTGTCCCTGGTCTTCTTCGCGGTCCGCTACGCCGAACCGCTCTATCAGGAACTCCCGCTGCTGGTCTGCGCTTACGCCGTCCTCTTCCTGCCCGTCGCGGTGGCCGCCACCCGTGCCGCCGTCCTCCAGTCCCCACCGGTCCTGGAGGACGTGGCCCGCTCGCTCGGCCGCAGTCCTCTGCGCGTGCTGCGCGAGGTCACGGTGCCGCTGGCCGCACCCGGCGTCGCCGCCGGAGCCGCCCTGACCTTCGTCGTATGCATGAAGGAACTCCCTGCGACGCTCCTCCTGCGCCCCACCGGCATGGACACGCTCGCCACCCGCCTCTGGACGGAGACCGGGACCGGTTCGTTCGCCGCGGCCGCCCCCTATGCCGCGGCGCTGATCCTGCTGGCGGCCATCCCTTCCTATCTCCTCGGACGGCACCGCACATGACCGACTTGCAGATCACCGGACTCTCCAAGGCCTACGGCCCGGACGCCGCCGTCCTCGACGGACTCGACCTCACCGTCCCCGCGGGCACCCTGGCCGCTGTCCTCGGCCCCTCCGGCTGCGGCAAGACCACCCTGCTCCGCATCATCGCCGGATTCCTGCGCGCCGACGCGGGCACCGTCACCGTCGGTGGACGCACCCTGTCCGGCCCCGGAGCCCACCTTCCCCCGGAGCGCCGCCGCATCGGCATCGTCCCCCAGGAAGGCGCGCTCTTCCCGCACTTGAGCGTCGCCCACAACGTCGCCTTCGGGCTGACCGGACACGACCGCGCCGAGCGCCGGAGCCGCACGGAGCAGATGCTCGAACTCGTCGGACTCGGCGGCTACGGCGACCGGATGCCGCACGAGATGTCCGGCGGCCAGCAGCAGCGCATCGCCCTGGCCCGAGCCCTTGCGCCCGAGCCGGCCCTGGTCCTGTTGGACGAACCGTTCAACGCCCTCGACAGCGCCCTGCGCACGGGTGTCCGGGCAGATGTCCGGGCCGCCCTGCGCGCCACCGGCGCCACAGCCCTCCTGGTGACCCACGACCAGCAGGAAGCCCTCTCCACGGCCGACCTCGTCGCTGTCGTCCGGGATGGCCGGGTGGCTCAGTGCGACACACCGCAGGAGGTCTACGGCCGCCCCGCCGACCCCTGGGTGGCCCGCTTCGTGGGCGACGCCGTACTCATCCCCGGCACCGCCGACCACGGCACCGCAACGACCGCGCTCGGCCGCCTGCCCCTCGCGGCGCCCTCTGCCGGGCGGAGCGAGGGCACCGTCCTGCTGCGGCCCGAGCAACTCCAGCTCACCCAGACCGCGACGGCCGCCCAGGGCACCGTTGTCGACGTCACCTTCTACGGCCACGACGCCATGGTCACCGTCTCCGTCGACGGCCTGGAGAGCCCGGTCGGCATCCGGGTCGCCGGACCCGTCGTTGTACGCCCGGGCCAGCGCACCGGAATCCTCGTCAAGGGTGAGGCGACACTGCATCCATGAACCGGAGGCATGATCACACCGGCCATGACGTGACCGTTCACTCGTGGCCGGCAGCTGGGTGACAGCCGTCAACCAATCCCGGTGACCAACGAGGCCAAAGACAGGACGAGCGCGCCCAGCGCCCCCACAGAGCCGTAGAGCCGCAACTCACGCCGGCCGTCATGTCGGCGGACATAGTGCGTGGCGGCCGCGGCAAAGGCCAGGCCGCCGGCAATGAACCACGGCCCCCACAAGTAGAGGTACCAGCGGGTCAACCCGACCAGATCGGGCGCGACAGCGCGCGCCCCGGCCTCAACCAGCACTCCGTGGGCAACGAACAGACATCCGTGCCAGACGAGCAGCACCGTCGCGCCACCGCCACAGAACACCATGAGCCGACCCGTCCGCTTGCCGCGACGGCGCGTCAGGCCGATGCCGACCAACGCCCCGAAGAGCTTCAGGAAACCGGTCACCCACAAGACGGCCAGGAACCACGTCACCCGGTCATCAGCAAGCTTTACCAGCGACGGAGCCACCGCGGACTGCGCACCGAAGGTGCCACCCAACGCCCAGACGAAACTGGGTACCGAAAACAGAAACCCCCATGCCGCAACAGCGAACCCGGGCCACCTGCCCGGACGGAGGCGGAGCGCCCAGCTCGGGGCCGGACGCACTACATCGTCGAAAGAATGCTTGATCGTCACGACTCCACCGTTGCCGAACCTCGACGACAGGGCGTCGTCCTCGCGAACGATCAGGCTCCCCCGCGCGGGGGAGCCACCCTTGGCAGGGATCAGTTGGTCGGGGAGCTCACGCCCGCATCCGAGGGTCCGTGCCGAAGCTGAGCCGTCGTCATGCCTCTGGCCTGGGCTGTGCAGGTCGGGGTGAGCGGGTTGGTGACCGTGTGGGGTCACTGGGTCTGGGCAGAGATCGGGCGGGCCGGGCCGTCCCTTTCGGAACTTGGGCCGTCCTCCGGCTCGCGCAGGGCCCTCCCTAAATCGCTGGCGCGCGTCGGGTGGCAGCGGGATGATCCGGAACGTCCGGGCCGCCCAGTGAGGGAGCTGTGATGACCGTTGTTCCGCCCGAGGCCGCGGGGTCCAAGCCGGAAGTCCGCATGGCGGGCGGGGCGCTGCGCGGCACCTGCGAGGAGGGCGTGGCGGTATTCCGCGGCATCCCGTTCGCCGAGCCGCCCGTCGGCCCGCTGCGATTCGCCGCACCGAGGCCCGTACGGGGATGGGACGGGGTACGGCCGGCGGTGTCGTACGGCCCGCCGCCCCCGCAGGGCGGCCACTTCGGCATGGACGCGCTGGCCCGGGACGCGGCGGGCGACGACTGGCTCACGGTCAACGTCTGGTCGCCCGAGCCGGGGCCGGGCGCGGGGCTGCCGGTGATGGTGTGGATCCAGGGCGGCGCCTACTCGATCGGCATGTCGGGCCTTCCCGAGTACGACGGCGGACGCCTGGCCCGTGACGGCGGTGTCGTCGTGGTGACGTTCAACTACCGTGTGGGACTGGAGGGGTTCGGGCTGATCGGGGGAGCGCCCGCCAACCGGGGCCTGCTGGACCAGGTCGCCGCCCTGGAGTGGGTGCGCGACAACATCCGGGCCTTCGGCGGTGACCCGGGGCGTGTCACCGTCTTCGGACAGTCGGCGGGCGCCGGATCGGTCGCCGCGCTGCTGGCGATGCCGCGGGCGGCCGGGCTCTTCGGCCGGGCGGTCGCGCAGAGCGTCCAGGGCACCTTCTTCTCACCGGAGCTCGCGGCCGACATCGCCGCCGTCTGCGCCGCCGAGCTGGGGCTGCGGCCCACGACGGCCGACCTCTCCGGGGTGGAGCCCGCCCGGCTGTCCGGCGCCGGTGACGCGGTCAGCGCCAGGATGGACCAGTGGGCGGATCGCTGGGGCCCGGTCGCACACCGGGCGATCCCGTTCTCGCCGGTCGTCGACGGCGAAACCCTGCCCGTCACGCCGTGGCAGGCCCTGGCCGGCGGCGCCGCGCGGGACATCGAACTCCTCGTCGGCCACACCCGCGACGAAACGCGGCTGCTCACCGCGCTCGACGGACTGCTCGACCAGGTCACTCCGGAGCAGGCGGAGACCGCGCTGCACGTCTTCGGCCCCGGTCCGGACGCCGCACACCGCTACCGCGAGGCCTTTCCCGCCGCGGGCCCGGACGAGCTGTACGAGCTGGTCGGCTCCGACTGGCTGTTCCGCATGCCGTCCTTCCACCTCGCCCAGGCCCAGACCACCGCCGGCGGCCGTGCCCACGTCTACGAGCTGACCTGGCCCGCCCCGGGCATGGGCGGCGCCCTCGGTGCCTGCCACGGCCTCGACGTGCCTCTGGTCTTCGGCAACCTGGACCGCGGCCAGCCCGCCGTGCTGATCGGCGAAAGCCCGTTCCCGGAGGCGGAAGAGCTGTCCGCGCGCATGCGGGGCGCCTGGACGGCGTTCGCCGCCCACGGCGACCCCGGCTGGCCCGCGTACGACACCGGGCAGCGCCTCGCGCAGCTCTTCGACACCCGGCCCGCCGTCACCGCCTACCCGGAGGAGGCCTCCCGCCTGATCTGGCAGGACCACGACTTCCCCGCGCTGCCGCTACTCGGCCGCTAGGGAGTGTCGTGAAAATGGATCCTGGCTGTGGACGATCACGTTCTGTGAGACGTGGTGAAATTTACAGTCGGTCTCAGTCTGTCGGCGCGGGCGCGGGCGCGGCGCAGGCGTCGGCGATGGCCTGAGTGTCCCAGTAGAACGGACGGACCTCGGTGATCTGCCCGTCCTTGACCGTGATCGTTTGCAGGATTGGGAAGCTGAGTTCGCGGCCGGTCGTACGAGCGCGAGCACGGACCTGAGTGAGCACGACCGCAGTCTCACCGGTGGCAAGAAACTCCTGCTCCACCATGTCGAACGTCTCCCAGGTCCGTCCCATCGCGAGGAAGAACTGCGTCATTCCGTTGTGCCCACGCCAAGTACCTCCGTAGGGCAGGGCATCCGCTTGATGCAGTTCGACATTCGGGGCGAAGAAGGGGGCGAGCAAGTCGAACGAAGCCTCGCCAGGACCGCCGGCCGCCAGGTACTCCGCCTCAGCCGCATACATGCCGGTGAGGACCGTTACCGAGTCTGTAGTGGATGACATCGTCATGCCTCCAGCTTGGTCAGCAAAGACGCACCTTGCTGGCGGAAATCAGACATCGTGGTACGACGCGCCTGGCATGTCTTCCCGCCACAGGGCTGACCGGTCGTGCCCTGTCGGCCAGGGCCCGGCTCCGGCAGGGTAGGAGCGTCCGCGAAGTGATCAACGGGAGGGGGCACGGCATGACGTACGTGCCACGGCATCCATTGTCATCCGTCATCTGAGCGGTCGCTCGAAGGCGAGTGCTGAATCCGTAGGGCTGGTGAGGCTCCGACCTGGGGGGCGCGGGAGGATCAGCACCGCACTTCACTGAGGCCGCTCCGGCTGAATCGTCCCCGGATTCGACCGGGGCATCACGAGGGAAGAGGCGATCATGGGGGAACTGGACGGCAGGACCGCACTGGTGACGGGCGGCTCGCGGGGGATCGGGCGCGCGATCGCCCTGCGCCTCGCCGCCGAGGGAGCGCTGGTCGCGGTCCACTACGGCAACAACGATGCGGCCGCCGCGGAGACCGTGGCGCGGATCGCCGACGCCGGCGGCCGGGCCTTCGCCGTGCAGGCCCGGTTCGGCGAGAGCGGTGCGGTGGACCGGCTGTTCAAGGACCTCGTCTCCGGGCTGGCGGACCACGGCGCGGACGGCTTGGACATCCTGGTCAACAACGCGGGCATCCACTCCGGCAGTTCGATCGGTCAGCTCACCGAGGAGGAGTTCGAGCGGCTGCTGGCGGTCAACGTGAGCACGCCGATCTTCGTGGTCCAGCGGGCGCTGCCGCTACTGCGGGACGGCGGACGGATCGTCAACATGGGCTCGGCGGCCACCCGGATCGCGGAACCCGGCCAGATCGGTTACACCGTCACCAAGGCGGCGCTGGCGGCTCTCGGCCCGTCGCTCGCCAACGGGCTGGGCCGGCGTGGGATCACCGTGAACACGGTCGAACCCGGGGTGGTGCTGACCGACATGATCGCCGCCTACGCTGCGGTTCCCGAGGCGGTGGCCGGGCTTGAGTCGATCACCGCGCTCGGACGGATCGGCGAGCCGGAGGACGTCGCCGACGTGGTGGGTTTCCTGGCGGGCCCGCAGGGGCGCTGGGTGACCGGCCAGACCATCGACGTCTCCGGCGGCACCTATCTCGGACCGATCTCGGCCGGGTGATCACGGCGCTCTCGTCGTCGAGCGTGGAGAGCAGAGCAGAGCAGAGCAAGCAGCAGTTCCGCTCCGCAGAAGGCCGATCGGACCTCCAACGTGTGTCCGCCCAACCATCAGGCAGGTACGGGCACGGCACCGACCAGGCCGCCGTCGATGACGAGATCCTGACCGTTGACATAGGACGCGTCGCCCGAGGCGAGGAATGCCACGGCCGCAGCCACCTCTTCCGGTCGTCCGAAGCGGCCGGCGACGATCTGACCGGTGACCGCCTCCGCCTCCGCTGTGGTCAGCGCGGCGGCGGGGTACATCGGGGTGTCGATATAGCCGGGGCTGACGGAGTTGACGCGGATACCGCGCGAGGCGAGTCCGGCGGCAAGGGTTCGGGCCAGGTTGTGCACGGCGGCTTTGGTCGCCGAGTAGAGGGTCAGGACGCTGTTGCCCCGGTGGAGGGTCCAGGAGGCGTTGATGACGATCGAGCCTCCGTCCGCCAGCAGCGGCAGTGCCTTCTGGACGGTGAAGAACACGCCCTTGAAGTTGACGTCGATGCCGTGGTCGAAGTCCGGCTCGGTGATGTTCTCGAACGGAAGGAATGTGCCGGTGCCCGCGTTCGCGAAGAGGACGTCCAGGTGGCCGTGACGGTCCCGGACGGTTTCCATCAGCGCGTCCACCGCGCCGAGGTCGGCGGCGTCGGCCACGACCCCCGAGGCGTTGGGGCCGAGCTGCTGGACGGCGGAGTCCACCCGTTCGCGAGTGCGGCCGGTGACGATGACGTGGGCGCCTTCGGCGAGGAGACGGTGTGCGGTCGCCAGCCCCATTCCGCTGGTGCCGCCGGTGATGAGGACGGTCTTCCCGGTGAAGCGGTTCATGCTGGTGTTCCCATCAGGGTGTGCGTGATGTGGTCGCTGAGGTGGGGCAGCCAGTCTGGCCGCGCGTTGCCAAGGAGGTGGTCGCCGTGCGGGACGGACAGGTAGGTGCCGTGCGGCGCCAGGCGGGCCAGGGGCTCGCCGTTCGTCACGCCGGGGATGACGTCCTGGCCGCCGTCCACGACCAGCAGTGGGGCCGCGATGCGAGGTGCCAGGGCGGCGAGGTCCACGTGACGTGCGAACTCATGGGCGGCGTCGGCTCCTCCGGCGCGTCGGGCCATGATGTCCCGTACCGGCGGGGGTAGTTCCTCCCAGTCGAGGCGGAAGGGACCGCTGACGGTGGCGACGGCCGCCACGCGCGGTTCCAGCGCCGCGGCCCGGGCCGCGAAGTAGCCGCCCAAGCTCAGGCCGATGAGCCCGATGCGTGCGGCGCCAAGGGCGTCGATGGCCCGGCCCACGATCCGCTCGTAGTCCGGCATGAAGGCCGTGGTGGCCGCGAGTACACCTTGTCCGGGGCCGTCCATCGCGAACACCGCCAGTCGTCTGGCCAGCAGCGCGGACACGAGATCGAGGAACTCCTCCTTGGCCGAGTCCAGGCCGGGGACGACGACCACGGTCCCCGGCGCGTTGGAGGGGCCGCGCAGCCAGCCGGTGAACCCCTCGCCGCTCACCCGCCGCGCACCGGGCTCCAGCACGGTGAGAGCTCTGCTCAGGGCGTGATCTGCCGCGACGGCAGCGCGATGTGCTTCCGTGTACGGCGCCAGGGTGGCCAGGTGGAACCACCGGGCCGCCATCAACAGGTACTCACCCGCAGAGCGGGATGATCCCGCGTCCTCCGCGCGCCGGAGGTAGCCGTGTCCGGTGCGAAGGAAGGCCGGCCCCCAGTCGGCGACGGAGGTCAGGCCATCAGTGACGCGCCGGTACTCGTGCGGGTCCACGCCCGCACCGGTGGCACGGGTCCACTGGGCGGCGGCGAACTCGACGGGGCTCATCGTGCTCCTCCGGTCAGCAGGACGGCCTTGCCGCGTATCCGGCGCTCGCGCAGGTCGACCAGGGTTCCGGCGGTCTGTGCCCAGTCGGCGGTGCGGCCGATCTCCGGATGCAGCCGGCCCTGTTCCACGAGGCTCACCAGCGCCGCGAGATCGGAGCCGTACGGGGCGCCGGCGTAGTGGAAGTGCTGGATCGTCACCCGCTCGGGCCCGCCAAGGAGTTGGAAGAAGTCGAGGGACACCGGGGTGCGGCTCGCCTGGCCGAACCAGACGAGCAGGCCGCCCGGGCGTACCTTCGACAGGGCGAGTGCCAGATCCGGCCCACCCGTGGACTCCAGCACGACATCGAACGGTCCTTGAGCCGCCGCGACATCGTGCACCACCTTCGCGCCCAGTTCCGCGAGCCGCTCGCCGCGCACCGGCGTGGCCGTCACTGCGGTCAGCTCGGCTCCAGCCCCCACGGCGAGCTCGGTGACGTAGTGGCCGACGCCACCTGAGGCGCCGGTCAGCAGCACCCGTTGGCCGGCCAGGGAACCGGCCGTACGCAGCAGCCGCAGGGCAGTGATCCCGGCCAGGGGAAGAGCCGCCGCCCGTGCGCTGTCGATGCTGTCCGGGAGAACCGCGAGCGAGTGCGTGGGCACGGCGGCGTACTCGGCCCAGCCGCCCTGCGCCGGGTGCCCGACCACGCGGGTGCCGATGCCGGGGCCGGAGCCGTCGGCTGCCGCCTGTACGACGAGTCCTGCGATGTCCTTGCCGGGCAGCAGCTCCGGCCGGGGGCGTTCGAGAAGGAATGTCTCGCCCCGGTTCGGGGCGAACGCCTCGACTTTGATCAATGCCTCACCGGGCTCCGGCACGGGCTGGGAGACCTCGGCGAAGGCGACCGGTCGCGCCGCCTCTCCCGTGGGAATCAGTCTTTGCATAGAGGGGATGCAACCCCCACGGCTGCCCCCCGATCCAACAACGAACAAGCAAAGCCGACAACTTTTGGTTGTCGCCTATGGTGGGAGCCATGGATCTCGACTTGGCGCAGGTACGTGCCTTTGTGCGCACCGCCGAGGAACTGCACTTCGGTCGGGCGGCCGGGACGCTCTCGATCTCCCAGCAAGCGCTGTCCAAGAGGATCGCGCGCCTGGAAACTCTGCTCGGCACCGAGCTGTTCCAGCGCGGCGGCAACGGAGTACGCCTCACCGAGGCCGGACAGCGCTTTCTCCCACCAGCCCGGCACACCGTGGCCGCCGCCGACGCCGCGGTCGCGGCGGTGTCCGGGAAGCGACAGCCGCTGCGTGTAGACGTCTGGGGGCACCTCTACGCGCCGATGCGGACGCTGGCCCAGGTTGCCGGACGAGCCGGAGAACTGGTGCTGGGGCACGGGCGCGATCTGCCGTCGGTGACGACGGCGCTGCTGCGTGGCGACATCGACGCGGCTTTCGGCCGAGTCCACCCGCCGCTGCCTGCCGGGCTGGCACACCGCCTCATCCGCCTCGAACCGGTGGACGCAGTACTGAGCACGGACCACCCGCTCGCGGCTGAACCGGCTCTGCGGCCGGACCAGTTGCGCGACAGCGTGCTGTGGGCACCCGGTGCACTGGAACGGCTCGACTTCCTCCACCGCTTCGCCGACCGATTCGGCATCCAGAACAGGGCAACGAGCGTCAACCTGGGGCTCGCCCACTTCCTCGCCGAGGTGGCGGAAGAGCCGCGACGGTTCTCGCTGGTGCCTGCCGATGTGCCACTGCCGCAGGTCCCCGGATTGCGCTCCGTTCCCCTGATCGATCCCACGCCGCTGTACGCCTGGTCGCTGCTGTGGCGCTCCGGAAACGGACACCCGGCACTGAACGGCCTCGCCGCCGCCTGCGCTGAGGAAGCAGGCCGAAGCAGATGGCTGGAGTACGACCCGACCCGCGACTGGCTGCCGGAACCACCCACGGACGGTCCCGACTCCGGACGAGAATGACCCCGCCGAAGTGGAACGGACCCTTCGGCCACCGTCCTCATGGACTCGGCGGCCGAGGAGGGTCCGCAGCGCCCGGACGACGCCCCGGCTGCGACCCGCAAGTCACCCTCTGGTGAATCGCGGATCAGTCTTAACAGCGGGCCAGTGTGCCGCTGTCCAGGGTGGATTTTTCGCCGACCACCCAGCCTTCGGTTTCCGTGCCCGCGATACGGGCGTAGATCCACTTGTTGGCATGGGCATTGGTGACATAGCAGTGGTAGTAGATCTTCGCGCCGGACTTGACCTCGGTCACATAGGAGCACTCCGCGTACGGCCCGGTGTAGAGGTGGGTGTTCTGGGCCGCTTTGCCGTAGCCATCGCTGCGGTTCGAGTGGGCCCAGCCGGTGCACGCCGTCGACACCGGGGTGGGCTCCTTCACCGTGGAACTGGGCGTTGCCTTCGGAGAGGCTGACGGGTTCCCTGCCGGCTTGTCACCAGCGTTGCTGGGCGCTGACGTGGGACCTGTCGCTCGGGCCTCATCCTTCTTCGAGGGGGTGCTGGACGACTTCTCGCCGGGGCTGATGGAGGTCAGGTTCCCCGGGGAGGTCGCGTCGTCGGCCGTGCTCGCCGTGGGCAGCGCCGTGTTCGACCCACCTCTGCCCTCGGCGCCTCGCATGTCCATCACAGCGTAGGCGACTCCGCCGCAGGTGAGGACGGTGGCGGCTGCCACCGCGACGATGGTACGGGTGCGGCGCCGCGCGCGGACCGTCGTGGCACGGGTTTCGGAACGGCTGTTGTGATCGGCGGGTATGCCCGGCTGCGCCATGCCCGGCTGCGCGGCGCCCGCCGGCGGAGGGGCAGCGTACGCGCCGGGGGAGTAGGAAGCGACGGGCTGGGGGGCGGGCGGGGAGAGCGGCACGGCGAGGGCGGGACCGAAGCCCGGCGGAGTGACGGGCTGGGGCGCCGGTGCCGCCGGGAGGTCCGCCCCCCTGCCGCCGGCGACGGCCTCCAGCATCTCGCGCGCCTGCCCGGCGTCGGGCCGCTGCAGCGGGTCCTTGGCCATCAGCGCTTGCAACACCGGGGTGAGCGGTCCGGCGCACCGGGGCTCAGGCAGCGGTTCGCCGACGATCGCCGCCAGCGTGGACCACACCGACGTACGGCGGAAGGGCGCAGCGCCCTCCACGGCCGCGTACAGCGTCATGCCGAGCGCCCAGATGTCCGACGCGGCACCCGGTACCTGGCCCTGTGCCCGCTCGGGTGGCAGATAGTCGAGGGAGCCGATGATCTGACCGCTCTGGGTCAGCTTGGCCAGGGCCTCGTCGCCGGAGGTCTCCATGCTGGCGATGCCGAAGTCGGTGAGCACGACCCGGCCGCTGTGCTCAAGCAGCACGTTGCCGGGCTTGACGTCCCGGTGGAGGACCCCGGCCCGGTGTGCCGCATCGAGCGCGTCCATCAGCTTGGCGCCGATCGCGGCCGCTTCGCGCGGATCCATTGAGCCACGCTCCGCCAGCACAGCGTCGAGGGAGGGCCCTTCGACCAGCTCCATGACGATGACCGGCAGCCCGTTCTCCTCGACCACGTCGTGCACGGTGACCACACCGCTGTGCCGGATGCGGGCGGCGGCCTGCGCCTCCCTCTGCATCCGGACCCGCAGATCGGCCAGTTCGGCCGGGGAGGCGTCGGTGTAGGCCCGCAGGACCTTGACGGCGACCTCGCGGTTCAGCAACTGGTCCACCGCCCGGGCGACCACACCCATGCCACCGCGGCCGATCATGGCGGTCACGCGGTATCGCCCGCCCAGAACCTCGCCGACCAGATCCGCGCCGTTCGCCTCCGTCACCTGTCACATCCCGTTCGTTGCACTGTTCGAAATTCGCCACATGGCGCGCACCAGGGTAGGTGTTCGCGTATGTGTGCGTGCGCCCGGCCTGGCCCTCGGCGCGCAGGTGCACCTTCCAACAGCCGTGATCACCAAGACATCTCACCTGAGATCAGGACACTCCCCGCCCGGGCACCTGCTTACCGCAGCCAGCTGGGCATGCGACGGCGCTTCATGGCGGACCTGGCGCCCGTCGAAGGCCGGGAGATGGCGCCACACCTCTAGGAGTCCCTGATGTAGATGACAGCGCCGCTGAGCTGCCCTGGCTATCTTTCCAGTCGGGACAGGTCCGGTGCGCGGTCGCCGGCGGCTTCTGGGATCGCGTCGGTGATCAGCCGTGTCTGTTCGGCGGAGAGGGTGATCGCGAGGGCACCGGTGTTTTCGTCGAGGTGCGTGCGGCGGCGGATGCCGGGCAGGGGGATCACGCTGTCCGACTGTGCCAGCAGCCAGGCGAGCGCCAGTTGCGCGGGAGTGCAGCCGAGGTGATGTGCCAGTGCCCGTAGGCGTTGTACCAGGCGCAGGTTGGCTGTCAGGTTCTCCGCGCGGAAGCGGGGTTGATCGCGGCGGATGTCGTCGGAGGCCAGGGCGTCCACCCCGGCCATGGTTCCGGCGAGGAGGCCGCGGCCGAGTGGCGAGTACGCCACCAGCGCGACACCGAGTTCGCGCGCGGCGGGCAGGATCTCCCGCTCCAGGCCGCGTGTCCAGAGGGAGTACTCGCTCTGCAGGGCTGCGATCGGGGCTGTGGCGCAGGCCCGGCGCAAGGTGTCGGCGCTGACCTCCGACAGGCCGATGTGGCGGACCTTGCCCTCGGCCACCAGCTCGCTCATGGCGCCGACCGTGTCCTCGATGGGGACGGCCGGGTTGCGGCGGTGCAGGTAGTAGAGGTCGAGGTGGTCCACACCGAGCCGCCTCATCGAGTCGGTGCAGGCCTTCTTGGCGTAGGCGGGGGTCGAGTCGACCCGTCGCGCCCTGCGGTCGCCGGAGCGTACGACACCGAACTTGGATGCCAGGAACGCCTTGTCGCGGCGCGCTGCGATGGCTCGTCCCACCAACTCCTCATTCGTGTAAGGGCCGTACATGTCGGCCGTGTCGAGGAATGTGAGGCCCGTATCGAGTGCGCGGTGGATCGTGGCGATCGACTCCGTCTCGTCGGCGGGTCCGTAGAAGTCGGACATGCCCATGCAGCCCAGGCCCATCGCCGACACCGTCGGGCCGCCACGTCCCAACCGTCTGTACTGCATCCGAGGCTCCTCGTGGGGGTCTTCTCCGTGCCCACCCTGCCTCCTACCCTGACGGAGAGGGTGCCCATCCGAAAGGGACGATGAGATGACGTGGGATTCCATGAACGGCTGGACAGGGCAGACCTTCGTCTCGGCGGCCGCGTACCGCCTCCCCTACGACTGCGACCACGCCCTCTTGGCCCGGCGATTACGCACCGAGGTGCTCGACGGCCGTGGCTTCGCGGTGGTTACGGGCACGCCTGCCGGAGCCCTGGGCACCCGGGCGGCCCAGGAGTTCGCGACGCGGATGCTCCGCCACCTGGGCGAACCGCTTTTGCAGGGACGGGGCGCCGACACCTCCCTGGCATGGCTCGTACGGGACGAGGGCGTCTCGCAGCACACCGACGACCGCCGCTTCCGCGAGAACGCGTACACGTCCAAGTCGCGCGGCTACCTGCACCTGCACAACGACCGGGCAGTCACCCCCTTCGGGCACGAGCCCGACTGCGTCGCTCTCTTCACCCACCGCACAGCCGCGCAGGGCGGAGATTCCGTGCTGGTGGACGGCTGGACGGTGCACCGCATCCTCCGCGAGACATCCCCCCGCGCACTGGCCCTGCTCCACACGCCCTACCCGGTGGACCGCCGCCACGTCACACCTCGAGGCCAGAGCCCTGTGGTACGGGCGCCGGTCTTCGAAGACACCGGCGGCCGCGTCCAGATCCGATGCAACCTCAAACGCATCGAGACGGCCGCCGAACTGATCGGCGAGCCGATACCGCCCGACCGGTGCGAGGCCCTCGACATGCTGCGCCAGGTGCTCTCCCGGCCCGAGCTGAAGGTGACGATCCCGCTTGAGGAGGGCGACTGCCTCGTCATCGACGACCGCCGCGTTCTGCACGGCCGTACATCCTACGAGGACCACCCCGACCCCGCCCGCCGACGCTGCCTCGTACGCGTCATGATGAATGTGCCTCAGGATGCCGCGGAACTTCCTGAGGCTTCGTGACGGCCACCGCCCGACCAGCGGCAGTTTCTCCCCCCACCGGCGTGACCGGGCCCAACCAGCTCGGGCCGGCTAGTCAGGTCACAAGCCGCTGCGATCGAGGATGTCGCGGGACGAGATCTGTGAGATCGGGAGCGTGTTCACGCAGGAGTCGTCGGTGAGGAACGCGCCGCAGTTGTTTCCCGGCACCCTGACCTCCCGCGCCCTCACGGAGGGGTACTCGGTTGCGGATCTGTTCGCGGACCTGCCCGCGCTGCGGCCGGAGATCTTGGGGCAGCCCAACATCAGCCTCGTGGACCTTGACGCTGCCCTTGGCAGGGGCCCCGGGAGCGCAGAGGCCGCCGCGGCCGCCGACGCCTACGGATACGGGGCGACGATGGTGACCGCTTCCGGACAGCGGCCGCCCGAGTCCACCGCCGGCTTACCCCCGATCCATGCCCGGGTGGCGCTGTCGGGCTTCTCCCATGCAAGAAGGTCCAGCCGGGCCGGCGGCAAAGCGATCTACTGGGCGCTGACCGCAGCGGGGACCTCGACCGCACCCAGCGTGCAAGCTTCACACGGTGCTACGCCAGCACGCCGGCAGGCAGCCAAGCGCACTTCGACCCCGAAGACGTACTCTTCGACGGCCTCGTCGACCACGCGTTCATGGCTCACATCGAGGTATGGGCAGCTGACCACACCAACTCGGCAGGACACGAACGGCTGATCCAGGACTTGTGGAAGATCTCCGACTACCTCTCACAGGGCACGCTCTGCATCGGGCGCAACCCGGAGCCCGCGGAAGCTACCGGCCACGAGGCCCCGGCGATCCTGGGGCTCATCTCCGTACTCGTCTCGTCGGTCATGCACGTCTGGCGCAGCGAGGACCAGCTGCTCGCGCAGCGGACCATCGGCTTCGACCGCGCCGCGATCCGCGCTCTGACCGCACGGCCCGGCAGGCTCGACGGCTGGCGCCTCCACGCAGGGCCGGCCGGCCGCTACGAGCTGACTCTGAAATGGACAGGGCCCGGTGACACCCGTCTCCTGACCACTACCACTACCACGACCACCGGAAGCACCTGGAGCGCCAGCACACCGGCACCCCCGGTCACCGCCCTCGGTACACCGGCCCTGGCGGTCCACGACGGCAGACTGCACTGCATGGCTGCGGGCGATGTGGGTCAGTTCCCGCCAGGAGAGGACGTCCTGGCCCACGTCGGGCGGCGCCCCTGAACCCGAACCGGCTCGACATCCTCATGCAGAGCGCCGCGTGCTTCCCCGCCCTCCGGATCAGGACGGGGCCGAGCGGTCCATCGGTCGCGTGCGCCGGGGGAACCGTTCGACTTGCGCAATCGTCGGTTACGGATGTGACTGAAGTGACGCCCATGCTGCCTGCCGACCACCGCGAACTGATCTCCGACCTGTCCGGGATCGTCAGCGACTACCCCTATGCGGATCCCGAATCGACCCTCGCCGTACTCGCCGACGACGCGGCGGAGGCGCTCGGCCGCGACGCCACGCCGGAGGGCCGCCGGGAGCGGACCGGGTACACGATGCTCCTGCATGCCACCTGCTGGTACGTCGGTGCACGCATCTTCAGCAAGTCCCTGTTCGCGTCGTACATACAGGCCCTGGACGGGTTGCGTGCGCAGTTGGACCGGGCCTCCTGCACCTGCCCGGCCGGCGCCCACCCCGCGCGGCTGGACTCGGAGTACCAGGTCGAGGCGGGGGTGAGCATGCTGACCGAGGCCGGACGGACCGCATTCGCCGAGGACTACGGTCTCGACGAGGAGGAGCTGGCGGTGTTCGACTGCGAGGGGTTCCTCGCGGACCTCGCCGATGAGGCGCTGCGCCGCATGCACGAGGCGCACCAGGAGCTCTTCGGCGGCATCGACGTCTCCCATCTGGACGCGCAGTTCGTCCGGGACGACGGCCGCCTCGACCTCGTCGCCATGCAGGGGGCGATCAGCCGTAGCTGGGAGGACAACACCGGCCCGGTCGCCCTGTGGTCCGCCCGCCGCTGGCTCACCGGACAGGTGCGGGACGAGGAGCGGATCGGCTTGTTCCTGTGCCTGTGGATGGGCATCGCCCAGACGTACGGGGGTCTGCCGCCCTCGTACGCGCGCGACCTGGCCGCCGCGCTCGCCACCATCGACCTGGACGTCTCCTGCGAGCATCCGCAGCACCCCTGGTCCACCGCCGATTCCACCGTGCGGTCCCGGTACCGCGCGGTGGTCCACCTGTACGCGCCGGAGGACCACCCGGACACCCCCGTGCCCGCCGAGCTCTCGGCCCGCGAGCTGTGGGAGTGCCCGGTGCAGTACGCCCAGTTGGCGCGGCAGGCGTTGGAAGCCCTCCAGGGATGGCGCACCATGCGCGGCGGCGACGACGAGGACTGGGAGGACTGAGCGGTACAAGGCCGCTTCGGGGCCGCTTCGGCGGCTGGGTGCGCCTCTACGAGGACCTGGGGACCGGCCGGCACGCGAAGGCCTGGCTGTTCGCTTGCTTGGGCAGGCAGAACATCAGGGCCCACATCACGGCGAGGGCGCCGCCGACCCACCAGAGGACACCGGTGAAAGCGGTGCGGTTGATCGCACCGTCGGGCGAGCCGCCGGTGGCGGAGAAGAACACGAGGGCGGTCAGCGCGGTGCCCAGGGCGATGCCCAGATGCATGGCGGTGTTGAACAGGCCCGAGGCGGAACCGGCGTTCTCGTGCGGGACGTTGGCGAGCGCCATGTCGGCGAGCGGGCCGCCGACCATGCCGAGGCCGAAGCCGAGCAGCACGACCGGGACGGTCATCGTGAGGAGGGTCAGGTCGGGCTGTCGGCTGCTGACCTGGAACCCGTAGGACGCCATTGAGGCGAGGGCGATCAGAGCTCCGGCCTGGGGCAGGCGGCGCCCGAAACGCCCGGCGGACTTCATCGCGGTCGTCGCACCGGCCAGTTCTCCGAGAGCGAGCAGCACGAAAGCCGCGGCCGCCATCAGCGGACTCATGCCCAGGCCGCGCTGGAGGTACAGCGTCCAGGTCATGAAGAACAGGCCGCACAGCAGGCCGAGCATCAGCTGCGCGGACAGGCCGCCGGAGAACTGCTTGCCCCGGAAGAGGGACAGTGCCACGAGCGGGGCGTCGTCCTGCCTGCGCTGCTGGTGGCGCAGGAAGACGCCGAGCACGAGGAGACCGCAGGCGAGCATGGCGAAGCACCACAGGGGCCAGTGGTGGGTGTGGCCCTCGGTGAGCGGGAAGATGATCAGGACCACGGCCAGTGCGGACAGCAGCATGCCGGTGAGGTCGAGCCGGCCGGCCTTCTGTGCGGTCGACTCGGGGATGAACTTGCGTCCGAGGATGATCACGGCGAGACCGACGGGCACGTTGATCAGGAAGATCGGCCGCCAGGACAGTCCGAACAGGTCGGCCTCGGTGAGCGCGCCGCCCAGCACCGGCCCCAGAACGTTGGCGAGCGACAGGACGGCCCCGTACAGGCCGAAGGCCCTGCTGCGGTTCTCGCCGTCGAAGGTGACGTGGAGGGTGGCCAGGACCTGCGGGATCATCACGGCGACTCCGGCGCCCTGCAGAACGCGGGCGGCGATCAGCACGCCGGGGCCGCTGGCGATGCCGCACAGCAGCGAGGCCATCGTGAACACGACGGTGCCGATCAGGAGGACCTTGCGTCGGCCGTGGATGTCGCCGAGCCGCCCGCCGGTGATCAGCCCGACAGCGACGGTCAGCGAGTAGCCGGCGGTCAGCCACTGGACCGCGGCCGGTCCGGCGCCGGTCGACTCCTGGACGGCGGGCAGGGCGGTGAGGACGACCGACTGGTCGAGGATGTCCATGAGCTCGGCGACCAGGAGCACCACGAGGGCGATCCGGGCGGCCCGGGTCATCTTCGACGACCGGCCCGGTACGTCGTGAGCCGGGGGCTCGGCGGTGTGCTGCGGCTCGTTGCCGAGCGCGGGGGAGGACACTTGTGGGACTCCTGATTCAAGGAATCGGGGGAGCCCTGCCGTCAGCCGCGCCGGGGCCGGAAAACACCAAACCCGGGGCAGTCGGCAGAGCTGCACCCGGGAAAAGACAGGAAACTGCGGGGGTGGGTGACGCAACTCAGGCCAGTGCGACGTCCGCCCCCGGACACGTTCGAAGACTCAGAACGTGGGGGAATGCGGACCGCTACAGGGCCTGGGGGATGCGAAGTCACCTCAAGATCACCACAGAAGGAACAGGAAGACTGACGCTGCCGCCTATGCCTACGGGCTGAGCAACTGGTCCACGGTACGACACCCCCAGCCCCCTCCGCACATCAGATAGTGCGTCCGCCCCCCACCCGGCCGTCCGTGCACACGTCCACGATGAGCATCGGAGTTGTCCATCCGGGCGAGGTGGCGCGCTCGCCCATCAGTCGGGGGATGTGGACGCGGTCGATCCCGACCAGGAGACCAGAGGTCCTTGACCGACAGCCGCGACAGGCCCAACTCCCGGAGATGGCGTGTGCATTCACCTGGCCGCTACCCTCAGCGCCGTCGCACTGACCACGGGCATGCTCTTGGCCGCGCCCCCGGCCGGCGCCGGCGCCCACACTTCCAGCTACCCGATCAGCGAGTTCGACGTCACCGTCGGGAACACGTACACGAGGGGCACGATCACCTGGTACGACCGGTCGGTCACCGTGGCGGGAGAGCAGAAGTCGGTCTCCTCGGCGAGTTGCCGGCAGACCACTGCGTTCGCTCTGGCCAGTGCGAACAAGCAATTGGGGTACGCCGTCACCCCCGGAATCGCATGCGGCGAAAGCGAGAAGTTCAGCTTCTCCGCGGGGGCGCCCGTTCCCGGCGGAGCCGCGGTTGTGCGGATCTGCCTCGACGACGGCTCCAAGCCTCTGCGATGCGAGCGCTACGGACGCTGATCACCGTCCCGGACCGGTGTCCGGGAATGTGGCCGTCGCGGGTGGCGGCGGCTACCCTTCGAGCCCGGCACGGCATCCGCACGCGCGTCGGTGGGGCGATCGACTCACGGGCGTCGGCGGGGATGACGACGAGCGCGGCACCGATCACGATTCCTGGACCGGCTCGGGAACCGTTCCTCGGGATCCTGCGTGACCTCTTGATGTGTAGTCGGCTGGTGAAGGGAACCGGATGAGAACGCGGACGATGGTGAGCGTGGCGGTATCGGCGTGCGTGGCGCTGATGGCGTGCGCGTGCGGTCCGGAGAAATCGAAGGAGAACGCGGACGCGAAGCCCTCGCAGCCGTCCGCGTCCACACGGGCAGAAGAGCCGTTGGCCACGCCGTCCGCGTCGACTGGAACCGAGAAGCCGTCGCCCACCCCGACCAGTGTGCTGCCCGCGCCCAGGACCAAGGAGCGCGCGATCCAGCGGTACGAGCAGTACCTCCACGCCCTCGGCCATGAGGACATCAACACGGTTTGCGAAGTGGCCGGGCCCGGCGCGAAGAAGGCGCAGGACATGGGCTTCGGTCCGTGCACGTCTACGTACGTCGTTGTGTTCCAGATGATTTCACCCGCGCAGAAGAAGGCGCTGCAAACCGCGACGGTTGATCCGCAGCACGTCGCCGTGATCACGCCCGAGAAGATCGAGATTCCGCTCGAAGCGGTCAGAGCCTCCGCCTCCTTCTCCGAGAGCGACCTCGGCAGCTACACCCTGGAGTACCTCAAGAACGACTACTACATCACTGACGGAAAGTGACGCGTCGTACTCGAGCCGCCTGGCTGCAGGAGCAACGGGGTGAAGGCCTTCTACGACGCGGGCAGACTTGCATGCGTCGCGCTGGATGCAGTCACAGGTCCACGCAGGTCTTCCTGCCCGGCCTCCCGCCGGCAGGGAGCGATCCAGCGCAGGGCCGGCGGTTTCTTCTGGACCACGCCCCCCGCGTCCCGGCTCAGAGGGGCGAGGCGGCGGAAGTGGTGCTACGGGGCTTGGGCTGACGGAATCCCAAGCCCCGGCTCCTTCAGAAGTCTGGGGTTGGGTCAGCAGTTGACCCAACCCATGGAGTACGTCACAGAGCCCCAGACTCCTGAGAAGGAGAAGTGCTTCTTGGCCCCCTTGGGCCCGACCCATGGACTGTCCTTGGCGCCGCTGCTGGTGTTGAGTCGCACGTACGGACAGCGTCCGTCGGCCTTGGTGTCCTCTACCCAGCCGGACACGACACCGTCGGAGCAGTGTGTGCCGGAGCCTTTGCCCTGTGCGCTGCTCACGGTCCAGTTCTGGCAGCTCACTGCGGAGGTAGGGGAGGGGGAGGCGGCGTGAGCGGCAGGTGCGGTCAGAGTCATTCCGATCGCAGCCACGCCGAGAACGGTTACTGTGGCTAACTTTGATTTCATGAGGCCCTCATTCTTCTCTGGTTGGTGGGCGTCCCAAGTGCGCGTGCTAGCCGGATCGTTTGGCAAGGTAGCCTGAAACTCAATGTCATGGCCGCGTCATTACAGGTCAATTCGTGGCTGAGGTGCGGTACTTGAAAACAGCTGCATTATGGAGGGCGAGCCGATCGGCATGGCATACGGCTACCTGCTCGGCCCCGACGCCGTGTGGTGGGACGAACTGACCGAGCCCGTGCCCGACGACATGCGGCGCGAGGACGGGCACCGCACCTTCGGGCTCATGGAACTCGCCGTGCGCGGACCCTGGCGCGGACACGGTGTGGCGCGGCGTCTGCACAAGACGCTGTTCGACGGCATCGGAGCCGAGCGGGTGCTGTTGAACGTCCACCCGGCGAGCAAGGCCGCGTCGGCTGCTTACCGGGCGTGGGGATACCGCAAGATCGGCGAGGGCAGGCCCCGCGAGGGCCACCCGGCCCACGCCCCCAAGTGGATGGCGGCGATCGACCGGTTCACCCCCGCCAAGGCCGTGAGCCTGGCCTCCTTGCTCGCGGTGGCCAACCCCAAGAACCTGGTCCTGATCCTCGGGGGCACGGTCGCCATCGCCGGCAGCGGCGCCGACCCGCGCGGCAAGACCGTGGCGGTGGTCGTGATGGTGCTCGTGGCCTCGTTGTGCACGGCGGTGCCAGTCGCCGTGTTCCTGTTCGGCGGAACCCGCGCGGCGCAGATCCTCAACGGTTGGAAGACATGGATGTCCGCCCACACGGCGGCAATCATGACCGTTCTGTTCGCCGTTCTGTTCGCCGTTCTGGGCTCCAAGTACGTCGGCGACGCGATGTCCGGCCTGACGCACTGACTCCCGCACTGCCGAAGCGTCCCCCGATGGGCAGATGCCAGAGTGAAGAGGCAGTGTTCCGAACCTGCGCTATTCACCGCGACGATTGATGCGGTCGGCTGGCGCTCTGCCTACCGGTGGGGGCGGCCGTTGGCGGTTACGTGTGAGCGTTGCAGTGCGGCAGATCGGCGTGCGCGGGGCGAGGGTCAGAACATGGTGTTGTCGTTCTTGGAGGTGGGCGGGATCACCTGGAGGACGTCCCAGTGTTCGACGATCTTGCCGCCTGCGCCGAAGCGGAAGATGTCGATGCCGGCGTACTCCTCCTCGGGCCAGGTCTGGTGGCAGTGCAGGATCACGTGGTCGCCTTCGGCGAAGGCGCGCTTGACCTCCACCCGCTTGCCCGGGTACTCGGCGGCCATGCGCTCGAAGTAGTCGATGAATGCCTGCTTGCCGTCGCCGACGTGTGGATTGTGCTGGATGTAGGTGTCGCCGGCGTACAGGTCGATGGCCTCGGCGGGGCGGCACTGGTTGAACATCAGGTCGTAGAACGCCTGAGCCGTGGCCTTGTTCTTCTCCGGGTCGCTCATGATGCCACCGTAGGGTCGGGTGCCGGGTGCGTCACGGTAAGTGCGTCGAGCGGGTGGTCGGCCCCGACGAGGACGGCCGGAGTCCGGCCGGCGAGGTCGTCGGGGTTTCGGGGTGGTCAGCGGGTGCGGCGGGAGCGGGTCAGAGCTCGTCCGCCCCATGCAGTGCCGGTCAGCCCGAGCAGCAGGGCCACGTAGGCTCCGCCCAGCCCGTTGCCGGTGCCGAGTCCACCGTCGGCGGTGGCCGCGACCAGCCCGCCGAGGGCCATGGCGATCAGCCCCGCGACCACGGCCACTGTGGCCCCGAGCGACCCGTTGGCAATGCCGAGACGACCGGCGGGTCGGGTCAGCGCGAGCACGGCGATGACCACGGCGGCCAGCCCCAGCAGCCCGCCGGTGGTGGCTCCGAGCCTCCCGAGGCTGAAGTCGGTGACGCTGACGGCGACGGGCTGGACCGAGGCGTGCGCTGCCGCGGGTGTGGCGAGACCGAGGCCTCCGAGCAGGGCGGCCGGGGCGGCGGCGATCAAGCGACGAGCGGACATCAAGGTGCTCCTTCTCTTCCTACGACTGGATGTGGTCCGAGCATGTCGGCGGGAGCCGCCACAGGTCGTCCAGCAGCCGCAGGCACTTCGCCCTACCACGGACGCGGCAGGCGCCGCGGAACTACTGCGTGTGCGGTAGTCGGCCGCTCGTCCGCGAGCGGGATCCGCCCGCGGCAGCCTCCGGCTACGGTGCGCGCATGAGCAATCGACGGTTCCACGTTCGGGCCGGTGTCAGAGACTGGCTGATAGCCGTCGGTGTGGCGGGGGCGCTCCTGGTCACGGGGCTGTCCGGGCAACACTCTGCCACCGGCCCTGACCTGCTCGGATACGCGTTGCTGGTGGTCGGTGGCCTGGCGCTGGCGGCTGGCCGCCGGGCTCCGGTTGCCGTACTGGCCGTCACCGGGGCCTGCGCGGTGGGGTACCAGGCGACAGGGTTCGACGTGGCTGCCGTCGCGTTCCTCTTCGCGGTGTACGCGGCGATGCGGGCCGGACACCGCATCGTCACGGTGGCAGCGAGCGTGGCCGTGCTGGCGGCTCTTCCCCTCGCGGCCCTGGTCTCGGGCCTGCACGACACGGGCGAGGCGTTCGCGCAGGCCCGCGGCGCCCTTGAGATTGCCTGGCTGATCGCGGCCGGGGCGGCAGGTGAAGCCCTGCGGCAGGCCGAGCGGCGCGCGGACGAAGCCGAGCGCACCCGGGAGGAGACCGCACGGCGCCGCGCCGACGAGGAGCGGCTGCACATCGCGCGGGAGCTGCACGATTCCCTCACCCACCAGATCTCGGTCATCAAGGTGCAGTCCGAAGTGGCCGTCCACGTGGCCCGAAAGCGCGGCGAACAAGTACCGGAGGCACTGCTGGCGATCCGGGAGGCCGGCCGTGAGGCGGCCCGGGAGCTCCGGGCAACCCTGGAGGCCCTGCGCGACGACGACACGACCCCGCCGCACGGTCTCGACCACCTGCCGGAACTGGTGGAGCGGGCCGGCGGGACGGGCCTGGAGGCCACGCTGACGATCGAGGGGCAGCGGCACGATGTCCCGGCCGCGGTGGGCCGTACCGTCTACCGGATCGTCCAGGAGTCACTCACCAACATCGCCCGCCACGCGGACGCCACCTCGGCATCGGTTCGCATCGAGTACCGCCCGGACGCCATCGGTCTCCAGGTCGATGACGACGGCAAGGCCACACCGCACGCCGCCCCGGTCCCCGGCATGGGACTGCTCGGGATGCGCGAACGCGTCACCGCCCTCGGAGGCCGCCTGCGGGCAGCACCGCGCGGCGAGGGCGGCTTCACCGTCCAGGCCGAACTCCCCGTGGAGCGAGCCTCGTGATCCGGGTTCTGCTGGTCGACGATCAACCGCTCATCCGCAGCGGATTCCGTGCGCTCCTCGACCTGGAGGACGACATCGAGGTGGTGGCCGAGGCCGCCAACGGTGCCGAAGGGCTGCAGCTCGCCATGAAGCACGTGCCCGACATCGCGCTCATCGACATCCAGATGCCGGTCATGGACGGCATCGAGGCGACCCGGCGCATCGCAGCCGACCCGGCCCTGGCCGGGGTGCACGTCGTCATCCTCACCAACTACGGCCTGGACGAATACGTCTTCAACGCCCTGCGCGCCGGCGCCGCCGGATTCCTCGTCAAGGACATCGTGCCGGAGGACTTCCTGCACGCCGTACGCGTTGCCGCGCGCGGCGACGCCCTGCTCGCGCCCTCGATCACCCGCAAGCTCATCAACCGGTACGTCAGTCAGCCGCTCCCCAGCACCACGGAGCCAGCACTGGAAGAACTGACCAGCCGCGAACGTGAAGCCGTCGTACTGGTCGCACAGGGCCTGTCCAACGACGAGATCGCGGACCGCATGGTGATCAGCCCTCTGACCGCGAAAACCCACGTCAACCGAGCCATGACCAAGCTCCACGCCCGCGACCGCGCCCAGCTCGTGGTCCTCGCCTACGAATCCGGCCTGGTAACCCCACGCAACTCCTGACATCCACTCAGCAACACCCCGGACCGCATTCCCTGACTGCGGTCGTCACGAGGCCAACCCCGGGAGCGAAGGCCTCACGTGCTGGACAGCCGATTCCGGAAGCCCGAACAAAAAACCCTTGCCTAATGGTCAAGAAGTGTTGACCATTAGGGGCATGCCTACCGATGATCTTCCTGAGACGTTCCACGTCACCACTGACGAGCAGCTACGCGCCGTTTCCAATCTCACGCGTCACCGGATCATGGCCGTGCTCCGCTTCGAGCCCGCGACGATCACGCAGATCGCCGAGCGAGTGGGCCTCGCGAAGGGGAGTTCCAGCTACCACGTACGGCTGCTGGAGCGGGCCGGCCTGGTGAAGGTGGTGCGAACGCGGAAGGTCCGGGGGGTCACCGAGCGGTACTACGCAATGGCCGCGCGGGCGATCGTGCTGCCGGATCCGGGCGAGGGAGGGCCGGATGTGCTGATGCGGCATGCGGTGGCGGACCTGGAGGCAGCGCCGGTGGATGGCGAGCGGCACGTCCGGATGGCGCATCTGCGGCTCACCGAAGAGCAGTTCGCGGAGCTGGGGGCGCGGCTGCAGGCACTCGCGGACGAGTACCGGGAGCTGTCCGATCCGTCGCTGCCGGACGCGTCACTCGTCTTCGCGCTGTTCCACCCGGCACCGCGCGAGCAGGCCGAAGGGGACGCCAAGTGACCTCAGACGTTCGGAAGCTGCCGGCCGGGTTCGGACGGCTGTGGACTGCACAGACGGTGTCCTCGCTCGGTGACGGGGTGACGCATGCCGCGCTGCCGCTGCTCGCGTTGACGCTGACGCGGGATCCGATGGCGCTCGCCGTCGTCACGGCCGCCGGAACGCTGCCGTGGCTGCTCTTCGGGGTGCTCGGCGGTGCGCTGGTGGACCGCTGGGACCGCCGGCGCACGATGTGGGTGGCGGACGCGGCGCGTGCGGTGCTGCTCGCGATACCGGTGGCAGCGGCCGTGCTCGACGTGCTGAGCATTCCACTGCTCGCGGCAGTCGCCTTCCTCCTCGGCCTCGGCGGACTCTTCTTCGACACGGCCGCCACGGCCTATCTGCCGGATCTGCTCGGCCGCGACCCCGCGCTCCTGGAGCGCGCCAACGCCCGCCTGCGCGGCACCCAGACCGCCGCGTCCGGCTTCGCCGGGCCGCCCGCGGGCAGTGCCCTGCTCGCGCTCGGGCGGGCGGTTCCGCTGCTCGCCGACGCGGTCTCGTTCGCGATCTCCGCACTGCTCGTACGGTCGCTGCCTGCCGCACCCCGGCCCGTACCGCAGGCCCGTGAGTCGCTGCTGCGGCAGGCGCGGGCCGGCGCCTCGTACGTATTCCGGGATCAGTTGCTGCTCGGGCTCGCGCTGCGTCCGGCGGTCGGGAACATCGCCTTCCTCGCCGTGGAGACCGTACTCGCCCTCTTCGCGCACGATCGTCTCGGCATCGATACCTTCGGCTTCGGCCTGCTCCTCACGGCGGAGGCCACCGGCGGTCTGCTCGGTGCGGGCGTCGCGTCTCGCCTCGGCCGACGACTCGGCACCGGCACCGCGCTGACCTGCACGGCCGCAGTCGAGGGACTCGCCATCCTGGGCCTTGCCGTCGCCCCGAACCCGTACGTCGCCGGCCTCGCGCTCGCCGTCTGCGGAGCGGGCATGGGCGCCACGATGGTGCTCGGCCCCTCCCTCCGACAGGCGATCGTCCCCGCCCACCTGATGGGCCGGGTCGCCTCCACCTCCCGCATGCTCGCCATGTGCGCCGCCCCGTTCGGCGCCTTCCTCGGCGGCTGGCTGGCCACCACCTACGACGTACGCACCCCGCTCTACACCGCCGCCGGCCTCCTCCTCACCATGACCGCCGTCACGTCGACCATGACCAGCAACCGCCGGGTTGAGGCGGCGCTGCGTGCCGCCGCGCAGGCCGATGATCCAGATCACCCGGAATCCTGGGATCCCGTTCAGGAGCGTGCCGTCTAGGTCCTGTCCGGGCGATCTTCGTGGATCAGCCCGCGTCGTCTGGTGCGGTGCATCGCAAGGCGGAGGAGCGCAGCTCGTACTCGGCCGTAC